>NZ_JAZDUE010000018.1:0-114647 GCF_036350515.1 Gordonia prachuapensis | reverse complement strand
GGGGCACGGTCTCGATCCAGAACTCGCCATCAACGGTTCCGTAGGCACGAGTGCTCACCCAGCAGCAGCCACCAACACCAAGTCTGACCCAAACTCACGACCAGACCCAGTAGCTCCCATTAGTAGGGCCGAGCCGCTAGTACTACAGCCGTAGATCGGGTCTAGTGTGGTTTTGACCTGCGGTTTTGGTGGCATTGTCGGGCTCGTTGCTGGTGTTGTCTTCGCCATCGTGACCAGTCGAGCAGTCGTGTGCTGGTGTGCAGGGGCGTCAGGATCAGGGCGATGAGTAGTCGTCGAAACTCGTTCACGCTTAATCGAATCAGTGTGGGGTCAGGGGTTTCGCGGGCTCGTTCAGCGACGGTCGTGATGGTCAGAAAGGCGTGGGCGAGCATGACCAGGATGGTCCAGCGATGCCACGACGTCCAGGTGCGGACCTGGTGCTGATCCAGACCGGTCAGCCCCTTGCTGGATTGGAAGGATTCCTCCACCGTCCAGCGTCGCCCGGCGACTGCGACCAGCGCGGCCAGCGACACCTGCCGGGGATGGTGGCAGCGGTGGTAGGCCAGTTCGCCGGTGGTGTCGTTGCGGCGGATCAGCATCCAGTGATGACCGGGTAGATCCGGTTCGTAGACCCTGACGCGCGCCCAGGAATACCAGCGCTGCCCCTTGGCGCCGTCACCGGCCGAGAGTCGTTTCCAGGCGCGCTCGGGTACCGTTTCTGCCAGATCGTCGGCCCGGATGTAGTAGTCGTCGACGATGACTTGACGGTGACACCCGACGGTCAACACATAGCCGATCCTGTTGGCGGCAAGCATACTTCGCAGCTTCGGGTCGTGGCCGTATACCTCGTCGCCGGCCACCCAGTCGGCCGCGATACCGGCGGTGAGGGCTCGGGTGATCAGCTGTGCGGCCAGCACAGGTTTGGTGGCAAATCCGACATCTGCGGGCACTTTGGCGGCGGCGCAACGGTCGGGGTCGTCAGTCCAGGACTCGGGCAGATACAGGGCGCGGTCGATCAGGGCATGTCCGGAGCGGGTGGCATAGGTCAGATACACCGCGACCTGACTGTTTTCGATCCGTCCGGCGGTTCCGGTGTACTGGCGTTGCACTCCAACGGTGTTGGTGCCCTTCTTCAGATCGCCGGTCTCATCGACGACCAGGACCGCGTGCTCGGTGCCGAGACCGTCGATGACCATGCGCTGTAGATCTTCACGCAGATCGTCGGCCTCCCACTTGGCGCGAGACAGCAGATGTTGCAACCTGTCCGGGCTGGCGTGCCCGGCCATCTCCGCCATCGTCCAACAGTTCTTGGTCTCCAACGCCGAGAGCACCGACAGCAGGAACGCGCCCGCGTTACGGGCGGCGTCATGGCGGGCGAACCGCGGCGCGATGGTATCGATCAGCGCGTCGAGCCCAGCCCGCCACCGGTCATGGTTTAGGCTCAAATCCGCGGTTGTCGTGGGCGTATTTGGTTTCGTCACAAATTCTGAATCATGCCCCGACAACCGCTCTGAACTGCGCAAACACGCCGCAGCATTCCCACCAACCGCGATCTACGGCTGTAGTACTAGGCGAGGGCCGTATCGAGATCTAGTGCCGCTCAAGAGGTCTCGATACACTGCTCGCCTAGCGGCTCGCAGCTACTCGACCAGCGGCGGGGGGACTCGACCAGCGGTTGGGGGACTCGGCCAGCGGCAGGCGGACTCGGCCGGCGACGGGAAGCTATTCGACCAGGCGGGTCGGACCCGTCGGGGCTGCGCCGGTCACCTGTTCCATCGCCCAGTCCAGCGCGTAGTCGGCGACCTGCTCCCAACCGGGCTCGGCACATGTCCAGTGCGACCTACCCGGGAACTCGTGATAGTCCGTGACCGCCTTCGATTTCCGATACTTCCGGGCGTTCGACTTGTTGACCGACGGCGGCATGATGTGATCGGCTCCGCCGGCGATGAACAGCAATGGCGCGCGATCGTCACGCGAGTAGTCGACGGCGGTCTCCAGATGGCGTGGGGTCAGATTGGCGAACACCCCGTATCGCCACACCCACGATCCCGGCGCCGGGATGGCGTAGCGCTCGTAGACGGCGAGCGATTCCTCGGCGGTGAGGGTGTTCGTGAACGAGTAGTGGAACTCCTCGGCAGTGAAACCCGCGGCCTTGTGTCTGTTGCCGGGATTCTTGAGGATCGGGAAGAGCGACTTGAGCTGCGAGGGCGGATTGACCAGCACCCCTTCTGTCGGGGCCGAGTCGACCACGACCGCGGCCGCACCCAGTCCGCGGTCGACGAGTAGTTGGGTCAGCGTGCCGCCGAACGAGTGGCCGATGATGATGGGCGGCGACGGCAGTTCGTCGATGATTCCGGCGAGATGGTCCACCGTGTCGTCGACGGTGGCGTCGGCGATCACTTGCGGATCGGCGCGAAGGGCCTCGACCTCCACCTCGAATCCCGGATAGGCGGGAGTGAGGACGCGCAATTTTTTGCTCTCGTAGTAGGCGACCCAGTTCTCCCAGCTTCGCGGGGTCATCCAGAGGCCATGGACGAGTACGACCGTGTCCGGCGGCGAGGGTGTCATGTTGTGCTCCGATCCCCGCGGCGGGCGGGTGCGCAGGCTCCGAGACCGTCTCGGCGCATGGTCTGTGGGATCGCACCCTAGTGGCGCCGCCGTCCGGCACGCTGGCCCAGCGTGCACAGTTCTGTCCTCACAGAGCACGGTGGCACCACGCGTCGCATTCGTAAATCGACAGTCACGAATGGTGCACGCACAGAACAGTCTCGTGCACCGTGCACCAGGTCGGGACGATGTCCGCACCATAACGTTGAGTCCCGCACACATGAAAGGGATTCGGTGATGTCCTCCTTCTCGCGAAACCGCCCGGGCCGCAGTGTTCTACTCGGAGCGTTCATCGTCGTCGGCATCGTGCTCGGTCTCTTCGGCGTGTCCGCGCCTGCGGGTGCCGTCGAACCAAGGCCGACGATTGTCCTCGTCCATGGGGCGTTCGCCGACTCGTCGGGATGGCGGGACGTCGCTGCGACACTCACCGCCGCCGGCTATCCGGTCCAGACCTTCGACAACCCTCTGCGTGGACCGGCTCACGATTCGGCCTTGCTGGAGAAGCAGCTCGCGACCATCACCGGTCCGATCGTGCTGGTCGGACACTCCTACGGTGGCGCGGTCATCACCAATACGCACGACCCCGATGTGGTCGCGAACGTCTACATCGCCGCCTTCGCGCCGGAGCGCGGAGAGTTCGTCCAGGGCTTGCTGAATCCGTTGACCTACCCCGGTAGTCGGCTACTTCCGCCGGCGCTGCAACTGAAGATCGTCGACGACGCGACCGTACCCGGCGGCAAGAACGTCGACGGCTACATCGCCGAACCCTACTTCCACGAGATCTTCGCGCAGGATGTCGACGCCGCCACGGCCGCGGACATGTACGCCCATCAGAAGTCGGCCGCGCTGGTGGCGAATCTCGAGCCCTCGGGTGACCCGTCATGGCGGAAAGTTCCTAGTTGGTACCTGATCTCCGGCCAGGACCGGGTCATCCCGCCTGCTTTGCAGCGCTTCATGGCATCGCGAGCCGCACCCGGCCGCACTGCCCAGATCGATGCGGGGCACGCGTCGCTCGTCTCGCGACCCGACGCCGTGTCGGCGATCGTGCTGGCCGCCGCCGGCGCCTGAGTGATCCGCTCGGGGCGGTCGGGCCGATCACACCCACGTGATGACCGAGAGCGCCCCGCCCCCGGAAGCACTGACACGAATGGTCATGGACTTCGTCCGCAGCCATCTGCGCGATCTCGACCTGTCGGCGAGGATGATCGCGGATAATCTGGGTGTGTCCACGGCCCAGATCCGGGATCTCTCGTCGTCCACCCAGTTCGACCTCGACAGGTGGATCGTCGCGGAGCGTCTCCGGCTGGCGCACCACACACTGGCGCGTCAGGCATCCGGGTGGCATCCCGAACAGTCGCGACGATGGGGCTTCGGGAACACGTCCGACTTCATCGAGGAGTTCACGGCAGCCTATGGGGTATCACCACGTGATTGGCAGCGGATCTCCGCGGAGGAACGGCGCGCAGATCGACCATCCGACGAGCGGCGCTGAGGTGGACTGACGAGATGGCGTACTGACATGGTCATGGTCTTCAATACCGACGTGCTCCATCCATCGGACCGGGTCGAGGCGACCTGCGCCGCGATGCAGGAGCAATCGGTGCCGTCGACGGTCGAACTGGAGAACGCCGAACAGGTGGCCTCGCGGATGGACGTGTGGACCTACGGCGACACCAGGATCTTCCGCGCCGAGATGACCGGGTTCAGGCTCGTCCGGACGACGAATCAGATCCGGTCGGGGCCAGGGGAGATGCTGGCGATCGCGGTGCACGAGAACCGCATCGGCAAGCAAGAGCAGTTCGGGACCCAACGCTACGCGCGTCCGAACGAACTCATGCTCATGGACCTGAACTCGACCTACGACTACGAGTTGAAGGGCACGCTCCCCGGTGCCTCCCGATGTCTCCACGTGCCCGTGGAGGCGGTCGGCTTGCCACACGAGGTCATCCGCACCGCGGCAGATCGACTCGCCGCCAGTCCGATCCATCAGATGGTCGTCACCCACATCAACGAGCTCACCGTCCGTGCGGACGCCCTGAGCGTCTCCGACGCGGCGCAGACGTTGGGGGAGGCCAACATCGATCTGGTCCGCACCCTGCTGGCGTCGGCCTACGACGTCGACTATGCGCGCGGCGCGATGGCGGAGATGCTCCTACCGAGAATCCGGTCCTATGTCCGACGGCACCTCTCGGACCCCCGGCTCGGACCGGCGTCGGTCGCCGCGGCCCATGGGATCTCGCAGCGCCACCTGTTCAAGCTGTGCTCCGCCGCCGATTTCAGCCTCGAACAATGGATCATCGCCGAACGCCTCGAACGCGCCCGCGACGAACTCGCACACCCCGACATGCTCGCCTTCCCGATCAGAGCCATCGCCCGGCGCTGCGGCTTCGCCAACGACTCTCATTTCAGTCGGCGCTTCCGGCTCATGTACGGTCTGTCGCCGCGAACCTGGCGCCAGTTGAACACCCGGCGTCTCGGTTCGACGCCCGGGGCCGAGTGACACGGCGGGACGACGATGGGGTTGCTGCTCGACACCGAAGGGCGTGTGTCCCCGGGCCTGTCCGACGACCTGCGCACCGCGTTGATCACTGCCGGCGGAGCGCCCACCGCGACCGTGACACCGTTGATGCGGCATCGCGGATTCCATGCGACGGTCAGCAGTTGGCAGATCGGCGACGGCACGTCCCTCATGGACGTCGCATCCGATCCGGTTGCGGTGTCGACCAGCGCGGCACGCCTCGCGCAACAGCCTTACGACCGGGTGGCCGTGGCCGCGATATCAGCGGGTGCGTGGACGCACCGGCACCACGGAGTGACCATCGAGTCGACGTCGGACGAGGCCTCCCTGATCATCGTCGATCCGGCGTGCCCGTTCGACTTTCGTCGATCGGACCGTGGATCGGCTGTGGTGATCTTCGTGGAGGCGAACCAGCTGAATCTTCCACCGTCGTCGATCCGGAGGGCGGCGATGACCCTACGTCCGACGCATGCGCACTATCGGCTCTACCGGTCGTTCCTCGGCGAACTACGAACGGTGGCCCTCCGTGAGCCTGCTCTTCTGACCGAACTGAATGCGACCGCCAATCAACTGACCCGTGCACTGATCATCGACGCCGCAGACACGACCGCGGGGAACCCGACGGCTGCCGTACCCGACTCAGATCCCACCGCCCTCATACCTCGCGTCCGGCGCCACATCGAGGTGCACCTCACCGACCCCGAGTTGTCCGCCGCGACGATCGCACGGGCCCACAATGTCTCCGTGCGGTCGTTGTACAAACACTGGGAGGCGACCGGTATCCGATTGCAGGATCACATCATCACACTGCGCCTCGAAACTGCCGCCCAGACGCTGCTGACCGAGCGTCACCTCTCGGTCGCTGCCGTCGCCCGCAGATTCTGTTTCGCCGACCCCACCCATTTCGCCCACCGCTTCCATGATCGGTTCGGGGTGAGCCCCACGGCGTGGCGGATGACCAACCCGTGACCCGATGGTGTGGTCATGCGCCTGCCGGTCCGGCAACTGGTCGCAGGATCGGGCTACGCCTCCGCTCCGATACCGCCGACCGCGTTGCCAGCCGGACATGGTGCAGACCATCGGTGGCGAAGAGGTCGACCCCGTCGGGAAGCTCACGCGCGATCCGTCGCACCTGACCGGTCGGGCGGGACTTGCGCATGCCGACGACAACCGCGGTCGCCCGATGACGCGCCACCGCACCGACGAGCGCCCGAACCGGGTCCGCGACGATGGCCTCACCCGTCACCGCCGCGGTCGTTCGCCGTGCCACCAATTCTCTTGCGTGCCGCAGCTGCTCGTCGACGATCGCGCCGTCGGAGAGCAGGTACGCCTCCGACTTCAGCTCATCGTGCAAGAATGTGTCCGAGCGCGGTGAACGCGGTGGCTCGATCGCCATGACCAGCGCGATGCGGCAGCTCGGGTCGGCTGAATCAGCCTGTGCCAGAGCAGCATCACGCGAGGACGACGTACCGCTGTAGCCCACCACGACGATGCCGTGCGGCAAGTCGTCCACGGGCACGGGATACCATCTGCCTGAAAGCGCAAGTCCGTTCATCGTCGTAACCCTCACCTCGAGTAGCCGGAACTGCTGATCACACAGACGACGCTAGGCGGGCGACCCCACTCCGATCTCCGTGCCGAGGACGGAATCCGCCTCCACCCCCGGGTGGAGGTCGGCATCCACCCAGAATGCGATGAACGGCCACGTGAACCGCCTATCGTTGTACCGGTGAGGTCGGCGATCAGGTGGTTGCGCAGCCGGATGGAACTGGCGGGTGACGGATATCCGCTGCTCTATCCGGTGGTGACGGTGTCCGGTTCGTTCGTGATCATCGTCGTAGCGGTGATTCAGCGGCTGCCGATCGCGCCACCCTGGTGGGTCTTGTGGGGCGCAGCGGTCGCGCTGCTGTCGTTGCTGCTCGATCTCAAGTTGCAGAGCAAGTTACCGTGCACCATTCTGGCCTCGGTGTCGACCGGGCTCATGCTGATGGATCCGGTCCCGCTCGATATCGCCCCGCTGTTTCTCGCACTGACCACCGCCATCGCGGCAGCAATGGAGTCGCTGCGCGCAAGCCTGGGCGTGGCTGCGCTGTCGATCTGCGTGATCGTCGTCGCGGCCGCGACCGATCATCTGGAGTCGCCGGCCGCCGCGCTGCTGGCCGTCCTGTGTGGCTGGCTCGTCGGTTACATGATGCTCTATCAGAAGTTGCTGTCGCAGAACGAAGTCCGCGACCAAAGGGTCCGTGCGGATCGCGCGGCGCTCGATGAACGACGACGGATCGCACGTGAGGTCCACGACGTGATCGCCCACTCCTTGTCGATCACCATGCTCAACGTGACCGGTGCGCGCCGGGCGCTCGAGGACGGCGACCGCGGCGACGCCCTCGAAGCCCTGGAAGACGCCGAGCGGCTGGGCCGACAGGCGATGACCGAGATCCGCTATATCGTCAAGGTCCTCGGCACCGACGACGCGGACGCAGCGCCCACGCCGGGGGTGTGTGATGTCGAGAAGCTGGTCGAGGAGTACCGCCGGGCGGGGCTGATCGTCACCCTCGACATCATCGGTGACGTCGCCGCCGTCCCGGCACCGGTGGGGACGGCACTCTATCGGATCGCACAGGAGTCCCTGGCCAATGTCGTCAAGCATGCGCCGAACCCGGAAGCCTCGGTCACCCTGCGCGCAGAGGATGCGGTCACCCTCTCCGTGCGGAATCCCTACACGCCCAGCGTTCGCCTGGGCACCGACGGCTCCGGAATCGAAGGGATGAAGCAGCGGGCGCGATTGCTCGGCGGGGTGGTGGATGCCACCGGCAACAGCGATTCGTGGGTGGTCCGTGCCAGCTTCCCACCGGACCCGCGACACGCGGAGGCGGCGGTCTGATGACATCGACCCACCCTCTGCCGCTCAGCGCATCACCGATCCGGGTGCTGCTGGTCGACGACCAGGAACTGGTGAGAACCGGTCTGCGTCGAATCCTCCGGGTGCGAGACGGATTCGAGATCGTGGGGGAGTGCGGCGACGGAGGTGAGGTCGTGACCGCGGTGGCAAGTTGTTCGCCCGACATCGTGCTGATGGACCTGCGGATGCGACACGTGGACGGCATCACTGCCACGGCGTCGGTGCGCCGCCTCGCGGAACCACCACCCGTGCTGGTGCTGACCACCTTCGACGACGATCAGTTGCTGTCGGGCGCGCTGCGCGCCGGTGCGGCGGGCTTCATCCTGAAGGATTCGCCCGCCGAGTCGTTGATCTGGGCGGTACGCGCCGTCGTCGCCGACGGTGCGTTCCTCGATCCGGCGGTGACCGCCCGTGTGCTGCACGGCTTTCGGCGCTCCGCGCCGCCGACGCCGGATGGTACGGACCATCCGCTCACCGAACGCGAGATCGAGGTGCTGAAACTCATGGCCCGCGGGCACACGAATGCCGAGATCGGTGGCCGGCTGTTCATCTCGGAGGTCACGGTGAAGAGTCACGTCAACCACATCTTCACCAAACTCGACCTGCGGGACCGTGCCGCGGCGATCGTGTACGCCTTCGACCACTCCCTGGTCGTGCCCAACGGTCAGGACGGCTGAACGATCACCCACTGCGCGCCGACAGTCTTTGTTGGCAACATTACGCCGATTCGCTAACGTGAATCATGGCAACAGAGCTGGTCGCGGGTATGGCGTTCCGGACACCCGGCGCGGTTGCGGTCGACGACGAGCTCATCGCATCGTTCGTCGACGTCGTCGATGACGGTCAGGACCCATGCCCACTCTCCGTCATCTTCCGCATCAGTGTCGAACTCGCCCATCAGGCAATGGATTCCGGTGTCGTGCCGCGCGACGGACTCGTCCACACCGCGGAGTCGGTGCACCTGCACCGGCCACCCCGGCGGGGTGACCGGCTCTCCGGGGTGCTGACCGTGACGCACGTCCGCCATCGGGCCGGGGCCACCCAGGTCGACATCCGAAGCGACATCTTCGCCGAGGGCGAAGGGCCTCCGATCGCCGACACCACGTCGACGCTCGTCTTCCGCTCGACGGGGGCCTCGCCATGAGTGACGTTCTGGGCCACCGGCTCGGTTCGGCACCGCTCTGGGATGTCGAAGAGATTCTCACGCTCGACCGGGTCCGGCGGTATGCGCGCGCATCCGGCGACACCAATGCGATCCACATCGACCCGGCGGCGGCCCACGCCGCGGGCCTCGCCGCGCCGGTGGCCCACGGCTTTCTGCTGATCGCCCTGGTCCTGAAGTACGCCCAGCGTTGGGCGCACCACAACGGCAACCGAATCACCGCCTGCGACACCCGGTTCGTCCGGCCGGTGTACGTCGGGGAGCGGCCGGCCGTCTTGCACTTGACGGGTCAACAGATCTCACCCGGGCACATCAACGCGACCGTGTGGATACTCGACGACGACGGGATCACACACCGCGCGGTCATCCGACCGATCCGGATCTGCTTCGAACCGGATCCCGTGCGCTGATCATGCGCTCGGGGCGTCGGCTGCGAGCAGTGCCGCGGCCCGACGCAGATCGTGCCGCAACGCGCCGGGCGTGAGCAGCCGTAGTGCGAGAACGGCGGGACCGACAACGCTCGGAACCGTGAGGTATGCCTGAGCGCGGACCTCCGTGTCCCCGTCGACGTCGGTGAACGACAGCGTCAGCAGGGCATCGACGACGTTCCAGCCACCGACCTCGCTCCAACGAACGCCGGGTTGACAGTCGACCACTTCCAGTCGCGGCGAGACCCCCGGTACCACGGTGCGATCAATCCAGCTCGTCCCCACGTCTCCGCGACGATCGCCGGGTTCGCAGAGCTCGTCGATGGCACGCAGCGACGACTGCCAGTGTGGGCGGTTGCGTGGATCGCTGAGATAATCGAATGCCGCGTGAGAGGTCGCGCGAAAGCGCACCCTGACATCGGCGATCTGTCGTCGCGTGGTCACACCGACCATTGTTGCCGATGTGTCGCCGCTTCCCGGGCGTCAGTGCGCCAGCTTCAGGCCGACCACCGATGCGACGATCGTCAGAATCAGGCCGACCTTGAGCAGAGATGCGGTCTCGGCGCCCGAGACCATCGCGAAGATGACCGTCAGCGAAGCGCCGATGCCCACCCAGACCGCGTATGCGGTACCGGTCGGCAGGTCGCGCATCGCATACGCGAGCCCCGCCATCGACAACACCAGGGCCACACCGAACACCACGGTCGGTGTGAGTTTGCTGAAACCCTCGGATCTACCCAATGCGGTGGCCCACACGGCCTCCAACACACCGGATACCACCAAGACGATCCACGACATGACCTTTCCGAACCTCCAGGCGCCGTCTTGTCGCAGTCCGGGTACGGCGCACCTCGTCCGGTTGTCCTCATCGACACGTCCAGGCTACCCACGCAAACAGCAGGTGAATGGTGTTCTTCGTCTCCACACCTCGACCATCGCGCGCAGCAGGCGGTGGACCCGGGAACGTCGGTCCGCTATTCTGACGACATGCGTAGTCAGAATGAGGTGGGACAATGAGCACCCACACCGAACGGATGTCGCGGGCGGAGATGGACGCCATCGACAGCAGCCTTTTCGCCCAGTCCCTGCTGTCCATGGGGCAGACGATGAGCACGGCCAACGTGATCATGCAGCTGGCCAATCCGGCCGTGGGATACGGGGTGGCGCGCAGCACCGTCGAGAGCGGACGGCTCGACCGACACCCGGTGAAACGCGCCCGCACCACGGCGTCGTATCTGGCGGTGGCCGCCATGGGCACCGCCGACGACCGGCGACGCTTCCGTCAGGCGGTCAACCGCCAACACGTCCAGGTGCGATCGGACGCCGAGAGTCCGGTTGAGTACAACGCGATGGATCCGCGCCTGCAGCTGTGGGTCGCCGCCTGCCTCTACTACGGCTGGGAGGACATCTACGAACGCGTGCACGGCCCCCTGACCGGGCCGGACCGGGAGACCTTCTACCAACAGGGCAAGGTCTGCGGTACGACCTTGCAGATGCCGGCCGAGATGTGGCCGGCCGACCGCGACAAGTTCCAGGGCTACTGGGACGAGCAGGTCGCGAAGATCCAGATCAGCGACGAGGTCCGAGACTTCCTGCTCGACATCGCGAACTTCGGGTATGCCCACCCCGAGATCCAGAAGCGCTATGGACCCGTCAAGTATCGGCGCACCATCGGTTATCTGCCCCAGGCATTCCGGGACGCCTTGCGCGTGGAGTGGACCGACGCCGACCAGGAATGGTTCGACGGCTACGTCCAGCGATACGTCGATCGCGAACGGCGCCAACCACTATGGCTGTCGCAGATGGGATTCCGGGCACTGCTGTGGGATGTCCGGTTGCGATGCCGACTCGGGCGGCCACTGGTGTGACCACCCGTCAGAACGACTCGCGGTGACGCTCCTGCTCCACGACGGCGTCGAGGTCCTCGAGCCGGGACATCGACGAGACCGCCCGCGCGGTGCGGTGATTGGACCGGAGCAGCTCCCGGTGGCGGTAGGTGAACGCCCAGTACCCCGCGGTGAACGGGCACGCGTCCTCACCCAGGCGCTTTTTCGGGTCGAACGCGCACGACCGGCACAGGTCCGACATCTTCGAGATGTACGCGCCGCCCGAGGTGTACGGCTTGGTGGCCATCGCGCCGCCGTCAGCGTGCTGACTCATCCCGATCACGTTGACAGGCATCACCCAGTCGAATCCGTCGACGAAGGTCGCTCGGAACCACTCGGTCAGTTCTGCCGGGTCGTATCCGCGCTGTAGGGCGTGGCTGCCCAATACCATCAGGCGAGGGATGTGGTGCACCCAGCCACGGTCGCGTACGCCGCCGAGCGCGTCGGACAGACACCGGGCGTCCACAGCGTCTGCGTCCAGCTCCCGAAACCAGCGGGGTAGCGGCACATGGGCGTCGAGACGGTTCTGCGTGGTGTAGTCCGGGCCGAAGTGCCAGTACAGGTGCCAGACGAACTCGCGCCATCCCAGAATCTGCCGGATGAATCCCTCCGCGGCGGCGAGGTCGACGGCATCGGCGCGAACCGCGTCCTCGGCCGCCTCGACCACGTCGATGGGGCTCAGCAGTGACAGATTCAACGGCACCGACAGCAGCGAATGTGACATCGCCCAGTCCGCACCAAGAATCGCGTCCTCCCAACGGCCGAAGGTGGCGAGTCGATGATCGATGAAGTGCCGCAATGCGTTCTGGGCCTCGTCGTGGGTGACCGCGAACAGCCGGGGGCCGTCCTCGCCGACGAACGCGACATCCAGGTCATCGAGGTCGGCGCGCACCTGCTCGTCGATGTCGTCCTCGCTGGGCCACCATGGGTCGGGTACCCCCAACGTATCGCGTCGGGGCGGGGGTTCCCGGTTGTCGCGGTCGAAGTTCCACGCTCCGCCGGTCGGGCGGTCACCGTCCATCAGGATGCCGAACCGTCGGCGCTGAAAGCGGTAGAAGTCCTCCATCCGGAACCGTTCGGCATCACCCGCCCACGCGGTGAAGTCGTCTCGAGACAGCGCGAACGACGGATTCGGAAGTATCTCCGACACCAGCCCCTCGTCGGCGAGCCGATGGACGAACTCCGATGCAGCCCGGGACGACGGTTCGTGCACCACGACCGGTCGCCCGAGTTCGACCAGGGCGTCGCGGTACCCGGCGGCTTGCCACAACTCGGCGCGGTCACCGAGCTCGAAAGCCAGATGACGAATCCCGGAGAGCAGCAGGTGCGCCTTCTGACGATGCCCTCCGCGCCGTCCGAACGCTGCCGACGACTCGATGAGGACGACCTCCCGCTCCTCATTGCCGGGCGCCGAGTGGATGTGCCGCCCGAGCTGATCACCGAAGAGCCACAACGGGTCTGACGATGGATGACGAGCCACCCTGACCACCTCCGGAAACCGACGCTATCCGGTTGTCGGAGTCCCTGTGCCCTCGGCTCGTGATCGCAACCCCTTCGGGATGTCGGTAACGGTGGGGTAACCGCCACAGTCCGCGCCGTGGGTGCGGCATCATCCCGCGCGGCCCAGGGGTCAACCCCGTTAGGCGAACCCACATGTCGGACTGGGCTCGTTCTCGAAGGCCACGAGATGCTGACCCATCGTGATCGTGCAGCCGACGGTCCGGGCGCCCGACTCGACCGTCACCGACGTCTCCAATTCCGGATATACGGAATATGTCTTCTCCCAGGGCAATATCACGCCCTGCTCGGTCTGCTCGGCGCCACCGTTGATGCGATAGGTCAGGTCCACTGCGCCTTCCCCGGTGACCTCGATGATTGCCGTGCCCACCGGGGTCGCGGTGGCCGCGGGACTCGGCTGGGACGCACTCGTCTGGGTCGCGCTGGTCGGGCCCGAGATCGGAACCGTCTCCGACGCCCCGTCATCGGTGTCGTCGGCGCATCCGGTGATCAACGCCGTCGTCGCGACGGCACTCACGGCGAGGATCAGCAGGCGACTCATCGACATGTGGTGAGGCTACGACGAAGCACCAGGGAGAAGTGCCCGTGCGAGCATCGGGAGCCCGGAATTCATTCACCCGGATGGAGATCAGTGTGTCTGTTCGGCATCGGGATCGGCGGTGATGTGCCGGCCTGCCAACTCATGGAGTGCCCGGAACACCCGTCGGGAGGGTTCGGCCCAGGGCATCAGGATGGGGAACACGTGGAACATCCCGTACTCCTCCATGGCGTAGACGCGCACGCCGGCCACCTCGAGCGCGGCGGCGAACGCCTGGATGCCGTCGCGGAACATCTCGTCGGCACCCCAGCACACGAACGTCGGCGGAAACCAGTCCGGGTCGAGCTCGGCGTACACCGCTGACACACGGGAGTCGTTCGGTTGCACCCCGTGCAGGTACGGCGCCACCGGCACGTTCCACGGCAGGATGTCGAGCTGCGCGTTGTCGGTGATCGACGGGCGGTCCAGGTCGAGGTCGACCTCCGGCGAGAACAACGCCACCGCAGCCGGTTTCGGCATAGCCTCGGCCTGCAGTTGGGACATCAGTGAGGTGGCCAGCCCGCCCCCGCCGGAGTCGCCGGCCACCACCAGGTGCGACGGTGCAACACCCCGTTCGAGCAACCCGCGGTAGACGGCTGCAGCATCGAGTACACCCGCCGGGAACGGGAACTCCGGGGCCATCCGGTAGTCCGCGATGAACACTTCGTATCCCGTGTGCTTCACCAACGCTGCTGCGAAGGCGGTGTACATGATCGGGGAGGTGCCGATGTAGCCACCGCCGTGCAGGTACAGGATGGTGGCGCCGATGGCCTGCTTGTCGTCGGCGTCGTCGACGTACGCATCGGAACTCGCCTTGGCGCGGCACCAGAGACCGGGCACACCACCGACCGTGTCGCTGGTGATCTCGACGCCGTCACTCAATGCGATGAACGGCGGCATCACGGCCTGGCAGATGTCGTCGAGGACCTTCTCCATCGACCGGAACTCCTCGATGGGCAGACCCATCGAATAGCCCATGAAGGACCGGACGACCTGGCGCGTCACAGATTGGCCGAGATTGTCCAGCAACCCGCCCGGACCCTCCCACGGTCGCCGCAGCGGCACGCGTGCGAGTCCGTTCACCAGGCTTTCGGCCAGCCCCACCACGGTCAGGGCGGTCATTGGACCAGACGCCGTCTGCACCTCGGGACGATCTGCCATCACCACGTGGCCCATCGTAGAGACGACGTGGGTGCCCGTGCTTGATATGCAAGTACTTACTTGCATATAGTCAGCGGGTGGCCGATGTGTTCCGCGCGCTGGACGACGAGACGAGGCGCCTCGTCCTCGACGAGTTGGCGGCGCGCGACGGCCAGAGCCTGTTCGAGATCTGCTCGTCGCTTGCGATGCACCACGGTGTAACGCTCACCCGACAAGCCATCTCGCAGCACCTCGCCACCCTCGAGGCAGCCGGCCTCATCGCGACCGAGCGACGCGGCCGCACCAAATTCCACTACTTCACCCCGGGCCCACTCCGGGAGATCACGCGGCGGTGGCCACCCGACGACGCGCCATCAAGCGGCGAGACCAACAGAAAGGAATGAGCCCATGCGAATCGAACTGACCAGTGTCTTCGTGGACGATCAGCGCAAGGCGTTGGAGTTCTACACCGAGGTGCTGGGCTTCCAGAAGCACCACGACATCCCCCTCGGGGACGCCGCATGGCTGACTGTGGTCTCCCCGGAGTCGCCCGGCGGACCCGAACTGCTCCTCGAACCAGCCGGCCATCCCGCCGTGGGCCCCTATCGCGATGCGCTGGTGGCGGACGGGATTCCGTTGATCCAACTCGCCGTCGACGACGCAGCTGCGGAGCATGCGCGTCTGACCGAACTCGGTGTCGTGTTCACCCAGGCGCCGACCGACATCGGAACTGCCGTCATGGCCGTCTTCGACGATACGTGCGGGAACCTCGTGCAGATCGTCGAGGTGAAACCTGAGGCCGCGACTTCGCCGGCCCCGGATGCCGCGGCTGGCGACCTGCCGTAGCAAGGAGCTACCCTGGTAGCAGATTGCTACACGAGGAGTCCGTGATGCCACGTTCCACCGACAAGGTGACCCGGTTCGACGCCGACCTGGTCGACAGCGCGATCACCGAGGGCCGTCGACAACAGCGCACCGGGCGCCAGCAACTCGAGCACTGGGCGCGGGTCGGCCGAGCCGTGACCGGCTACGAGACCGCCGGAGTGGCGAAGGTACAGGCCGCCCTCGGCGGAACCCGTTCGGTGGCGGATCTCAGCGATGACGAGGGCCGCGCGTTCAACGCCGAGATGCGGGCGCGGATCTCGGAGAGTCTGGCCGACGCCGACTATCGCGGCACTCTCGCCGCACGGGGCGTCACCACGGTCGCCCTCGACGACGAGGGTCGCGTCGTCGAGTATCGCCCCGACGGCACGACGCGCGTCGTCGAGCCCGAGTGAGGCGACTCGACCTGGTGATCGGCCCCAACGGGGCGGGAAAGTCGACGTTCGTCGAGCTGACCCTGGGGCCACTGCTCCCGCGCAGCGTGTTCGTCAACGCCGACCTGATCGCTCGGCAACGCTGGCCCGGGGAGGCCGAGTCACGGTCGTACGACGCGGCGAGGGCGGCGGCCGCCACACGGGACCGTCTGATCGCCGACGGCCGGTCGTTCATCGCCGAGACGGTGTTCTCCCATCCGTCGAAACTCGATCTCATCGACCGCGCACACGACCGTGGATTCGTCGTCGTCCTGCATGTCCTGCTCGTACCCGAGGACATCTCGGTGCTGCGCGTGCGGCACCGAGTCGCCGCGGGCGGTCATCGGGTACCCGAGACCAAGATCCGGTCGCGGTACCGGCGATTGTGGCCGCTGGTCGTCGACGCCATCGGACGTGTCGACGAGGCCACCGTGTACGACAACGCATCAGCCGTCGCACCCACGGTGGTGGCCGAGTTCACCGGTGGCATCCTCGTCGGTGACGCCCGGTGGCCGGTCTGGACGCCTGCCGCTCTGAACGACCGGTGGTGACCACCGGGCCGGGCGACCTGCCCCGAGCCCGACCGGCGACCCCGGCAGACGACACGGCCGTGGTGGTCCTCCGCGGGCATGGCAGACTACCTCGGGTCCTCTTGTCCCTGTGACCCCAGGCGGCGATGACGAACACACGGTGAGGCGGCGATGGAGAACACAGAGCAGTCCACGCTGACGCAGGCGTGGGAGGCCAACCGATCGATCCAGCGCTCGGCAGCCGTCCGCCTGTTCGCGGCGACGAACTCGTCGCTGTACGTGACGCTGATGGAGCGCCATCTGGACTTCGGGACCCGACGGTCGGAGACAGATCTCGCGGTGCGGCTCGAACGAGATCTCGCCGAACTCGGCGTCGGCGACCAGGCCGGCGGACTCGAGCTGATCAAACTGTGGGCCAAGCAGGGATGGCTGCACCGGATCACCGATCCGAACACCACCACCGGCCGCAATGTCTGCCTGCTCACCGCCGAGGCACGCTCTGTCCTCGACTATGTCCGGCGCCTGCGCCGTGCTGACAGTGTCGCCACCGGAGGCTCCATCGTCGGCATCGCTGCCGGGCTGCGACGGGTGGCCGGCCAGGTCTCCGACGACCCCGGGCAGATCCGGGACGAGATCGAGCACCAGATCACGGAGCTCGACGCCGAACTCGCCGAGCTGGACGCGGGGCTGCGGCGCCCTCCCGACCTGCGATTCGCCGAGGACGAAGCCCGAGCGATCGCCTATCAGATGGAACAGATCGTGTCCGACATCGGACAGTACGGCGCGATGCTCGACCGGATCACCACAGCGCTGCTCGACGATCCTCACGACTCCGATCTGGCCTATCGCGATCGTCAGCGGCAGATGTTCGACGACTACGAGGCGTTGCTCGAGTCGTCGCAGAGCGCGTCCTATCACGCCTTCACCAACATGATCCAGGACCCCGTCAAACGCGAACGCCTCGTCACCGACATCGCCACCGTCACCGCGCAGTTGCCCGGTATCGATGGCGGGCTGAGGGCGGTGATGGACAATTTCGTCGAGCTGGTCACCCAGCAGATCGCCGAGGTCGGCCGCACCCGCCAACGATGCGCACGCCGCATCCGACGCTTCGTCGCGTCCGGGACACTCGAACAGAGCCGGGGGGTCGCACGGCAGCTCAACGAGGCCCTCGCCACCGCGCACGAGTTGCTCAAGTCGTCGTTGTCCGACCGGCGGATCTCCTACGAGTTGCCCCTGGCCACGCCGGAGGTGACCTCGATCGGCCGACTGGCCTTCGAGATTCGCGATCGGGCACCCGCGGCGCAGGCAGTACCCGCCACCGGCAATGCCGACCTGAGATCGTTCGCATCGCTGGCCGGACAGGTCGACACGGTCGAACTCACCGAGACCGTCAACACCGCCGTTCAGACGGGGCCGGTGACGCTGCCGGAGCTGGTCGGTCGACTCGATGAGCCGTATCTGGCCCATGTGATCGTGCTGTGGTCGTGGGCGGTGGCCCAACCCGGCGGATCGGACCACGAGAACACGACGGCAGATCGCGCCCTCACGACGGTGCGGTTCCGGTCGCTGGAAGGGGAGGACCGAGCCATCGAGGTACCCGCATTGACATTCACCGAACCGATTCCGACGGCGGAGG
The DNA here is from genome assembly GCF_036350515.1 of Gordonia prachuapensis. NCBI lineage: Bacteria > Bacillati > Actinomycetota > Actinomycetes > Mycobacteriales > Gordoniaceae > Gordonia > Gordonia prachuapensis. Next base: position 96,448 of record NZ_JAZDUE010000018.1, on the reverse strand, counting down.
TCGACACGCTGTGAACACCGAAACCGACTCCGACAAGGGCCATGACCCCGGCGATGCCCGACCTTCCGAGGACTACGCCGGCTTCGACGCGCTTCCGGCGGTCGAGAAGGCCGGACTCGAACAGTCCGCAGACGCACCGCGATTCGACGGCGATGTCAGCGCCCTGCCCGATCGGGCGTGCTGGGCGCTGCAGAACCTCCTCACCCGGCGCTACGTGAGCGGGGACCGCCAACCGCAGCTCTGGGCCTGGGTCCTGGAATATCAGGACGCCCTTCGCGTACGTCTCTCCGAACTCGACCTACGGCTCCGGATCGTCGATGAAGTCGAGGTCGCCTATGTGGAACAGGCGGGATACGACTCGCGTTGGGGCCGAAGGATCCTCAGACGTGAAACGGTCCACACCTACGATGCAATCCTGGCGCTCCACCTCGCAAAACACGTGCGAGCCTCCCGCGACGAGCACGTCATCATCACCCGCGAGGAGATCCACGAGCTCTTCGCCGGCGTCACCAACACCATCGACCGCGACCTGGCCCTGTTCGACAAACGCATCGGCCGCGCCATCGACAAGCTCGAAGAGATCGAGTTCCTCCGCAAGCACCGCGACGATCCCGACACCTTCACGGTCAGCCCCGTCATCTCCGCAGTCATGACCGCCTCCGTGATCACCGATCTACAACGACAGTTCGAACAATTCGTCGGGTCCGGCGACGTGCCCCCCGATCCCGCCGGAAGGGAGTCGGCCGCGGGCCGCGACGAGGACCACGACGGCATCGACGATGAAGGAGACGATTGGTGAACGCTCCGGTCGACCAGTACCACCTCTCACGGCTGCAGCTGATCAACTGGGGCGTGTTCGACGGGTATCACTCGATCCCGTTCAGCGCGAGCGGATCGCTCATCACGGGATCGTCCGGAAGCGGGAAGTCGTCACTGCTGGATGCCATTTCGCTGGCATTCCTGCCCGATCACCGTCGGAACTTCAACGCATCCGGCGACGCCACCGCGGCCGGGTCGGCCAGTGGAAAAAGGACTGTCGGAAAGTATGTGCGCGGCGCATGGGGTGAGCGTCGCGACAGTGCCGGCACGCAGCGCGAGATCATGTACCTGCGGGGGACGGGTCCGGCGTGGGCGGCGATCGCGGTCACGTACACGTCCACATCGGGCGCGGCGATCACCGGATTGGTTCTCAAGTGGCTCGCGGCCGGCAAGATGACCGACGCGCACAGCGCGTACTACATCCGTGACGGTGACACCGACATCGTCGACGTGTGCAACGAGTGGGCACGGACCAACCACAACTCCGCTGTCTTCCGCGATCTGGGATGGCGGGGCGGACCGGGGGAGGGCAAGTACCTGGCTTCCCTGTACTCACTCATCGGTATCCGTGGTTCCGATGCGGCACAACAGCTTCTGGGAAAGGCCAAGTCCCTCAAGAGCGTTGGCGGGCTGGCCCAGTTCGTGCGGGAGTTCATGCTGGACGAACCGAGCAGCGTGGTGGGCATCAAGGACGCACTCGAACAGATCGATCCGCTGGTCGAGGCGCGGGAGCTGCTCGATGTGGCGCGTCGCAAACGGACCCTCCTCGGCAACATCGAGGAGATACAGGAACGCTACGCCGCGGAGTCGGCGACGTTCTCGGTGCTCGACACGATCGACACCGCAGCCGTTCGCGCGTATCTCAACAATCTCCGTCGACACACCGCCGAGCCCGAGATCGCCGACCTCGACGATCAGATCGCCAGGCTCGACACCGATCTCGCCGCCCTCACCGCGCAGCACGATCAGCTCCGGCAGGATCACAGCCATCTGCTGTCGCGAATCGCCACCTCCACCGGCGACCTCGCGCCGCTGCAGGAACAGCTCTCGACCGCGCGCCGGTCGGCCGGCGACGTCGCCACCCGACGCAGTACGTACGAAGACAAGATCGCCGCGCTGGACTTCGATCTCCCCGACGATGCCGAACAGTTCTGGTCGCTGCGTGAGCACCTGATGGAGGAGGCGACCCGGATCGACGGGCAACTCGAGGCCGGCAAGGCGCACTACGCCGACGCGCTGGCGCGCGAGGTTGCCGCACGCACCCAACGCGACGCGGCGCGCGACGAGCTCGACCGGGTGCGGCAGGCCGGTTCGGCCCTGCCCCGAGCCGAGCACGAGATGCGCCGGGCCGTAGCGCGTGGATTGCAGGTCGACGAGTCCGAACTCCGGTACGTCGCCGAACTCGTCGAACTGCGCCCGGGGCAGGAACGATGGCGACTCGCGGTGGAGAAGGTGCTGCGCACAGCAGGACTCCGGCTCCTTGTGCCGGACACCCATTTTCGCGCCGCTCTCCGATTCGTCAACTCGCACGACATGCGGGGCCGAATCCAGTTGCACCGGGCGGAGAACCGGGCGGCACCCATCGCCGACGCGGGGACGCTCGGCGCGACGCTGCAGGAAGTCGATCCGGCGCACCCGTGCTCGGCGGAGGCGATGGCCATCCTCGCCCGACTGGGCAATTATGTCTGCGTCGATTCGCCGACGGACTTCGCCGATCACGCCAAGGCGGTCACGGATCGCGGCTTGCGGAAGGACTCGGCGAAGCTGGCGGTGAAGGATGACCGGCAGTCGCTGCGACCGTCCCAGCACATCTTCGTCGGGGACGTGGCAGCCAAGATCGAGGCACTGCAGGCGGAACTCGACGACGAGCAGCGAGCCCATGATGCCGCCCGTGAGGCGAGCACCACCCTGGAGCTCGACCGGACCGACAAACAGCGGCGGCGCGATGCCTATCGGCGGGTGTGTGAACAGTTCACCCAGTGGAGTGAGATCGACACCGACTCCGCCGACGACCGCGTCGACCAGCTCACCCAACAGTACGAGCTGCTGATGGACGAGCATCCCGACGCCGACGCGTTGCAGCGTAAGGCCGACGATCTCTGGGATCAGGTGCGAGCCGCGATCTCCCAGGCCGCGCTCGTGCGCGACAAGATCGCCGGACATGACCGCAGGCGCACCGAGCTGCTCGAGCTGGTCGACCGTCTTGCGCCCGAGGACATCGCCGAGCAGGCGCAGCAGTCGCTGGACGCGTTTCGTGAGGAGTCCGGTGCGACGCTGGATGTGCTCGCTCCCGAACCGTATCGGCAGGAGCTGCTCAAGCTGGTGGCCAAGGATCGCGATCGGATGCGCGCCGACGCGCGGCGCTCCCGCGACGAACTGGCCCGGATCCTCGACTCCTACGACGAGGAGTTCCCGGACGCCGTCCCCAACGACAGCGATGACCTCGACGAGCGGGTCCACGACTACGTCGCGGTGAGTCGCCGGATCGACGAGCGGGAACTACCGGCGGCCTACGAGCGCATGCGACGGTTGATCACCGAGCAGGCGCCCGGCGCGATTCTCAACCTGCACATGGCCGCCGACGCAGAGGAACGACGCATCGTCGAACAGATCGAGCGCGTCAACACCGGTTTGGGTGCGGTGGCCTTCAACAGCGGGACACGGCTCCGGTTGCATCCCGGGCGCAAGAATCTCTCCGCGGTCGCCGACCTCACCGAGCGCGCACGCCAGATCTCGCAGCGCACAACCGCGGTCAGCTTCGGCGACGAGCAGGCGATCCTGGAGCAGTACACCGACATCCTGCAGTTGCGGGAGCGACTGGCCGGGGTGACCCCGGAGGATCGCCAATGGACGCGCGACGCCCTCGACGTGCGCAACCGTTTCGACTTCTACTGCGAGGAACACGACGCTGTCACGGGGGCGACGATCCGCACCTACAGCAACGCCGGCGACAACTCGGGCGGCGAGCAGGAGAAGCTGATGGCGTTCTGCCTGGCGGGCGCGTTGAGCTTCAACCTGGCGAGTCCGGACGGCTCCGACAATCGGCCGATCTTCGCACAACTGATGCTGGACGAGGCGTTCTCGAAATCGGACCCCCAGTTCGCCCAGCAGGCGCTGTCGGCGTTCCGCAAGTTCGGTTTCCAACTCGTCATCGTGGCCACGGTGCAGAACACGAGCACGATCCAGCCCTACATCGACAACGTGGTGATGGTGTCGAAGTCGGAAGTGGCCTCGGACGGGAGCGCGGAGACCCGACCGGTCGCGACCGCCACCTCGACATCGATCCGGGCGTTCGCTGACCTCCGTCGGTCCAGCGGCGGACGACTGCCGGTCTGACCCGCTGTCGCGACGGTGGCGTTGAGCTACGGCGCGGCGAGCAGGCGGTGGTCGTCGCGCAACCACCTCGCGAATCGGTCGCCGTCCATGTCGGTCGCGTGCAGTCGCGGTAGGACCCGCCGGTCGTCGGCAAGGGTGGCGGGCAGGGGAACGCTGGTGCAGGCCAGTTCGACTCCGAGTTCGCCGACGGTGCGGATCGCGCTGCGATCGAAGCGACCGAACGGGTAGGAGAACCGGGTGACCTGACTGTCGGCGAGTTCCGCCACCCGCCGATGACCCTCCACGATCTGCTCGGTCTGCATCTCCGGAGCCAGATCGGTCAGCGACGCATGGTCAAGCGTGTGACTGCCGACGGTGATCAGCGGGTGCGCGGCGAATCGTGCGAACTGTTCGGGGTCCATCGGCCGACGTGCCGCGGGCGCCTCGACGGGCCGTCCCGCCCACGCCAGGAGGTGATCGACCGCCGCGTCCTGCTCGGCGGGCTCCAAGACGACGATGGCGTCCCAGAGCGTCCGGAAGAGCTGTTGGCGCGGGGTCGGTCGGTCGTGCCCGTCGGCCCGCCACCCAGCATTCGCGACGGTGGCGCCGGCTGCCTCGTGCAGGGTGTACGTCTGCGGTCCGCTGCCGAAAGGGAAGTGGAGAACCTCGGGGAGAGCCGCGTCGTGCAGCACGGCACGATCCACCGCGTCCCACCAGAATTCACGGGTGCGGCCCACGGCCCGGCCGACGAGGAACAAGGTGGCGGGGATCTCGTACCGTTCCAGCACCGGCAAAGCGGCGGTCATGTTGTCGACGTACCCGTCGTCGAAGGTGACCGCGATCTGCCGGCCTGCCCGCGTGTACGCCGTTTCGTCGGCAAACGCACCGAGATCGACCGCTGCACGTGCGTCGGCGAGCACGGCCATCTGTTCGGCAAACGCTTCCGGGGTCACGCAGATGGCCCACGGGTCGCAGACCTCCGCGCAGATGCGGTGATACATCAGCACCCCACCGCGTCGCCGCCATCGGCGGGCCCGCACCTTGAGCGCCCACCGTATGTCGCTACTTCTCCACATGGAGAACGGTCGTCGTTCCCGTGCCGCCGGGAGTGTCGACGAGTTCTTCATGCACGGTCATCCCGGCGAGATGGCTCAGGAGTTCTTCCCGCGGAAGCTGCAAGACCGGCGTCGGCTGCTCGTCATCGAGTCGCAACTCGCTGTCGCCGAGGGGAATCGAGATCACGAGCACCATGCGTTTGCCGAATGAGCGCACCGCATCACCGAGGATCCGGCGCCAGTCCCAATGGTGTTCGAGCACCTTGCTCACGTACAGGCAATCCGCGTCGACCTCGCCGTCCGGTAGTACCCCGGCCCGGCTATCCCAGATCGCGATGTCGTCACTGACGTCGCGGAGGAAGTCCATTCCGGGTTGTTCGCTCGGAAGCTCCTGTGAGACAGGCGAAGTGCCATTGCCTCCGGCTACGGACCGGCGCTGTCCGGCATCGGCCGTCCGGGCCACCATCGTGACGATGACGGGGTATTCGGGGTCGATCACATCCAGTTCGCTACGACGCAGTTCCCGGTCGGAGATGCCCTGGAGGAACGAGGTGGCGGCCAGTACGTTGCCGAACGTGCGGACGTCGACGGCGCCCGGCGGGAACACCGAGCCGAACAGCCGCCTCGCCGACAACTCGGTGAACGACCAGTACCAGGTGGAGTTCCACACCGGGTCGCCGATCTGGCTGATTCCAGGGGCGGTGCACAGTAGTACCCCGCCCGGCTTGAGGATTCGGTAGATGGTGCGCAGCGCGGCTTTGGTGTCGTAGATGAACTGCAGCGTCTGCGTCATGATGATGCAGTCGTAGGTGTTGCTCGGCACCTGCGGCGCATCGGTCAGATCCGCGACGTAGGTGGCATCCGTGACGTCATCGACGTGCAGCATGTCCGATCGCGTCACGCTGTTTCCGAAGGTCTCGGTGTAGGTTCGTTCGCCGATCTCCAGCACATTCCCGGTGATCAGGTCACCATGCGCCGCAAGGAAACTCTCCACGTAGTATCGGTCGACGGGCCGACCGCGGGCGTACCCGTACTCGCGGCAGATCGGCTCGACGCGCCGGAGGTCACCGAACCGGACCTTGCCGACGCGAGGCCGCTGTCGTCTGTCGTTGAGGATGCGCAATGCGCGTCGATACCCGTCGTCACCGAGGACAGCGCGGGCGACCGTGGTCCGGCTGCGTTGCAGAATCGTCATCGTCATTTCCGTTCCGTGGCGGCCGGTGGGACCGGCCCGGCGGTTGCCCTCCTGTGGGCCAACAGACGATGACACTACCCTGTGAGTTAGGTATGGCTTACCTGTGGGCCTGCACTGGCTTCGCCGCCGCGACGCAGAATGCGCGGACCGTTTGTGTCGCGGTTCACGGTTGGTGTTCCGCGAGATGTCCAGCAGATGCCGATCCCAAGTGTGACAACCCATCTCGAATGTTTGGATTGCCGACTCCCGGTGAACTCCGTATGAAGGGGAGAGGAGTTGATGTGCGATGCAGAGTCACGTGGAACGCGAGACGAAGTGGGATGTCGAACCGGATGTCCCGTTGACCTTCGACGTGAAGACCGGCGCCGACCAGGGCGTGGAGACGGTCGAACTGACGAACACCTATTACGACACCGATGATCTCGATCTGTTGAACCACGGAGTCACGCTGCGCTACCGCGAGGGTGACGAGAGTGATCACGGATGGCAGGTCAAGGTGCCCACGGACGAGGGCCGGATCGAGTCGACGTTCGACGGCGACTCGACGACGGTACCGACCGAGGTGGCTGACATGCTGTGGGGTCTGCGTCTGGGCAGAGACCTGGGCGTCGCCGCCATCATCCACACCCGTCGCACCCGACATCGCCACCTCGACGCCAAGGGCCGGCTGCGCTACGAGATCGCCGACGACACGGTGTCGGCGACCGTACCCGGCCCCGTCGCCACGGCGACGACATGGCGCGAGATCGAGGTGGAACTCGGACCGCAGTCACGCGACATTCCCAAGTCGGTCCGCAAACGGTTGCTCGACGTGGGCGCACGCCCGGCGGACGCCGCCACCAAGTTGGCTCGCGCAGTGGGATATACCCCGCTCGACACCCCGCGACGCGGATCAGCCGCGTCCGATGCGGTTGCCCGATACATGCGGACACAGCTCGCGGCGATCTTCGCCGGCGACGTCGCACTGAGGTTGGGCGAGGACCCGATCCACGACACGCGCGTGGCGATCCGTCGTCTGCGCAGCACCCTGCGTACGTCGGCGAAGCTGTTCGACGCGGAGCTGATCGCCGGTGCCGACGACGAACTCAAGTGGTTCGCGGGTCTACTCGGCGAGGTACGCGACCGGCAAGTACAACGGGCGCGGTTCGTCCGGGCACTCGACGCCATCCCGGCCGAAATGGTGCTCGGTCCGGTGGGGAAGAAGATCGACGACGAGCTCGCCGCCGAGCAGGACGAGCATCGGGCGAAGGTGACCGAGGCGATGGTGTCGGACCGCTACCGGGACATGCTGGAGATGTTGGTCGCATGGGATCGCGCGTTGCCGTTCGTCGATACCGAGGTACGGACGAAGCAGCTACGGAAGATCGTCGCGCGCGCCGATCGCAAGGCCGACAAACGACTGACCGAGGCGGTCGCCACCGGCATCCCCGAGGACCTCCACCGGGCCCGGAAAGCAGCCAAACGCGCCCGCTACGCCAGCGAACTCGGACGCCCGGTGTTGGGCAAGAAGCAGGGGAAGGCGCAGGTCAAGAAGTACAAGAAGATCCAGACAATCCTGGGCGAGCACCAGGATGCCGCGGTCGCCGCCGAATCGCTGCGGAAGCTGGGAGCCCGAGCCGGCGTACGCCGCGGGGAGAACGGATTCACCTACGGCATGCTGTATCAGCGCGAACTCGCTGCCGCCGAGGCCGCCCGCGCGAAGGTCATCGCACGCAGACGCTGATCAAGACCGAAACAACGTGGGGCGTATCGGAACTCCGATACGCCCCACGTCACGTTCGATCTCAGTCGCGTGCCGCTGACAGAGCGTCGTTGAAGGTCTTGCTCGGCCGCATCACCGCCGCGGCCTTGTCCGGGACCGGGAAGTAGTAGCCGCCGATGTCGGCCGCTTCTCCCTGCGCACCGTTGAGTTCCTTGACGATGGTGTCCTCGTTGTCGGCGAGGGCCTGCGCGAGGGTGGTGAACCGGTCACGCAGTTCCTCGTCCTCGGTCTGCGCCGCGAGTTCCTGCGCCCAGTACATGGCGAGGTAGAACTGGCTTCCCCGGTTGTCGAGCTCACCGGTGGTACGCGAGGGCCCCTTGTCGTTCTCGAGCAGTTTGCCGGTCGCGGTGTCCAACGTCTTGGCCAGGATCGTGGCCCGCTTGTCGTCGGCCTTCTTGCCCAGATCCTCCAGGCTGACGGCGAGTGCGAGGAACTCACCGAGCGAATCCCAGCGGAGATGATTCTCCTCGAGCAGCTGCTTGACGTGCTTGGGTGCCGAGCCTCCCGCGCCCGTCTCGTACAGACCCCCGCCGGCCATCAGCGGAACGATCGACAGCATCTTGGCGCTGGTGCCGAGTTCGAGGATGGGGAAGAGGTCGGTGAGATAGTCGCGCAGGATGTTGCCGGTCGCCGAGATCGTGTCCAGGCCACGGATGACCCGCTCGAGGGTGTACCGCATCGCGCGGACCTGCGACATGATCTGGATGTCGAGGCCCTCGGTGTCGTGGTCGGGGAGGTACTTGTGCACCTTCTTGATCAACTCGTTCTCGTGCGGACGGTACGGGTCCAGCCAGAACAGCACCGGCATTCCCGAGTCGCGGCACCGCGTGACGGCGAGTTTCACCCAGTCCTGGATCGGCGCGTCCTTGACGATGCACAGACGCCAGATGTCGCCCTCTTCGACCGTCTGCGTCAGCAGCACCTCGCCGGTCTCGAGGTCGGTGATGTTGGCCGTGCCGCCCTGTGGGACCTCGAAGGTCTTGTCGTGGGAGCCGTATTCCTCGGCCTTCTGCGCCATCAGCCCGACGTTCGGCACCGTGCCCATCGTCGTCGGGTCGAACGCGCCGTTGGTCTTGCAGAAGTTGATCATCTCCTGATAGATCCGGGAGAACGTCGACTCCGGGTTGACCGCCTTGGTGTCCTTCATACGTCCGTCGGCGCCGTACATCTTGCCGCCGGCGCGGATCATGGCCGGCATCGACGCGTCGACGATCACGTCGCTGGGTGAGTGGAAGTTGGAGATGCCACGCGCCGAATCGACCATCGCGAGCTCCGGCCGGTGCTCGTGGCACTTGTGCAGGTCGTCGATGATCTCTTCGCGCTGCGCACTCGGCAGCGACTCGATCTTGCTGTACAGATCGGACAGACCGTTGTTGACGTTCACACCCAGGTCGTCGAACAGGTCTCCGTGCTTGGCGAAAGCATCCTTGTAGAACACCTTGACCGCGTGGCCGAAGACGATCGGATGCGAGACCCGCATCATGGTCGCCTTCACGTGGAGCGAGAACATCACCCCCGTCTTGTAGGCATCCTCGATCTGTTCCTCGTAGAACTTGACGAGCGCCTTCTTGCTCATGAACATGCTGTCGATGACATCGCCGTCGGTGAGGGTCACCTTGGGCTTGAGGACGAGCGTCTCACCGGAGTCGGTGATCAACTCCATCTTGACCTCACGGTCGCCCTCGACGGTCATCGACTTCTCACCGTGGTAGAAATCGCCCTCGGTCATGTGTGCGACGTGCGTGCGTGAGGCCATCGACCATTCACCCATGCTGTGCGGGTGCTTGCGGGCGTACTCCTTGACGGCCTTGGGGGCGCGTCGATCGGAGTTGCCCTCACGCAGCACCGGGTTCACCGCGCTGCCCAGGCACTTGGTGTACCGGTCGCGGATCTCCTGCTCCTCATCGGTCTTCGGGCTACCGGGGAAGTCGGGCAGGTCGTAGCCCTTCTCCTTCAGCTCTTTGATCGCGGCCAGCAACTGGGGCACCGAGGCGGAGATGTTGGGCAGTTTGATGATGTTCGTCTCGGGCCGCTGCGTCAGCTTGCCGAGTTCACCCAGGTTGTCGGGGAGGCGCTGCTCCTCGGTCAGGTAATCCGGGAACTCGGCGAGGATACGCGCGGCCACAGAGATGTCGCTGGTCTCGACGTTGATGTCGGCGGCGTCGGCAAACGCGCGGATCACCGGCAAGAAGGCATAGGTCGCGAGCATCGGCGCCTCGTCGGTCAGCGTGTAGATGATTGTCGGCTTCTCCGCGCTCATGATTCTCTTCTCAACTCCAGTTCTTGGTCGCGTCTGCGGTGTGTGCGAGATTTTGTCCCGGCGTTACCAGTATCACGTCGGTGGTGGCGTTGTGTGCACCGACCGGTTCAGAGAAATCCTTTCGCCCTCGGGTCTGGGCGTCATCGGAACGGGTCTGCCCGGCCGATCCCCAGCCTGCGCAGGGGCGTGCCGAGCCGCCAATACAGCAAACCACCGAGCCCCCGCGGGAAGAACGTGGACGTGGAGGTGATCTCGACCACGTCGTCGTCGGCGGTGCTCTGTCCGGTCAGCGTGTGGTCGACGAAGGCGAGGCCGGGGAGTCCGTCGTCCTTACGGACGCGGAGCCGGGTGGGTCGGTCTGCTTCGACGAGGTCCCATCCGGCCCCCACCGACCGTCGGATTCGCTGCCACTCGTCATCGATCGGACGCTTCACCACCTCGCGCTCGACCAACTCGAACCTCTCCTCCCCGGCCCAGGGCGGATCGGTTGGCAGCGGTTCGGCCGCGGGGGTGGCGGCGGTGGCGTTCGACCAATCGACCGCGCCGCACCCACGGGCCACCCGGTCGAGGGTGGACTCGAGTGCGGTGCGGTACGACATCAAGCCTCCGGTCGGCGCGGGTATCACGTCGTCGATGTCGTGGTCGCGGCAGACCGCGTCACATTCGAGGGACTCGATCAGTGGTCGGGCGATCTTGCCGCGGATGGGTGTGACGAAGCGGACCCACCGGCTCGCGATTGTCGGTGTGAGGAACGGCAGGACGATCATCTGACGGCGGGGCAGTCCCGCCACCTCGGCGTAGATCTGCATCATGTCGCCGTACTCGAGAACGTCCGGGCCACCGATGTCCCAGGTCCGCGACTCGGGTACGCGGGCGGTGGCCGCCTCGACGAGATAGTGCAACGCGTCTTCGACGGCGATCGGTTGGATGGTGTTGTGCACCCACCTGGGGGTGGTCATCGCGGGTAGACGTTCGGTGAGATGCCGGATCAACTCGAACGAGGCGGAACCCGACCCGATCAGCGTCCCGGCCTGCAACGCGATGGTCTCGACCGCCGAGTCGATGAGGATCTGACCGACCTCGGCACGCGACGCGAGGTGCTCGGACAACTCGACGCCCTCGGGATGCAACCCACCGAGGTACACGATGCGCGACACGCCGCATGCCCGGGCGGCGGCGACCACGTTCTCGGCGGAGCGACGTTCCTCCGCGGCGAAATCGGCATCGGTGCTCATCGAATGCACCAGGTGATAGACGACATCGACGTCCGCGAATGCCGCTTCGAGCGAGGCACGGTCGGAGAGGTCGCCGCGCACGACGTCGACGTGGGGGTTGTCCGTCCACGGTGCGCCGGCAACCTTCGACGGGGTCCTGGCGAGGGCCCGCACGCGATGCCCGCGAGCGAGCAGTCGTGGGACGAGTCGCCCGCCGACGTAACCGGTGGCGCCCGTGACGAGGCACCGTCGCGTGTCGTTCACCCCTCCCACAGTACGGGCGCGTTCCGTCGACCTCGTTGAGGTTTCGGGCGCCGTCGGACGTGGTAGCTCGGTGGGGTACGTGAATGTCACCGGGCGCCTTCGGGCGCGGGAAGTGAGGGAGATCGATGACCACGACGACCCGGACACGAGTGCTCAAGGAAGCCCTCGACGCCGTCGATTACCCGGCAGACAAGGAGCAACTGCTCGCCGAGGCCGAGCGTGCAGGCGCCGGCCCCCACACGATTCGCGCCCTGCGCAGCATTCCGCTCGAGACCTATCAGAACTTCGCCGAGGTGTCGGCCGCAGTTCCGGTGGACGACACCACCGCCGAGCAATCCGCGTCCGACAAGGCTCAGCAGCACCGGCACCACACCATGGACGGGCTCGCTGCCGGCGAACGCGAGGTTCCGGTGAATCCGATCGTCGACGAGCTCGGCGAGAACCGCGGCAGTTGACCGCGTCCGCCAGATCGTCGCCGTGAATGGGAACGAAAAGGGTTGCCTCAGTTAACTATCCGATGGATGAGGGCAGGCTCAACTTGCTGGCGCAGGGTGCTGTACGACCCTAGGCTGATCGGTAGGCGTCCACGTGGCGCCGGCCCAGCACCTTCAGCCCAGGAGTGAGTATGGCCACCCTCGAAATGCCGCATGTCACCGAATGCACGGTCACTGCGTGTTCCTACAATCACGACGGTTGCCACGCCTTCGCGATCAATGTCGCCGGCCACAACGGCACCGCCGACTGCGCGACGTTCATACCCTTGTCCACCCGGGGTGGACTCGACGTCGTGTCGCCACAGGTGGGCGCGTGTCAGCGTGCCGACTGCGTTCACAACGAGAATCTCGAGTGCACCGCAGCCGCCGTTCGGATCGGTGCCGGTGAGAGTTCAGACACCGCCAACTGCCTGACGTACAGCACCCGCTGATCTCCAATAGTCGCGCAACCTCTGCCGCCGCAGTCCCGGATTCGGGGCTGCGGCGGTTGTGGTTTTGGGCGATGCGATTCGGAAGATCTCGACTCTTGCCGACGATCCTGTCGAGAATGTGGTGATGGCTCCGTCCCAGGGGTACGAGCGGTCACCCGGGCCGTACGACCAGAAGGAGAAGCGACCATGAAGTACCTACTGCTCAAGCACTATCGTGGCGGGCCGACACCGACCGTCGATTTCCCGCCGATGGACCAGTGGGCACCCGACGAGGTGAACGCGCACATCCAGTTCATGCGCGACTTCTCGGACCGTCTGGAGAAGTCCGGAGAGATGGTCGATGCGCAGGCGTTGGCACCGGATGGCGCTTTCGTGCGCTACGACGGAGAAGGCCGTCCGCCGGTCACCGACGGGCCTTTCGCCGAGACCAAGGACCTCATCGCCGGCTGGATGGTGATCGACGTCGACTCATGGGATCGTGCGCTCGAACTGGCCGGCGAGCTGTCGGCAGCACCGGGCCCCGGTGGCGAACCGATTCACGAGTGGTTGGAGGTGCGGCCGTTCCTCTCGGCACCGCCGACGGTGACCGAGTGAACGAGTCCCTGCTGCGGGACCTGGTGCCCGCGGTGATCGGTGTCCTCGTCCGGCGCGGCGCAGATTTCGCGTCGGCCGAGGACGCCGTTCAGGACGCACTGATCCGGGCACTGCAGACCTGGCCGCAGGATCCGCCGCGCGACGAGAAGGCGTGGCTGATCTCGGTGGCCTGGCGGAAGTTTCTCGACGCGACGCGAAGCGAGACAGCCAGGCTGAACCGGGAGTTCGTCGTCGACATGGAACCTGCGGCGGGCCCGGTGCCCACCGCCGACGACACCCTGCACCTGTACTTCCTCTGTGCGCATCCGACCTTGCCGCCGCAATCGGCCACCGCATTGACCCTCCGGGCGGTGGGTGGACTGACCACGCGGCAGATCGCCGAAGCGTATCTCGTCCCCGAATCGACCATGGCACAACGGATCAGCCGCGCCAAACGCAAGCTCTCCGGGTTGCCCCTCGACACCCCCGGCGATCTGCGAACCGTCCTGACAGTGCTCTACCTGGTGTTCAATGAGGGATACGGCGGTGACGTCGACCTCGCATCGGAGGCGATCCGCCTGACCCGTCAACTCTTCGCAGTAGCCGACCACCCCGAGATCGCCGGCCTGCTCGCCCTGATGCTGCTGCACCATTCACGGCGCGCATCACGCGTCGTCGATGGCGACCGTCTCGTACCCCTCGCGCATCAGGACCGATCGCTGTGGGACACCACCGAGATCGCCGAGGGGGTGACGATTCTGCAGACCGCACTGGCCCGCGACCGCCTCGGCGAGTATCAGGCGCAGGCTGCGATCGCCGCGCTCCACGCCGACGCCCCGAGCACCGCGGAAACGGACTGGGTGCAGATCGTGGAGTGGTACGACGAGTTGCTCGCACTCACCGACAGTCCGGTGGTGCGGCTCAACCGAGCTGTGGCCGTGGGGGAGGCCGACGGCGCGGCGGCAGGTCTCGCGGCGCTGGCCGAGGTGCCGCGCGACCTGCCGCGTCGCGTCGCCGCATCCGCCTACCTGCACGAACGAGCCGGAAACATCAGCGCGGCGGCCGAACTCTACGCGGAGGCCGCCCGCGCTGCCCAGAGCGTCGCCGAGCGCGACCATCTGACGCGGGAGGCCGCCCGGCTACGCCACTCGTCGGGTGCCTGACGACACCGGGACACTAACTGCCGGACTGATCCTGCTCTGCTGCGGCGATCTCGGCCCGCACCTGATCCATGTCGAGGCCGCGCACCGCACCGATCAGTTCGTCGAGCTGGGCTGCCGGGAGCGCACCTGCCTGATTGAAGACCAGCACGCCGTCGCGGAACGCCATCAGCGTGGGGATCGACCGGATCCCGAAACCCGAGGCGAGTTGCTGCTCGGCCTCCGTGTCGACCTTGCCGAACACGATGTCGGTGTTGGCCTCGGCTGCCTTCTCGAACACCGGCGCGAACATCTTGCATGGACCGCACCATCCCGCCCAGAAGTCGAGCATGACGATGCCCTCCTGGCCGATGGTGTCCTGCAGGTTGTCGAGTGTTATCTCACGTGTGCTCATGCCCGGTTCAATGCATGTATCTCGGGGATATTCCCGACGCCATCGCGAACGCGCAGCTTTCTGACATCCGCTCAGGCTGCAACCTGCGCGGATGTCAGGTGGCCGCGCGTTCGGCGCACCGGCTTTCGCTGGCCGCTAGCGCAACGCGTCGGCCAACCGCCGCCACTGCTCGCGCGGCAGCGCACGCAGATCGTCGGCCAGTACCTGCACGCACACATGGTCGGCGCCGGCGTCACGATGTTCGGTGATACGACCCAGGACCGCCGACTCGTCGCCCCACACGATGATCGCGTCGAACAGCTTGTCGCTGACCGTTTCGAGGTCCTCGTCGGTGAATCCGAGTCGCCGGAGATTGTTGGCATAGTTCGGCATGGCGAGGTAGCCGCGCAGCCATTTGGTGCCGATCGAGCGTGCTTCCTCGCGATCGGTGGTCAAGATGGCGGTCTGCTCCGGGGCGAGTAGCGGCCCGGTTCCCAGCGCCTCGCGGGCGATGGCGGTGTGTGACGGTGTCACGAGATACGGGTGGGCGCCACGGCTGCGTTCCGCGGCGAGGTCGAGCATCTTCGGCCCCAGCGCGGCGAGCA
The DNA here is from genome assembly GCF_036350515.1 of Gordonia prachuapensis. Classification (NCBI taxonomy): domain Bacteria; kingdom Bacillati; phylum Actinomycetota; class Actinomycetes; order Mycobacteriales; family Gordoniaceae; genus Gordonia; species Gordonia prachuapensis. The sequence continues at coordinate 80,928 of NZ_JAZDUE010000018.1, read as the reverse complement.
CGCGGCTGTCGGCCGGGACCGGCTGAGCTGCGTCGTCGAGTCCGTCCAGGAACGCCTTGGTGGTCGCCAGCGGCTTGCGGTATCGGCCCGCCTCCTGAGCGTCGATCAGCGGGGCGTGACTGATGCCGAGCCCGAGGAGGAAACGGTCACCGTGTTCGCCGGTGAGGCGTGCATGGGCGGCGGCGACGTCGCCCGGTTCGTGCATCCACATGTTGAGGATGCCGGTGGCGATCACCGACTTCTTCGTCGCCCCCAACAGGTTGGCGACCGAGTCGAGGACCGGACCGCCGACGTCCGGAATCCACAGCGCGGTGAAGCCCAGCTCGTCGAGCTCGGCGGCCGCCTCGGCCGCCTCGCCCGGATCCCCATAGCGCAGTGGCGAACTCCAGATTCCTACCCCGTTGAGATTCATGCCTCGACCCTACATAGCCATCGCAACGTGGCCCGAACTACCGACTTTTGGCCGTTTCTGTGCTGTCGGCACGTGACCGCGAACCCATACCTTGGGTACGTGACCGAGGTCACAGGCGTTGCGGAGGTCCGGGGCGCCCGATCGACGAGGGAGAGAAGAACGCATGCCACTCGAACCGGTATCGCAGGGTCTACTGCAACAACTCGCCGAGGAGCGACAACCCCCGATCAGTGAACAGACACCGGCACTGGCCCGAATGACCGGGCCGATCTTCGCCGGCATGAGTGGGCGCGGCCCCGAGGTGGCTGCGGTACGCAACGTCAAACTCGAGGGCGTCGACGGCGAACGGTTCCGCGTCCGGGCGCTGATCCCGGAAGGGGAGCCACAGTCGGTCATCGTCTATTTCCACGGTGGCGGCTGGGTCCTCGGCGACATCGACCTGCAGTACGACCACCTGGGCCGCGACCTGGCGAACCGGACGCAGTCGACGGTCGTGCTCGTCAACTACCGCAAGGCCCCGGAACACCGGTTCCCGACGGCCATCGATGACAGCTACATCGGTTTGTGCTGGGCGGCCGAGCACGCGTCGGAGTTCGCCGAACCCGGCGCGCCCCTGATCGTCGCGGGCGACAGCGCGGGCGGCAACATAGCCGCGGTCATGACGCTGTGGGCGCGTGATCGCGAGGGCCCTCGTATCGACTATCAGGCCTTGGTCTATCCGGTCACCGACTGCGACGTCGACACGCCCTCCTACGTCGACCCGGAGAACCAGCTGATGTTGAGCCGGGACACCATGATCTGGTTCTGGGACCACTATCTGCCCGATCGCGATGTCCGTACCCATCCCGACGCCTCCCCGCTGCGAGCTCCCGATCTCTCCGGTCTGCCACCCGCGCTGGTGTATGTGTGCCAATACGATCCGCTGCACGACGAAGGCGTGGCATACGCCCGTGCGCTCGAGGGGGCCGGTGTCCCGGTCACGTTGGCCGAGGCCGAGGGGCAGATGCACATCTACTTCCAGATGGCGAACATTCTGCCCGGCTACGAGACCGGGATGCGGCTCGTTTCCGAGCACATCCGCGCCTTCATCGACCACCACTCTTCCACCGCACCGGGCGCGACATCAGCGCAGAAGGAGGCAACCAGCGATGCCTGACCGCGACGTACTCATCATCGGCGCCGGGTTCTCCGGTCTCTATCAGCTGCACAAGCTCCGGCAGCTCGGTTTCGACGCGCACGTCGTCGAGACCGGGCCACAGGTGGGCGGTACGTGGTACTGGAATCGTTACCCGGGGGCGCGGTGCGACATCGAATCCATCGGCTACTCCTACTCGTTCGATCCCGAGCTACAGCAGGAATGGAACTGGTCCGAACGGTATGCCGCCCAACCCGAGATCCTGGCCTACCTCGAACATGTCGCCGAGCGGCTCGATCTGCGCAAGGACATCACCTTCGACACCCGGGTGCAGTCCCTGGTGTTCGACGACGCCGACGACTGCTGGACCGCCACCACCGACAACGGATCGACGATCACCGCACGATTCGTGGTCGCGGCCACCGGATGCCTGTCGAAGCCGTTGACGCCCACGTTCGACGGGCTCGACGACTTCACCGGCGATGTCCACTGGACGTGGGATTGGCCCGCCGGGGGCGCTGATCTCGCCGGCAAACGGGTCGCGGTCGTGGGGACGGGATCGTCGGGGGTGCAGACCATCACGGCGATCGCACCCACCGTCGGGTCGTTGACGGTGTTCCAGCGGACGCCGACCTATGCCGTACCGGCGCAGAACCGCCGGATCGACGAAGAACTGGCAGCGCTGAAGACGCACTACGACGACTTCAGAGCCGAGAGTCGGCTGTCGGTTGGCGGATTTCCCTGCGGTGACGAACTGCCGCCGTTCTTCGAGGATCTCGACGACGCACGTATCCGGACGGAACTCGAGGTGCGATATGACAACGGCGGCTTGTGTTTTCAGCAGTCGTTCCGCGACCTGCTGCAGAACGAGGAGGCCAACGCCCGCGCCGCCGAGTACGTACGCAACCGCATCAGCGAGAAGGTCGACGATCCGGCGGTGGCCGAGAAGTTGACACCGCGGACCTATCCGATCGCCGCCAAGCGGATGTGCGTGGACACCGGCTACTACGAGGTCTACAACCAGGACAACGTGGCGCTGATCGACGTCAACGAGCAGCCGATACGGCGCATCACCTCCCGGGGCATCCTCGCCGGCGACACCGAGCACGAGTTCGACGTGATCATCCTGGCCACCGGATTCGACGCGATGACCGGGGCGCTCGAGTCGATCGACATCCGGCACGGCGCACAGACGCTGCGCGACAAGTGGTCCGACGGTCCGCGCACGTACCTGGGCCTCATGTCGGCAGGCTTCCCGAACCTGTTCACGGTCACCGGACCGCAGAGCCCCTCGGTCCTGTCGAACATGGTCACGTCGATCGAGACGCACGTGGAGTGGATCAGCGCCGCGCTCGAGTTCCTGCGCGAGAACGGACTCACGCGCATCGAACCGGATGTGGCCGCCGAGGACAACTGGGTCAACACCACCAACGATGCCGCCGATCTCACGCTGCTCGGCCAGGCGCCCTCCTGGTACATGGGAGCCAACGTGCCCGGCAAACCGCGTGCCGCACTGCCGTTCGTGGGAGGTGTGGGCACCTACCAGCAGATCCTCGACGGCGTGGCGGTCACCGGATACCACGGCTTCGAGCTGGTTTGAGAGGCACCATCATTCGGCGTCCGATCCCTGCGACAACGTGGCGGGGATCGGACGCTGCCGGTCATCGGCCCTGCGACGACCCCGCCCAGCGCCGCATCGCCCGCGAGAAGCTCGACCAGTCCCGGTAGCCGAGACGCTCGGCGATCTGTGTGCGTGGCAGTGTCGTGTCCCGCATCAGATCGTGGGCGAGGCCACGACGCACGTCGTCGTGGATCGCACGGTAGGAGGTGCCCTCCCGGGTAAGCGCCCGGCGCAGCGTACGCGCCGAGTAGTGCAGGTCGGCCGCACACGCCTCCAGGGTGCAGTCCAGCGACGGCCGGTCGACCAGGTAGGCGCGCACGCGGCCGGCGATTCCGTTGGCGTGCAACCGTTCCGCGCGTAGGCGCTCGCATTGCTCGATGAAGACGGCAGCGGTGTGCGGGTTGGCCATCGGGAGCGGAAGATCCAGGTACGAGCGATCGAAGATCAGTTCGCTGCGCTCGCAGCCGAATCTGACCGGGACCTCGAAGACGTCCTGGTAGGCCATCCGTGCGGCCGCGCCGTCGACACGGTGGCCGAAGCGCACTTCGCGTAGCGGCGCCACGCCGGTGCCGGCGAACAGTTCGCGCTGCATCTGCACACTTGCGGCCAGGTCCCGCTCGATGACGAAGGGCGCGAGATCGTCGGGGACGCCGTCGGTGCGGGCGACGAGCGACCAGCGGTCGTCGCCGACGAGTTCTCCCGTCATGGTGGCGAAGGCGAACGTCAACGGCGAATACCTCAGGCCGCACCGCACCATGTCGGAGACCACCTCGCAGGCCTGCAACAGATACCCGTAGTAGCCGTACGACGTCAGGTGGTACTCACGACCGATCTCGGCGCCGGCCGCCGGATGGCCTGCGAAGGCGGCGAGCAGATTGCGGATGACCACGATCTCCTGCTGCGCCTCGATCAGAATCGTCGAATCCCGCAGCGACTCGGAGGTCAAGCCGCTGCCGCGCAGCAACTGCTCGGGCGCGCATCCGCCCTCCTGCGCCCATTCGCAGATGATGGCCACGCCGGCAGTCGTCCGGGGGTGGTCCCAGGGGTCCGGCATCCGCGCGAACACGATGTCGTCGGGTTCGGAGTCATACCGTCCCCCGTCCGCCTCGACGGTCATCGTCACGCTGCGATCCCTTCCTCCACCTTAGCCCTGCCGTGTGATCAGTATCACGACGATCTACCCCGAGGGCAATGACCCGGCGTGCTCACCTGCAGATATGGGACGGGCGACCCAGTCGTCGGTGGCCGCAATTGTCTGGCTTCTGGCCCCGGATGGCATGTCGCCGTCCCGACGACCGACCCTACGCTCATTCATGACCGTAGTGATAGGTATCACATACGGCCAACGGGATCGTTGAGGTCACACGGGGTCGCCGGGCACCGAGTGTTCTGAGCACGCGTGACCCACGAGGACTGCTGAGGAGCTCATCATGCGCACACACAAGGATCACTACATCAACGGCCAGTGGGTGCCGTCCACCGGCAGTTCGCTCCTGCCGGTGACCAATCCGGCCACCGACGAGGTCATCGCCGAGGTGGCCGCCGGCTCTCCCGACGACGTCGACCGAGCGGTCGCCGCCGCGCGAGGCGCATTCGACGACTGGTCGGCGACACCGGTTTCCGAGCGTGCACGCTACCTCGGCGCCATCGCACAGGCCCTCACCGAACGCGCCGAGGAGCTGGCAGAACTGATCTCCAGTGAGATGGGCTCGCCGCTGTCGTTCGCCCGCGCGGCGCAGGTCCCGCTGCCGATCAACAGCTTCGCCAAGGCCTCGGCCATCCTTTCCGAGTTCGAGTTCGAACAGGAGTACCGGGGTTCGAGGATCGTTCGGGAACCCTACGGCGTCGTCGGGGCGATCACCCCGTGGAACTATCCACTGCACCAGATCGCCCTCAAGGCGGCGTACGGCATGGCGGCGGGTAACACCGTCGTGGTCAAGCCGAGCGAGAACACGCCGCTGAATGCCATCGTGTTGGCCGAGATCGTCGAGGCCGCAGGCCTTCCGGCGGGTGTGTTCAACGTGGTGTTCGGGACCGGGCCCGAGGTCGGTGAGGCCATCGCATCCCATCCCGACATCGATCTGGTCAGCTTCACCGGGTCCACCCGCGCCGGCCGTCGGGTGAGTGAGCTCGCCTCCGGGACGATCAAACGCGTCAGTCTCGAACTCGGGGGCAAGAGCCCCAACGTCCTGCTCGACGACGCCGACCTGACGGCCGCGGTGCCCGCCGCGGTCCAGGCCGCGATGCTCAACTCCGGCCAGACCTGTTCGGCGCTGACCCGTCTGCTGGTGCCGCGGTCGAAGCTCACCGAGGTGGAGAACATCGCCAAGGCGGTCATCGAGTCGATCCCCGTCGGCGACCCGACCGACGAGACCACCGTGCTCGGACCGTTGTCGTCGCGCACGCAGCAGGAGCGGGTGCTCGGATACATCCGCAAGGGCATCGACGAAGGGGCGCGGGTCGTCACCGGCGGACAGACCGAGCCCGGCGAGGGTGACGGCGCGTTCGTGCAGCCGACGATCTTCTCCGACGTGACGCGCGAGATGACCATCCACCGCGAGGAGATCTTCGGTCCCGTGCTCGCCATCGAGCCCTATGACACCGAGGACGAGGCGATCGAGATCGCCAACGACACCATCTACGGCCTCGCGGGCGGCGTGTGGTCGGGCTCGACCGAGCGCGCGCAACAGGTCGCGCGCAGGATCCGGGCCGGCCAGATCGCCGTCAATGACGCCGGGATGAATCTCGATGCGCCGTTCGGCGGTTACAAGCAATCCGGGATCGGCCGGGAAGCAGGACAATTCGGCCTCGAAGAGTTCCTCGAGGTCAAATCCATCCAGGGCTGAGACCGGCCGTCGGAAGCCGCGAATAGGCGATTCGTCTCCGGGGGACAGGCACCGCGACCTACTGTGTGGTCGAGGCCACATTCTCCGGCGTCCGACGGCCCGGACATTTCTGACGACGACAGGGGAGCAGACGCGATGACCACGACCGCGGACGGAGCGACCACCGAGCTGACCACCGAGCCGATGCGTTCTCGCCGCAACCATTGGAACAATCAGATCCGTCGGCACGCATTCATGACGCCCGACGCGGTCGCGGTGAAGTACCTGGACACGGCGACGACCTGGCGCGAACTCGACGAACGAACCCATGCGTTCGCCGCCGCGCTGTATCGCCGAGGTGTCCGTTTCGGCGATCGAGTCCTGATGGCAATGCTCAACCGTACGGAGTACATCGAGGCAGTCCTCGGCGCCAACTTGATCGGGGCCATCCCGGTTCCGGTCAACATCAGGATGAGTCCGGCAGAGGTCGCCTTCCTGCTCGATGACAGCGGGGCCACGGCGATCGTCACCGAGTCGATGCTCGCTCCGTTGGTGGATGCGGCCGCGGCGTCGACCTCGGGGGTGGAGTCGACGATCGTGGTCGACCGCGCCGGCGACGACTCCCATCACCTCGACTACGAAACCCTCCTCGCCGAGGATCCGTCCGACCTTCCCGAGATCGATGTCCCCGAGGACACCGTGGCGCTCATCATGTACACGTCGGGCACCACCGGAAAGCCCAAGGGCGCCATGCTGACCCATCAGAACCTGCAGGCGCAGGCGATGACCGTGATCGCCACCGCCGGGGAGAGCAGCGAGGACGACGTCGCCTCGATCGTGCCGCCGATCTTCCATATCGCGGGTGTCGCGGCCTTCGCGCCTGTCTTCTACCGCGGCGTGCGGTCGGTGATCCATCCGCTCGGCGCCTTCGACGCCGACGACATGCTCGACACCCTCGAACGCGAGGGCACCACATCGGTGTTCATGGTGCCGGCGCAATGGCAGGCAGTGTGCGCCGCGCAGAAGGCGCGGCAACGCGAACTGAAACTGCGGACGATCAGCTGGGGGGCGGCACCGGCCTCGGACAGTGTGCTCAATGCGATGAGCGAGAGCTTTCCCGCCGCCCTCAACATGACCGCGTTCGGGCAGACCGAGATGTCGCCGGTCACCTGCATCCTCGAAGGCAAGGACGCGATCCGCAAGATCGGGTCGGTCGGCAAGGTGGTTCCGGCCGTGACCGCCCGCATCGTCGACCCGATGATGAACGACGTGAAGCGCGGAGAGGTCGGCGAGATCGTCTACCGCGGGCCGAATCTGATGAAGGGCTACTGGCAGAATCCGCAGGGCACCGCGGACGCCTTCCGCGGCGGGTGGTTCCACTCCGGCGACCTGGTCCGCGAGGACGAGGAGGGTTTCCTCTATGTGGTGGATCGCGCCAAGGACATGATCATCTCCGGCGGTGAGAACATCTATTGCGCCGAGGTGGAGAACGTGTTGTTCGGGCACGACAAGATCACCGAGGCCGCGGTCATCGGCCGCGCCGACGACAAGTGGGGCGAGATCCCGGTCGCCGTGGTCGTTCTCGCCGAAGGCGTCGATGATTTGACGCTGGCCGACCTCGAGCAGTATCTGAACGAGAATCTCGCCCGGTTCAAGCAGCCCAAGGACCTCGTCATCGTCGACGAACTGCCCCGCAACGCCGGCGGCAAGGTGGTCAAGCCCAAGTTGCGTGACGCCTACGGCAGCAAGGACGCGGGGCTCGCGCACTGACCGATCCCCGCACCGGCTCGGTCGCCCACGTGGTTGCCAACCAATGGTCGGGTCGGGTCAGGCGTGCGGATCAGGGGGTGCGGATCGCGAAGTCCGCCAGCAGCGCCGACACCTGTTCGGGCCGTCCATTGTTCTGCTGCTGCGCGGCCGTGAGGACGTCGAGGTGGTTGTATCCGTGCAACCGGATCGGGACGTCGCCCGGGATTCCCGAGCCCTCGAGACCCGTGTTGGTTCCGCTCACCCCTTGCACGGTCAGTACCGGACGTCGGGCGGCGCCGTCGCGATAGATGTGGTGGCGCGCGATCGAGGGTGCCGTGGGCTGGGCGAGGTCGACGGTGATCGCCGTGGGGAAGTACCACTCGGTGAAATCCAGCGGGGGTTCGGTCAGACTGCGCACGAGTTGCCGGATCGATGTCACCTCCTCGCTGGGGTCGGTGTACTCGTTCGCCGCCATGGCGTCGTAGTCGGCCCAGGTGTACACGACGCGGGGGTCGCCGTAGCTCGTCGGTGCGGCCTTGCGGTCGTCGCCGAAGGCCGCGCCCAATGCCGGGACCGCCCGCACCACATCACCGGGCAGCGGAAAGGTCTTGTCCTGCACCGGTCCCTGACCGATGAATCCGACGCTCGTCTGCAGGAAGCCGAGCGGCTGGGAGTTGTCGTCGAGCAACGCGCCGACGACGGCGTCGTTGGTCGCGTACAGGGTACGGATGTCGGGTGTCCCGGTGGCCGCCATCGCCGCGTCCTTCGACAGCAACGCGCGCAACGTCGCATCGAAGTTCAGGCTGCGGGGCAACCTCTCGACGATGTCGTTGACCCCCGTCGGGTCGAGGCGGGCCGCGAGTCCGGCCATCGCGAGCAGATTCGTCGTCTCGGGGTTGATCACCGCAGGCAGCTGCAACACCGGATACACCCCGGTCAACGCACCTGTGGCTGCGGCGACGGGCTCGGCGAGCAGGGGCGGTATCTCCGGTGTCGGAGCACCCGGGAACGGATTCGGCGAGCCGGCCCGGATGACGGTGTCCAGTGCGAACCAGCCGGCGCACTGATTGAAGCCGGTGTCGTCGGTCGTCGCGCGGTTGCCATCGAAGTCCCAGTTCGCGAAGTATCCGGTGAGGAAACCGCCGAGCGAGTGGCCGCCGCACAGCACCTTGCGCTGGCGCATGCGCTGATCCGGCAGTTCACGGCGGAGGAGGTCGTACTGGTCGCGCAGTGTCTGCGTCAGGCGGACGTCACCGAGCCATGCGGTGCGCGCGCCGTCGGCGAATCCGGCGAAACGCCGACCATCGGCGGTGCCGCCGTGGAAGTAGTAGTCCGTGGCGATGTCGAGGTCGCGTGCGCGGAGCGCCGCCTGGGTTCCGGTGTGGTCCTCGAGGCAGTTGGACCGTCGGTCCAGGGCCCAGAATTCGATGTGGTGACCTTTGCCGGCGGCAGCCGAAACGGTGTTGCGGGCGACGGATTCGAATGCGGAGGCGCCTTCGAAAATGCCCGGCTGCGCGACCAGGATCCGGTCCGCGTCGACCGAATCCGCCGGTCCGTCGGCCGCGCGGTACCGCAGATACGAGAGCCGATCACACTCGGGCGGATGACTTTTGGCGCCGGGCGGCAGCGGCGCGGACACCGAGACCACCGACGCCACGACGTCGGTCACCGGCGACGATGAGGACACCGCACGTTCGGTCCGGTTCGGTGCGGCTCCTGCGACCACGTCGAGACCCGCGAACCCGAGCGCCACCGCCAGGGACACCACCAACGGTCGTGTCCACTTCCGGCGGTGGCCGCCCCCGGTCCCATGCCCCATGCGCGGTGAATCTAACACCGTTCGGAACACCAGGACGACGAATCCCGAACTCGCTTGTGCGGCTTGAGGATCGGCGGCCGTGTCGGGCGGCCGTGTCGGGTGCCGGCTCAGTAGTCGTAGAACCCCTTGCCGGCCTTCTTGCCGAGGTATCCGGCCTCGACCATCCGCTGCAACAGGGGCGGCGGCGCCAGGTGCGGCTCCCGAAATTCCTGATACAGCGACTCGGTGACGTCGAGGATGACGTCGAGGCCGATGGTGTCGGTCAGCGTCAGCGGTCCCATCGGGTGGGCACAGCCGTTGATCATGCCGGTGTCGATGTCCTCTTTGGATGCGTAGCCGCTCTCGTACATGCGGATGGCGCTCACCAGGTAGGGGACAAGCAGGGCGTTGACGACGAAACCGCCACGGTCACCCGCCTGGATGGTCTTCTTGCCGAGATGATCGCGGGCGTAGGTGGTGACGGTCTCGATGGCCTGCGGTGAACTCGCGAGACTGGCGATGATCTCGACCAGCGGCATCACCGGGACCGGGTTGAAGAAGTGGACACCCACCACCCGGGAGGGGTCGGCAACATCCTTGGCGACCCTGATGATCGGGATCGACGACGTGTTGGTCGCCAGAATCGCGTCCGGTGCGGTGACCTTGTCGAGCTCGGCGAAGAACCCGACCTTCAGCGATTCGATCTCGGGCAGCGCCTCGATGACCAGTTCGCGCTCACCGAAGTCCTTGACCGCGGTCGTCAGGTGAAGACGGGACAGTGCCTGCTGCGCATCATCCTCGGTGATCTTCGCCTTCGATACGCCGCGTGCCAGCGACTTCTCGATCCGCTGACGTGCGGCGTCGGCCGCGGCATCGTCGCGTTCGAGGACGAGGACGTCGTCACCGGCGCGAATCGCTACCTCGGCGATTCCGGCTCCCATGGTGCCGCCGCCGACCACTCCCAGCTGTGTCATGCATTCTCTCCAGATCTCGAGGATGGGTCGTGGCCAGGATAGACGGGCGGCGTCATCCGCCCGATCGGCGATCGGGCGATCCCGTCGGTGGGTCGACCCGGCACGCCCCGGGCCGGCCGGCTCCGGCTACTTGTCCTCAGAACCGCAGGTGCAATTCGCGCCGCACGTGCAGTTCTCCCCGCACGTGCAGTTCGGGTTGTCGCACCCGGGCAGCGGTGTACTCGTCCCATTCATAGGCTCAAGCTTATGGGTCGTCTTCCCATGGGTCGAACCCGCCGAGACCGATCTGGGAGAAGGCGCGGACTCCGGCCGATATCCCGCGACGGCGCGATTCCGGGGTGCACTGTGGGAAATATCTCTTACGCGCCAGTAGCGCGACCGTACTCGCGCGTAGGGAATCGATTCGCAACAATCATGCGAGTCGACCTCTATGCGCCCACCGGCGAGCATGACAACGAGAAGGGAGTCGGTGATGTTCACACGCATTGCCATCGTGAACCGAGGCGAGTCCGCGATGCGACTCATCCACGCCGTCCGGGACCTGTCCGCCGAGACGGGACGGCCGATCGAGGTGATCGCGCTGCACACCGACGTCGACCGTAACGCCACGTTCGTCCGCGCGGCCGACATCACCTACGACCTGGGGCCGGCCGCGTCCCGTCCCTACCTGAACCTCAAGGTCCTCGAGCGCGCACTGCTCGAGACCGGCGCCGAGGCCGCCTGGGTGGGGTGGGGCTTCGTCGCCGAGGATCCGCTGTTCGCCGAACTCTGTGAACGCATCGGCGTCACCTTCGTGGGTCCGTCGCCGGAGGCCATGCGCAAACTCGGTGACAAGATCGGCGCGAAACTGATCGCCGAGGAGGTCGGGGTCCCGGTGGCCGCGTGGAGCCGCGGCGGGGTCGACACCCTCGACGAGGCCGTGGCCGCGGCGGCCGAGATCGGCTACCCGCTGATGCTCAAGGCGACCGCAGGCGGTGGTGGTCGAGGTATCCGGAAGGTCGCGAGCGACGCCGATCTGCGCGACGCCTACACCCGCACGCGCGACGAGGCCGAGCGCGCCTTCGGCAGCGGCGTGGTCTTCCTGGAACGTCTGGTCACGGGGGCACGTCACGTCGAGGTGCAGGTGATCGCCGACGGTCAGGGCACCGCGTGGGCATTGGGTGTGCGCGATTGCTCGGTGCAGCGCCGCAACCAGAAGATCATCGAAGAGTCGGCGTCGCCGGTTCTTCCGGCCGATCAGGTCGCCAACCTGAAGGCATCTGCCGAACGTCTTGCCGTCGCGGTGGGTTACCGGGGCGCGGCCACCGTGGAGTTCCTGTACCACCCCGGTGAAAACCTCTTGGCCTTCCTCGAGGTCAACACCCGCCTGCAGGTCGAGCACCCCATCACCGAGACCACGACCGGATTCGACCTGGTACGCGCGCAGCTGCACGTCGCAGCCGGCGGCCGACTCGAAGGTGAGCCGCCACAGGAACGTGGCCACGCCATCGAGGCCCGCCTCAACGCCGAGGACCCCGACCGCGACTTCGCCCCGGCACCGGGCCGAATCGCGCTCCTGGAACTGCCCGCCGGACCCGGCATCCGGGTCGACACGGGTGTCAGCGAGGGCGACACCATCCCGGCCGACTTCGATTCGATGATCGCCAAGATCATCGCCTACGGCCGCGACCGCGACGAGGCACTCGGCCGACTGCGCCGCGCGATGCGTGAGACGCGGGTGATCATCGCCGGCGGCGCCACCAACAAGAGCTTCGTCCTGGAACTGCTGAGCAGGCCCGAGGTCATCGACGGCAGCGCCGACACCGGCTGGATCGACCGCGTCCGCGCCGAGGGTGGTCTCGTCGCCAATCGGCATTCCGCGATCGCCCTGGCCGCCGCCGCCATCGACGCCTACGAGGAAGAGGAGCACGTCGAACGGCAGCGGCTGCTGTCCACCGCATCCGGTGGTCGCCCGCAGGTCCAGCACCAGAGTGGCCGCCCACTCGATCTCAAGCTCCGCGGTGCGGGCTACCGGGTCCGCGTGGCCCGTATCGGCGCGCACCGCTTCCGCGTAGCCATCGAAGCCGGTGCCGAGACCCACACCGCCGACGTCGACCTCGAACGGTTCGACACCCACAGCGCGCAGATGGTGGTCAACCACGTCCGCTACCGCCTGGTCACCGACACCCACGGGCCGATCCACCTCGTCGACGTCGACGGCGTGACGCATCGCGTGAGCCGCGACGAAGGCGGCGTGCTGCGGTCGCCGGCACCCGCGCTGGTCGTCGCGACACCGCTCGAGGTGGGCGCCGAGGTCGAGGCCGGAGCACCCGTCCTCGTCCTGGAGAGCATGAAGATGGAGACGGTGCTGCGAGCCCCGGTCCGCTCTCGTCTGAAGGAGTGCTCGGTATCGGTCGGCACGCAGGTCGAGACGGGTGCACCGTTGTTGCGGCTGGAACCCCTCGCCGACGACGCGGACGCCGACGCCACCGAGGAGGTGGCGGAGACCGTCGACCTCGAGTTGCCTGCCGAGCGGACCGATGTGGAGGCGCACGAGCGCACCACCCGGACCCAGGAGGATCTGCGCAGCCAACTCCTGGGCTATGACGTGGATCTGCACGACCGCACCCGCCTGCTCGACGACTACCTCGCCGTGCGGCACGCCGCTCTCGAGAGTGGACGCCGACCGCTCGCCGACGAGCTGGAATTGATCACCGTGTTCGCCGACATCGCCGAGCTCAGCCAGAACCGGCCGTCGGGGGAGGTCCTCGGGGTCGAGCACGTGCACAGTGCCCGCGAGAACTTCCACACGTACCTGCAGAGCCTCGATGTCGAGCGGGACGGTCTTCCCGAGACCTTCCACACGCAGCTGGGTCGTGCGCTCGGCCACTACGGCGTTGCCGACCTGGACCGCAGCCCCGAGCTGGAAGCGGCCGTCTTCCGGATCTTCTTGGCCCTGCAGAATCCGGTCGACTCGGTCAGCGTGATCAGCACGCTGCTGCGCGAGTGGTTGCGCGAGCCGACACCGCGGGAGGAGCTGCGCGACATCGTCGGCAGCTCCCTCGACCGCCTGGTGGCCGCGACCCAGGTCCGTTTCCCGGCCATCGCCGACCTCGCACGCGGCGTCATCTACGCCTGGTACGGCCAGCCCCTGTTGCGGCGTGACCGCGCCCGCGTCTACAACAACGTTCGCAAGCAGCTGCGCTACCTCGACGAGACTCCCGACGCGTCCGACCGTTCCGACCGGATCGCGGAGATGGTCCGCAGTACCGAACCGCTGGTGCGTCTGCTCGGTCAACGCATCGTGCGCGGCAACCTCGACAACTCGGTGATGCTGGAGGTGCTGACCCGCCGCTACTACGGGAACAAGGGGCTCAGCGACATCCGCATCCAGCCCGCCGGCGGCGCGAGCTTCGTCGTCGCCGAACGCAGCGGCGCGAACCTGGTGTCGGCCGCGGTGAGCTTCGACGATCTGCCCGCAACCATGGGCGGACTCGCCGAACTCGCGCAGGAGACCGCATCGGTGGATGCGGACATCTACCTCAGCTGGGAGCAGCAGCCCGCGGACTTCGATGCGATGGCCGGCAAACTGCACGAGATCATCACCGCGACGTCGATGCCCGGACAGGTGCACCGGATCACCGTGACCGTTGCCGGCAGCGGTGACGCGCGCATGCACAATCACTTCACGTTCCGACCGTCGGCGACGGGTATGTCCGAGGAACGTCTGATCCGCGGATTGCATCCCTACATCGCCCAGCGCATGCAGATGGAACGACTGCGCAAGTTCGACCTCACCCAGCTGCCGTCGTCCGACGACGAGGAGGTCTACCTCTTCCGTTGTGTCGCCAAGGAGAATCCGTCCGACGAGCGGCTCATCGCGTTCGCACAGGTCCGCGACCTCAGCGCGATGCGTGAGCACGACGGCCGGCTGCTCACCCTGCCGACCGCGGAGACAACGCTGGCGTCGTGTGTCGATTCGATCCGTCGCGCGCAGCGCAGCTCGAACCGGACGTCGTCGACCAACCGCATCGTCATGTACGTGTGGCCACCGATCGATGCCCTCGACGACGACCTCAACACCATCGCCGACTACTTCCGGGGCGCAGCGACCGGCGTGGGCCTCGAGGAGGTCCTGCTCATCGCGCGGCGACGCGAACCCGGCAGCCGCGAGCTGACCAAGGTCGCGGTGCGCTTCTCGGTCAACGCCACGGGCGGCTTCGACGTCGCCGTGGGCGAACCGTCCGACGAGCCCATCGAACCCGTCGACGAGTACCGGCAGAAGGTGCTCCGCGCCGCCCGCCGCAACACCGTGTACCCGTACGAGCTGGCCGCGCTACTCGGCGAGTTCTCCGAGTACGACCTCGACGCGGAACAGCGTCTGGTGCCGGTGAACCGAGCCCGTGGCCGCAACACGGCGGCGATGGTCGCCGGCGTGGTGACCACTCCGACCGAGAAGTACCCGGAAGGCCTGACGCGGGTCGTGCTGCTCGGTGACCCGACCAAGTCCCTCGGTGCGCTGTCGGAACCCGAGTGCGCGCGGGTGATCGCCGCCCTCGACCTCGCCGAGCAGATGCAGGTGCCGCTCGAGTGGTACGCGCTCTCGTCGGGTGCCCGGATCTCGATGGACTCCGGTACGGAGAACATGGACTGGGTGGCCAGGGCACTGAAACGCGTGGTCGAGTACACGCAGGCAGGTGGTGAGATCAACATCGTCGTGGCCGGCATCAACGTCGGCGCGCAGCCGTACTGGAACGCCGAGGCAACGATGCTGATGCACACCAAGGGCATCCTCGTGATGACGCCCGATTCCGCGATGGTTCTGACCGGTAAGCAGTCGCTGGACTTCTCCGGCGGAGTGTCCGCCGAGGACAACTTCGGCATCGGCGGCTACGACCGCGTGATGGGCCCCAACGGCCAAGCGCAGTACTGGGCACCGAATCTCGGCGCGGCGCGTGATGTCCTGATGTCGCACTACGACCACACGTATGTGGCGCCGGGGGAGCAGTCCCCGCGTCGGGCCGCGACCAGCGATCCCTCCGACCGAGACGTCTCCGATTTCCCGCACGTGTTGGCGGGCAGCGACTTCAGCACCGTGGGCGACATCTTCTCCTCGGCGAGCAACCCGGATCGAAAGAAGCCCTTCGACATCCGCACGGTGATGCGTGCGCTGGCCGACCAGGACCACACGGTGCTCGAGCGGTGGGCAGGCATGGCCGACGCGGAGACGGCCGTCGTCTGCGACGTCCATCTCGGCGGTATCCCGGTCTGCCTGCTGGGTATCGAGTCGCGCGAGGTCGCGCGTCGTGGCTACAAGCCGACAGACGGTCCGGACACCTACACCGCGGGAACGCTTTTCCCGCAGTCGTCGAAGAAGGCGGCGCGCGCGATCAACGTGGCCAGCGGCAACCGCCCGCTGGTGGTGCTCGCGAACCTGTCCGGGTTCGACGGTTCACCCGAATCGATGCGCAAACTGCAGTTGGAGTACGGCGCGGAGATCGGCCGCGCCATCGTCAACTTCCGCGGGCCCATCGTGTTCTGCGTGATCTCTCGCTACCACGGCGGGGCGTTCGTGGTGTTCTCCAAGGCGCTGAACCCCAACATGACGGTGCTCGCGATCGACGGATCGTTCGCCTCCGTGCTCGGTGGTGCACCGGCCGCGGCGGTCGTCTTCGCCGGTGAGGTCGCCAAGCGCGTGGGCGGAGACCCAAGGGTCCGGGAACTGGAGACCCGCGCCGCGGGGGCCTCGGGCACCGACCGGTCTGCGCTCAATGCCGAGCTGGCCGACGTCCGCCAGTCCGTCCGCGCCGAGAAGATCAGTGAGATCGCCGCCGAGTTCGACTCGGTGCACAGCATCCGGCGTGCGGTCGAGGTCGGCTCGGTGGATGCGGTGATCCAGGCCGCCGAACTCCGTCCCCGCATCATCGGCGCGATCGAGAGCAGCTCCAACTGGTCGGACCGCGGGGCACAGGCTGCCATGTCCTGACGTTCGGAAAACTCCCCGCATACCGGGGTCCTGACACCACACCGTCTGCCGGGCCAGAGGATTCGTCCTCCGGCCCGGCAGACGTTTTTCGCTCCACCGACACGAAAGTATTGACATACAACCGATTGGTTGTATGTTTAAGGTGTGGCCGACGCGGACGAGGACAGAGCAGACGCCCTCTTCCACGCGCTCTCCGACCGCACGCGGCGCGACATCCTGCGTCGTGTGCTTGCCGGTGAGCATTCGGTCTCGGTGCTCGCGGCGAAGTACGAGATGAGCTTTGCCGCGGTGCAGAAGCACGTCGCCGTGCTCGAACGAGCCGGCCTGCTGATCAAGAGGCGTAGTGGCCGTGAGCAGTTGGCCTCGGGCGACGTGGCCGCGGTGCAAGCGGTATCGGATCTGCTGGCGGAGTTCGAGCAGGTCTGGCGCGGCCGCATCGCACGTATCGACGAACTTATAGCAACCGAACCGTCACCAGAGGACTGAGCCATGCCTGTCACCAATGTTTCCCACGACATCGACGCCCGCACCATCACCATCGCCGCCGAGTTCGCCGCCCCGGTCGACCGGATCTGGCAGGTGTACGCGGATCCGCGCCAGCTCGAGAAGGTCTGGGGCCCGCCGACGTTTCCCGCGACCGTGGTCGAACACAGCCTCAAGCCCGGCGGCCGGGTCACCTACTACATGACCGGACCCGAGGGAGAGAAGTACGCCGGATACTGGGAGGTGGACACCGTCGACGAGCCGAACGAGTTCACCTTCCGTGACGGTTTCGCCGACGAGGACTTCAAACCTGTTGAGTCGCTACCGGTGTCAACAAACACCTACAGCTTCCGCGAGGAAGGCGGCCGCACGATCGCGACCTATGTGAGCATCTACGAGACCGCCGAAGGTCTGCAGAAGGTGCTGGAGATGGGCGTCGAGGAAGGTGCGTCCGAATCGATCAACCAGATCGACGGGCTGGTGGCCCGTTGACCCGCGCACGACGCGTCAGGTCGACGTTGGTCGCCCGTCGAGGATGACCCCGGCCGTCGCGGCCACAGTCGGGTCGGTGTCCGCGAGCAGCCGGCTCAGCATGGGGTCGGCCCGCGGGACCGGGATCTCGGCGAGCGCCTGGGTGATGCGTAGTCGTGCTGCGGGATCAGGGGTCATGTCGTACTGCTCCTGCAGCGTCGCGACGATGTCCGCCGAGGTCTGCTCGGCCAACCGGCCGAGGGCCTCGGCGGCCTCGACGTCGCGGCGCCCGTCGACCACCATCGCCACCAGCCGGGTGATCGCGTCCACCTCAGCGGTGTGCGCGAGTGCCACCGCCGATCGGTCACTCACCTCGTCATCGGGGTCATCGAGCGCTCGCCGCAGCAGCGCCACCACATCCGGATGGTCGACGGCGACGATCGCGGCAAGCGCGCGACGGCGGATCGCGACGTCGTCGTCGACGAGCCCCCGTGCGAGACCCGACAATCCCTGACCTCCGGCCCGTGTGATCGCCCAGCGCAAGGCGCCGGCGACATTCGGATCATCCTCCGACAGCACCGCTCTCACGAGTTCCTCGATCGCCGGGCTGGTGCCACTGGTCGGGGAGAGCACCGCCTGTTGCCGGCGCGCTCCCGACTCGGATTCCAACGCGCGGGCCTGCGTGACCACCCGGACGACGTCGGTCCAGTCCGCCGGCGCGGCATGCTCCACCCACTCGAGACGGCGCAGCAGCTCCTGCTCGGATGCAATGCGCTCACGCGTCCGCCGGATCACCTCGGTCACCAGCGCATCGGGCGAGAACTGTGGTTGCGCGAGGGCTTCGGCGACCTCCTCGAGGGACAGCCCGAGCGTTCGGAGACTCTCCACATGGAAGAGCCTCCGAACGTCGTCCGCCGAATATTCCCGGTATCCGCCGGATGTCCGGCCGGTGGGCGTCACCAACCCGAGCCGGTCGTAGTGCCGCAGCATGCGGGCACTGACGCCGCACCGTCGGGCCACCTCACCGATCAGCATCGGCCGCACTCACACATCGACACCGACCGAGGCACGACGCGCCATCTCGACCGAGAGATCGAACGCGGCATCCGGATCGCCCAACAACCTCTCGGTGGCAGCCGCGTGTGCCCGGACCCGGGGATCCGCGTGGCGCACATATGCGTCCACCACCGGATGGGCCGACTCACCGAGCTCGACCATCGCGCGTGCCAGACTGAGCTGCACCTGCGCATCACCGCGGCCGAACTCCGCGGCGAGGTCGGCCGCCAGATCCGATGCGTCGGCGGGATCGACGAGAGCCACCGCAGCACGCCATGCGGCACGTGCCACATCGTCGTCGGGGTCATGGATCGACATCGCCACGCGCGAGAACGCTCGTCGTTCCCCGATCTTGGACAGCGTGTGCAGCGCCTGGCTGCGGGCCTGTGGCTGGGCCGACTCCAGCTCGGTGAGCAGGGCAGGCACGGTGATGTCGGCAGACGCCCGGCACAACGCCCAGGTCAACATGTCGCGCACGAAGAAATCCGGTTCCGTGCCACACCTCTCGATGAGCACCGGGACAAGCCGCTCGTCCGCGGCGGTTCCCGCGGCGAGCGCGGCCCGCAGCCGCTGCGACGCATCGTCGGCCCCGAGGGCATCGATCAGTGTCCTGTTGTGATCGTTGTCGGTCATGACGATCACCTCCTCACCGACCATGGAACAGCTTGTCACGATGACAAGGTCAAGTGCGGCCCAACGCGCGCGAGGTGCGGATACCATTCGACCCATGTCATCCGCTCTTTCGACAGAAGAGCGAATCATGGCGTCCGACCCGCTGACCACCGACTATCTCGTCGTGGGCGCGGGCGCGATGGGCATGGCATTCACCGACACCCTGATCGACCACGCCGACGTCCACGTGACGCTCGTGGACCGTCGGCCAACCGCGGGTGGTCACTGGCTGGATGCGTATCCATTCGTCCAACTACACCAGGCGTCGGTGTTCTACGGCGTCGGCTCGACGGTGCTCGGCGACGGGACCGTTCAGCGAACCGGTCCCGAGCAAGGATTCGGGGAGCGCGCTCGCCGGCCCGAGATCGCGGCCTACTTCGACGACATCCTCTGGCGCCGCTTCGTGGGCTCCGGACGTGTCACCTTTCTGGGCACCAGCGAGTACCGGTTCGACGGCGAGAACCACCTGGTTGAATCGCGGGTGTCCGGTAGGATCCGACCGGTCACGGTGAGACGCAACGTCGTCGACGCCACCTACCTGTCGCCGACCATCCCCGCGACGACCCCGGCTCCGTTCGCGGTCGCCGACGAGGTCCCGGTGATTCCGGTGCACGAACTCGCATCACTGCGTGAGGCACCCGACCATTTCGTCATCGTCGGTGCCGGAAAGACCGCCACCGACGCGATCATCTGGCTGCTGGCCCGCGACGTGCACCCCGACCGCATCCTCTGGGTTCGGCCACGCGAACCCTGGATGTTGAATCGGGCTGTGGTACAACCTGATCCGCTGGTGGCCCTTCAGCTCGCCACCGACACGATGGCATCGGCCGCACAGGCCGGAACCGTCGATGACGTGTTCGAATCCCTCGAGGAGTCCGGGGTGATGATGCGGATCGACCCGGCCGCGCTCCCGACGATGGCGAAGGCACCGACCCTCGGCGCTTGGGAACTCGAACATCTCCGGACGATCGACCGAGTTGTCCGCCTGGGCCACATCGAACGGATCGACCGCCGCGAGATCGTCCTGCAACGGGGGAGGGTCGCCCTACCGCCGGGAGCGCTTGTCGTCCACTGCGCCGCATCCGGGCTGCGCTACCCACCGCTCGTGCCGATCTGGGGCGACGGGCCCATCCGCCTGCAGACCATCCGGGCGGGCTTTCCCTGCTTCAATGCAGCGCTGGCCGGATATGTGGAAGCCACCCGCGACGACGACCGTGAACGCAATCGCCTCTGCCCGCCCAACCGGCTGTCGGACACACCTCGCGACTGGCTGCACATGCAGGCGCGTAGTGCCCACGCGACCCGGACGTTCGGCGCCGAACCCGATATCGCGGCCTGGGCGAACGCCTGTGCGCTCAACCCTGCGCGGATCGGACCCACGCTCCGCGACAGCCCCGCGGTGCGGGCGGCGCAGCAACGCCTTTCGGAAGTCGCGCAACCAGGTCTCGCCCGGTTGAGCGAACTCGCTGCGAGCGCGACCCCCGGCGGCGAGCGCTGACCTTCTCGGTGGACGTTTCGAACCGCGGTCCGCGGGCAATCCGTCATGCATGAGCCGGTCGGTTTCTGCCGTCGCTGTCGGAGCCGCCACCGCCGCTGCTGCGGTCGTGGTCCGCGACCTCACGCAGCGTCGCCACGCCCTGCTGCGCAACTTCCCGCTGGTCGGTCACGCGAGGTACTGGCTCGAATCGGTCGGTCCGGAGTTGCGCCAGTACATCGTCGCCGCCAACGACGAGGAACGACCCTTCACGCGGGACCAACGCCGATGGATCTATGCGTCAGCGAAGAAGGAGAACAACTACTTCGGATTCGGCACCGACAACGACCTGGAGTTCACCACCGGGTATCCGGTGATCAAGCACCGAACCTTCAGTCGTGCGGTGCCGGCATCGACGCCGAGCGCCGGCCACGATGTCGACCTGCCGAGCGCCAAGGTCATCGGGGCGGCGCGCGATCGGCGGGATGCCTTCCGGCCGGCGTCGGTTGTCAACATCTCCGCGATGAGCTTCGGTTCGCTGTCGGGAAACGCGGTCGAGGCGCTCAACCGGGGCGCCGCGCTGGCCGACTGTCTGCACAATGCGGGTGAGGGTGGCATCTCGCGCTATCACCGCCACGGCGGCGAGCTGATCTTCCAGATCGGCACCGCCTACTTCGGTTGCCGAGACACCCAGGGACGGTTCAGCCTCCCCGCTCTCAAAGAGGTGGTCGGCCACGCGCCGGTGCGCGCTCTGGAGATCAAACTCAGTCAGGGCGCCAAACCGAGCCTCGGCGGACTACTGCCCGCCGCCAAGGTCTCTGCGGAGATCGCTGCCGCACGGGGAGTGCCCCAAGGTCAGGACTGTGTCAGTCCGTCGCGGCACGCCGAGTTCACCGACACCGACGGTCTTCTCGACTGGATCGAACTGCTCGCCGCCGAGACCGGACTGCCGGTGGGAATCAAGGCTGCCGTGGGAGATCTCGACTTCTGGTACGAGCTGACCGATCTCATGAAGACAACCGGACGTGGCCCGGACTTCGTCACGATCGACGGTGGGGAAGGGGGAACCGGGGCGGCACCGCTGATCTTCACCGACACGGTGTCGTTGCCGCTGCTGCTCGGATTCACCCAGGTCTATCGGATCTTCGCCGAGCGCGACCTGCACGAGCAGGTCACCTTCATCGGCGGCGGCAAACTCGGACTGCCGGACAATGCGGTCGTCGCCTTCGCCCTCGGCTGCGACATGATCAATGTCGCCCGTGAGGCGATGCTGGCCATCGGATGTATCCAAGCCCAGAAATGCCACACCGACACGTGCCCCACCGGGGTCGCCACACAGAACAATTGGCTCGCACGGGGATTGGTACCCGAGGTCAAGGCCGAACGGGCAGCCAACTACATCAAGACCCTGCGCCGAGATCTGCTGAAGGTGGCGCAGGCGTGCGGTGTGGAGCACCCCGGCCTGATCTCCACCGACTCGATCGACATTCTGTCGGGCAGGTCGACGGCGACCCCGTTGCACGAGGTGTACGGCTACACACCGGGGATGGGACTGCCTTCGGCAGCGGACCGCGACGAGATCATCCGTCTGGTGAGTGGTGAACCCCGGGGTGGCTCGGCCCCGCCGTCACGGGACTCCACCCCCCGGCGTTAGCCGACGGTGTCACCCGCGCCGACTCCCGGCACTGTCATCAAGCGTTCTGATCGGCCTTGGTCAGGATGACGTACTGTGCCGAGATCTGCTGGTAGGCATCGGTGACGTCGTCCGACCGCACGTATCCGACGTAGCGGCCCTCCTGCACGTGGCAGGAGTACAAGGTGCCTTGGCCGATGCTCTTGGTGCATGCAGCGGCGGGGAGTCCGGGCGGTGGGTCGATGGGAGTACTGGCATCCCCGGCTCCGCCGTCGGCTTCCATGATGGCTGTCGCCCCGTCCGGGGTGGCGGCGCGATACACGATCGACCGTTCGACGGCGTTGGCGGTAGACCCGGTCTCGGTGAGCACCGTGAACGTGGTCTTCGGGTCGGTACTCGTGTGGGCCCGTCCCCGCGGACCGTACACCGCGCGCAGCTGGTGACCGGGGCCGAAGGTGCCGCCGGTCTCGAGCTCCTCGTCGGTCATCGGCAGTGCGTAGATCAACACGCGGTCCTGGTCGACGTACGGTCGGACGGAGTCGGTGATCCCACGTTCGGCAGCCTCGGCCTTGGTCGGCGTGGCGGGGAACTGGTCGATCAAGGCACGTTGGAGGCCCAACGCCGTGCGCAGCGTCGGGTCGAGAAGATCTTGCTGTTCGGGAGTGGTCTCCACCCACTGGTACAGGACGTACGAGTTGTGCGGCGTGAACGCGAGCATCTGCTCGTTGCCGCCGATACTGGATCGCTTCACGATCGCTGTCGGCTCACCGGGCAGCCCGGTCAGCTCCGTCTTGTCACGGGTGGCGAGCGCATCGGCCATCTGGCGGGCGGCGGCACGCGCGTGATTCGCGTCCGCATAGCGCACCACCATGTTGTTGAGACTGCGTGCGGTGCCCGCGCGAAGGTGGGAATCCGGTGTGGAGGCGGTCGTCGTGTAGCCACCGAGCAAGAACTCGTTGGCGGGCACGTCGACGGCCTCCGGACCGAGGATCATCGTGAGGTTCTTGCGCGAGGCGATGGTCTGGGTGGGCATCTTCTGGTTGGTGAGGTCCCCGTCCACCTCGAACGGCACCACGATGAACTGGGCCATTCGTTGGGCCTCGACCTGAACGATCTCGGCGTCGGTGGCACGGCCGAACGGTTCTCGCGGTTCGGTCGGGTAGCTGCCGGTGTCCAACGCGGCCAGATCGACCGCTGCCTGCGCCTCACCGGCCGCCGACGGACTGGGCTGGGGACTGCCGTTGGTGGTACATCCGGTCGCCACGGCAGTCGCGGCGACCACGACTCCGAGGACGCGAAGAGCCGAAAGAGACAAGACGGATCGAGACATGGCTGTGTTTCCCTCTCACTGCACGCAGCGGCGCGTGCACCCCCTGGTGTGCTTCCGCGGCAGACGTTCCCTGGTCAGAGATTGGTTGCAGCGGAACGCGTGAAAGTTCCCCGACCGGGCACATTCACGATGCTTGTGTCGCTGTGCAGGGTAATACACGCCTCGAGTAACCGGCAGATGCCCGCCCGTTTCTCACTCGGACTCATCTGTGGATTGCGGGAACATTCCGGCCCGCACCGGCCGTCCTACCTCCGACAGCGCAATGAGCCACCGATGGATAGTCCGTGGACCGAACTGAAAGGCCGACCCGATGTCTGATCCCACCAGCCCCGACCTGACCACCGAAGCCGTCACCGACAGCGACGGCGACGGGCAGCCGGACACCGTGCACATGCGCGATGAGCACGGCAACGAGTACACCGGCCATGTCGCCGACGACGGCTCGGTGACCGTCGAGGGCGGTCCCGACGGACCGGTCACGGTCAGCCCCGACGGCACGGTCACCGGGCCGGGCGCAAATCCTGCGCCGGCGCCGGCGCCGGAGGAGGCCAGTGCCCCCGGACCGGAAAGTGCACCGTCGCCAGAGTCCGAGCCCGAGTCCTCGCCGACACCGACCGCCGAGTCCGCACCGTCGCCAGAGTCCGGACTGTCGACCGAGTCCGAGTCGGCGCCGCCTGCATCGGCGCACGCGCCGAACACCGACGAGCGCACCACCGATGCCGCGCCCGGTGAGCCGGCCGCGGCAGCCGGTGCGGCCCGACCCGAGTCGACCGACCCCGCGGGTCCCGGAGCCCCTGCCGCCGAGGGCGATGTGACGATCGACTCGACCGTCGACGTCGATCGTGACGGCGACGCCGATGTTGCGCGCGGCGACGTGGACGGCACCCCGATCACCGCATATCTCGACAGCGACGGCAACGCCATCCTGGTGGAGGCGGACACCGACCACAACGGCACCTTCGAGACCGCGATGTACGCGGGCGACAACGGCACGGTGATCGCCGAGGTCGACACCGACGACGACGGGATCCCTGATCTCGCAGCCCAATACACCGAGGACGGCGACCTGCACCGCGTGGCGACCCTGGACGCAGAGGGCGAGGTGACCAGCGTCAGCACCGATGTCGACCTCGACGGCACCCCCGATGAGGTTCTCATCGACACCGACAACGACGGCACCCTGGACTCCACGGTCCTCGACGTCGACGGGGACACCATTCCCGACACCGTTCTGACCGACCACGACGGGGACGGCACCACCGACGAGATCAGTTATGTCTACGGTGGACCGGACAATCTCGAGGCCCCCGGAGGGCCGACCGACACCGGCTATGCCGACGACGCATCGTTCTGACTGACTCCTGCGGGGCGGTGACACCGATGGGTGTCACCGGTGGGGGGCCCCCCCCCCGCAGCTGTCCGAGGGGATGTGCTGCCGATCGACGTCGTCCCCCGTTCACCGGACAACTCACCGAAATGTGTAACGCAGAGCACACCCTGCGGTATGTATCTATCAACATGTGAACGACACCGACATCCCTCCACATGAGATCGGAGCACCATGCGCAAGGCCCTCAAACGATGCGCTGTATCACTCGGATTGGCCGCCGCTGCAGCGTCGGCGACCGTCGGGGCCGGGACTGCCCAGGCGGCTCCACCGCACACCGTCTTTCAGATTCCCGCGACAGCCCTGGCGACCAGCGGACTCGTG
This sequence comes from Gordonia prachuapensis, assembly GCF_036350515.1. Classification (NCBI taxonomy): domain Bacteria; kingdom Bacillati; phylum Actinomycetota; class Actinomycetes; order Mycobacteriales; family Gordoniaceae; genus Gordonia; species Gordonia prachuapensis. Next base: position 55,619 of record NZ_JAZDUE010000018.1, on the reverse strand, counting down.
GTACCCGGCCCCTACTTCGCGAACGTCGTCGCGGCGCCGACCAACCGGCCCGGCCTGACTGCTTTCTCGGCGCCGGCACCTCGGTCGATCTGCAGTAGCAGCGCTGCCGGTTCGTTGGTGCGCATCAGCTACCTCAACGTCACCACCGGTCAGTCGGGCGCCGTGATGGTCAAGCCCTGCCCCTACTACCTGAACCCGACACCGGTCGTCGCCACCGCGAACACCGGCGCCGGCCAGGTTGTGGCCACGATTCAGGTGACCGGGTCGGCGGCATACCCGAATGCGGGCCAGCCGTCGCTGCCCGGCGTGGCGACCTTCGCCGCGCGCTGAGCGCGTCCCCGAGTCGGCAACGGATCTCTTCCGTGCCGGCCCGGGGTCACTCGGGATCGGCGAACCGCGGCTCCCGCTTGGCAAGTCCCGCGTGGACGGCCTCGAGTTGGTTTGCCGAACCCATCAGCCCGACCTGCAGTTCGCTCTCGAGCATCAACGCCGTGGACGCGTCCGCACCCGTCCAGGTCTCGTCGTAGAGGCGCTTGGCGGCGCGGACGGCGTGTGGTGATTTGCGGGCGATCTCGCGCGCGAGTTCCAGTGCTGCGGCGAGAGGATCCTCGACTGCGCGGGTGACGAGTCCCAACGCCTGCGCTTCCTGACCACTCACGATGCGGCCGGTGAACGTCAGTTCCTTCGCGACGTCCACAGGGACGAGACGGGGGAGCGTCTGGGTGATACCCATGTCGGGCACCAGCCCCCACTTGACCTCCATGATCGACAGCCGGGCGTCGGGTGCCGCGTAGCGGATGTCGGCGCCGAGGGCGATCTGCAGTCCGCCACCGAAGCAGTTGCCGGTGATTGCGGCGATCACCGGTGCCGGGACTGCCGCCCAGTCCACCGACACGCGCTGCGCCCGGTTGGCGCGGTGTCCGTCCTCACGGTCGAGGAGCGACTCGGCGCCACCACCCTGTCCGAGGCTCGAGATGTCGAGTCCGGAGCAGAAGCTCTTGCCCGCCCCGTGGACGACGACGGCCCGGATCCGACCGTCGGTCTTGAGCCTGCCGGTGACGTCCAGCAGCGCGTCGAACATCGCGCCGTCCAGTGCATTGTGTTTCTCCGCGCGGTCGAGGGTGACAGTCGCTACGCCTGCTTCGTCGATGTCGACGGAGATCCTGTGTTCGCTCACCGGCGACATGCTACGTCCTCGGGTCCACTGCGCGAGGTGAGTCGCCGCGAATCGCGGGATTCGGTCACCCGAGTGGCGCCACCGAGATCGTCTGCCACAGTGAGTGGTCGGAACCGGCAGGCACCTCGACTCGGTTCGGTCCGGCGTTGGCGGCCTCCACGCAGACGAAGTCCCGCCAATGCGACCCCACATCGGCCATCCCCGACGCGGCTGCCTCTCCCGGATTCCACACCACTGCGCTGCGCCCGCCGCGGGAGGTCACCTCGACATTCCGTCGCAGTCCGGGGTCGACGATGCGGTAGGTACCGCCGGCATCGGGGTAGATGCGGTCGCTACGCCCGGAATCCTTTGGCAGTGACCAGTTTCCGCGCTGTGTGCGGGTTGCCATGTCGTCGAACTTGTCGATGTAGTCGAGTCCGTCGAGTCCGTCGACCTGAACCTCGTCGACGTCGGACACCCGAAAGTAGTTGTGGAACGCCTCCGTCATGGTGATCGGATCGGGGGTTGGATTGTGGGTGTGCAGTCCCTGGGTCAGCGTGGCGCCCACCTGCACCGTCATGTGGACGGTCAGGTCGAGATGATCAAGGCCTTCGGGCACGAGTTCCAGCTGGGTGTCGCCGTTCTCGCTTGCGCGGGACCCGGTCAGGGCCCATCGCGCGGTGCGGGCATACCCGTGCGACGGCACGTCGTCGCTCTGGCCTTCGCGTGCGAAGTAAGGCCAGCACACGGGTATTCCCCCGCGGATCGGGGTCGGTGGAGCCGCGACGAGCGGAGACACCCACAGCACTTCCTCGTGGCCGGCGGGTACGAAGGACAGGATCTGCCCGGCGAAAAGCGACACCGCCGCGGTGGCGGCCGGAGTCTCCACAACGATCGCCTCGAACCCGTGAACAACGCCATGCCGCACGCCACCGATGTCGTCCGATTCCGTCACAGCCCCAGCATCGCACAGCACGCGCGCCCGGTCCCGGCGTCGATCTGGGATGATGGTCGACGATGAGTACCCCGCTGCCGCCAGTGCCGTCCGACGTGCGACTCGTCGTCAGTGACATGGACGGCACGCTCCTCGACCCCGGCAAACGCATTCCGGAGTCCCTGTGGCCATTGCTCGACGAACTCGAGGAACGCGGAATCGTGTTCAGCCCGGCAAGTGGCCGTCAGGCGGCGACACTTCTGGATCAGCTCGGCCATGCGGTGCCCGGACTGGTCGTGATCGCCGAGAACGGCGCGGTGGTGGCCCGCGACGACGAGACGCTACGGGTGACCCCGATCGACGACCGAGCCGTCGCGGCCGTGCTCGGCCGTGCGCGCGAGCTGGCTGCCACCCGTGTGTCGGACGTGGGAATCGTGTTGTGCGCGCCCGATGTCGCGTTCGTGGATCGTGCCGACCCACCTTTTCTGGAGCAGTTCCAGCCCTACTATCACTCGCACCAGATCGTGCACGATCTCTCCCACGTGGATCGCGAACTGGTCAAGATCGCCGTCTTCGACTTCGGCAACATCGAAGACGTCACCGCCCCCGCCATCGCATCCCTCGGTGGCGCCATGGAGGTCGTGGTATCCGGCCGCAACTGGCTCGACGTCATGGCGCCCGGCGTCGACAAGGCGGGCGCTGTCCGCGCCGTGCAGGAACGACTCGCGATCACACCCGCCCAGACGATGGTGTTCGGCGATTACCTCAACGACTTGGCGATGCTCGACACCGCCGAGTGGTCGTATGCGGTGGCGAACGCCCACCCGGCCATCCGTGCGGCCGCCCGGTATCTCGCGCCGTCGAATGAGGAGAACGGGGTCGTACGCACGGTTCGTGCCGCATTGGGACTGCCCGACCTGGCCGTCGCCACCTGAGCACCGGCTCCGGAGACGGGGCTGTGGTCCTACTCTCGTGACGTCTCGTCGTCGCCGTTGTCGTCGCCGACGAGTTCCGGGTCGTGCGAACTGCCTGCCGGGTTGTCGAAGGTCACGTCGATCTCCTGAAAGCCCTTGTGCCGCTGCGCTCGTGCTTGAGCCGAGTACGCGGCCTCGTCGCCCGGCATGAGCACGACGTTGTCGGTGAACGGCGTCAGCAACGACCTCGGATACAGGTTCTCGACCCGCACCGCATTGGCCTCGAGGCACACCACGACCATCACTGCCGCGACGTAGAGGAAAGCGAGCAGGCCCAGCACAACGGCAAACACACCGTAGGAGGCGCCGGCATTGGCGATCACGCGCTGGACGAAGACGCTGCCGAACGTCTGCAACACCTGCCAGCCGATGGCTGCCGCCAAGGCGCCGGGCAAGACGTCCCAGATGCCCAGGGGGCGGGCGGTGCCGAAACGGAAACCCACGACGAACACCGCGCTGTAGAGCGCCAGCGAGCCGACGATCGCGAGGACTCGTCCTTCGCCTCCGAGGTCGATCGCTGCGGTGACACCATTGAGCACGGTGAGGCCGATGACCGCCATCCCCACGGTGGACAGCAACATGGCCCCTTTGACCCGGACCTGAATCGGATTCGGTCGCTCGTTGCGCGGGACGGCCCACACGACGTTCATCGCGTTCTGGATGGCCACGGAGACTCCCAGGGCGCCGTAGATGGCACTCACCAGGCCGATCGTCACGGCGGTCACGCTGCCGCTGAGTTGTCCCGATCCGGTCAGCTGGTCACCGACGACGGGGATCTGGGACATGGCGGAGTCGACGATGCGTTCCTGGAGATCGGGATTGTCCTCCAGCACGAAGCCGAGCACAGAGGTGAACACCAGTAGGAGCGGAAAGAGTGACACGAACCCGTAGTAGGTGATCAGGGCGGCGAGGTAGCCGCCCTGATCGTCGAAGAACTTGTACGCCACCGCGAGCGGGTAGCCGCTCTTGGGATAGCGGGTCTGGAATCTGTCGATGCGCTCAGTCAGCGACACGCGCCACCTTCCCTAGAACCCGCGCGTGCACCCTCTCTGCACCACCTGACCGGTTGCAGCGGCGACGCCGTACCCGCACGATCCACTCCGGGAAACGGATGAAACCGCAGTACACGCACGGTATCAGCGATACGGACGGCGAGCATCGGGTGCGTGATGTCGGCGCGTCGCCGCGAACCCCTCAGCCGACGAGCGGAGCCACCGACGTGCCGAAGTGTCGCAGTTGGTCGACGGGATCGTCCACGGGCCAGATGAAGACACCGGCGACACCCACGTCGGCGTAGCGGGCCAGCCTGGCGGCGCACACTTCCGCCGGTCCGATGAGGAGGTGGTCGCCGAGCACGGTCGGGTCTCGACGAAGCATCCGCGCCAGTTCATCCACGCGTGCCGCCGCTTCCGCTGCGGAGTCGGTGATGTAGGTCCACATCGTCGCGATGACGGTCGGGAACGTGGTGTCGTCTCGTCCGGCGGTGCGCAACGTGTCTCGGATACGGTCACGTCCCGACGCGATCTTCTGCGGACTGGTGTTGTAGGCCGAGGCCAGCCAACCGTCGCCGAGCGCGACAGCCCGCCGCAGTCCGGCCGCTGATCCCCAACTGCCGACCCAGATCGGGATCGTCCGTGCCGGCGCCGGCTCCAGGACCGGCACGTCGTAGAAGCGCCCGGCATGTGGGCCCGGTGGGTCGGTGAGTGCTCTGCGCAGCACCCGCACCGATTCGTCGAACCGTGGCCATCGTTGGTCGAAAGGGATTCCGGCCGAGGCGTAGTCGGCGGAGGAGGAGCCCGGACCCACGCCCAGGACGAGCCGTCCCTCGGACAGGATGTCGAGTGCGACGGCAGCTTTCGCGGTCATCGCGGGTCCGCGGATCACGGGCAGGGCGACCGTCGTCACCAACGTCAGGTCTGCACTGCGTTCGACCACGCTCGACAATGCGACCATTCCGTCCAGCCAGGGCTCGGAGAACACCACATGGTCGTTCGCACCGAGCGCGGAGAAACCGAGATCGCGCGCGGCATCGACGAAGCGCTCCAGCGACGTGGACTCCGTCCGGTCATGGCCGATCAGCGGCAGGTGCGCACCGAACCACACCATCAGAGACTAGCGAACACCGGCGGCCGCGCCATGGCGTGAACTGCGGGGGATGGTCGGAATGCTGGCGCCCGTGGTCGGCACCCCGGTAGCGTCGAGGGCGGAAGCCATGACGCAACACGACGCATTCCGCGCAGCTCGCGACGCGTACCGACGGCGCGAGTGGGAGAAGGCGCGCACCGGCTTCCGCTCGTCGGATCTGGACACGGATCACCTGGACACGGAGGACCTGGAGGCACTGGCCGGCGCGTCCTGGTGGCTCAACCACACCGACGAGTACGTCGACGCCGCCGCCGAGTTGCATCGGCGCTTGCTGAGGGACGGCGATCTGGCGGCTGCGGGGCGAGTGGCTGTGGAGATCGGGTACACCGAGATCGTGCGAGGACGCGAGAGCGTCGGCTCGGGCTGGATCGCGAGGTCTCGACGGCACTTCGCGAAGACGCCAGATGCGACCGAGCGCGGGTACCTGCTCGCGCTCGACGCAGACGTCGCGGCCGCCGCCGGGAACCTCACGGGTGCAGAGGAAATCGCCCGCGAGCTTCTCGACCTCGGCGATTCCCGCGAGGATCCGACATTGCAGGCGTTGGCTCTGTTCATCGCGGGCGTGGTCGCGATCCGCCGGGGCCACACCGACGACGGGTGTCGACTGCTCGACGAAGCACTGGTCCCGGTCGAGGCGGACGAGGTCGCCCCGGAGTGGGCCGGCAACCTGTACTGCCGGATGATGCAGCTCTGCTTTGAGCTCTCCGACCTACCGCGAGCGGATGCGTGGACCCGCCTGACCGAGCGATGGTGTGAAAACCGCGCACCGGCAGCTGTTTTCGCGGGAATCTGTCGGGTCCACCGCGTCCAGCTGAGGCAGGTGCACGGCGAATGGGATCGGGCAGCGAGCGAGGCGCAGAACGCCGCCGACGAACTCGAGGACCTGGACCTGGTGGCGACCGCCGAAGCGTATTACCAACTGGGTGAGGTCCGACGCCAGCAGGGGAGCCTCGACTCAGCGGAGACGGCCTACGCGTGTGCCCACGCGCGCGGCCGCGACCCGCAGCCGGGGCTGGCGTTGCTGCACCTGCGGCGTGGCCACCGACGTTCTGCCGCAACAGGCCTGGATGCCGCCCTCGCGAGTACCGCGGCGCCGCTGGCGAGAGCACCGTTGCTTGCGGCACGCGCCGAGGTGGGCATCGCTTGCGACGATCTCCCGACCGCGACGCGCTGTGTCGACGAGTTGCGCCGGGTCACCGACGCCCATCGAACCCCGGGTTGGCAAGCCGATTCATTGCGGTGGGAGGGGGCGGTGCTCCTCGCGCGGCGACGTCCCGCGGACGCGGTCGGGGTGTTGCGGCGGGCTCTGGCCCTGTGGCAGCGAATGGATTCGGCATACCGTGTCGCCCACGTACGCCTCGACCTCGCTCAGGCCGCAGGCGCCCTCGGAGATCACGAAGGCGCAGCCCGCGAGTACGACGAGGCGATCGCCGTGCTGGAGCATCTCGGCGCCCGCGATGATCTGCAGCGTCTGCGCGCTCATCGCGCCCGGCCGGCAGCCCTGTCCGAACGAGAGGTCGAGGTCGTGGCGGCGATCTCCACCGGGTGCACCAACCGACAGGCCGCGTCGAGGCTGAACATCAGCGAACGGACTGTCGCGCGGCATCTGGCGAACGTGTACCTCAAGACCGGGGTGTCGTCGCGAACCGCTGCGGTCGCCTGGGCGCGGGATCGAGCTTTGCTCTGACACGTTCGCCACTGCACATCGACGAGTTCACTACACAATTCGGCCGATGTGCTCGGAACCCTGCCCGCCTTAGCGTCGGTGATACGACATCCAGACCAAGGAGGGACACGATGACCACCACCGACACCCTGGATCCCGAACGCGTCCAGGAGTTCGCCGGCACGCTGTTCGGCACACTGAGTGCCGGATCGACAGCCCTGATGATCAGCATCGGCCACCGCACCGGCTTGTTCGACGCCCTGGCGGCAACACCGGCTGCGACCAGCGAGGAACTCGCCCGCGCCGCCGGCCTGCACGAACGGTATGTGCGGGAATGGCTCGGCGCGATGACGACGTCGGCCATCGTCCGCCACGACCCCGACACGGACACCTATCGTCTTCCGACCGAGCACGCGGCGGTGCTCACCCGTGCGGCCGGCCCCGACAATCTCGCGTCACAGATGCAGTTCATCCCGCTTCTCGCGCAAGTCGAAGATCAGATCGTCGACTGCTTCGCCCACGGGGGAGGTGTTCCGTACTCGTCGTACGAACGGTTCCATGCCGTGATGGCCGAGCAGAGCGCCCAGATCCACGACGCGGGGCTCGTCGACCGGATCATCCCGCTGGTGAACGGCCTCACCGAGCGCCTCGAGTCGGGCATCCGGGTCGCCGACATCGGGTGCGGTCAGGGGCATGCGGTGAATCTGCTCGCGCGTGCGTTCCCGAACAGCGAGTTCGTCGGTTTCGACTTCTCGGCGGAAGCGATCGCGGTCGCACGGGCCGAGGCAACCGAGCTCGCCACACCCAATGCGCGGTTCGAGGTACGCGACGTCGCCGACCTGACGGATACCGGGACGTTCGGCGCGATCACCGCATTCGACGCGATTCACGACCAGGCGGAGCCCGCTCGCGTCCTCGCAGAGATCGCCGCCCACCTCGATCCCGACGACGGCGTCTTCTTGATGGTGGACATGGCCGCGTCCAGCAACCTCGACGACAACCTGGAGATCCCGTGGGCCCCGTTCCTCTACACCGTGTCGACAATGCACTGCATGACGGTGTCGCTCGCGCTCGGCGGATCCGGTCTCGGCACTGCGTGGGGGACGCAGCAGGCATCGGACATGCTGGCCGATGCCGGCTTCACCGAGATCGACCTGAAGACGATCGAGGACGACTTCATCAACGTCTACTACGTGGCTCGGCGCTGAACGTCGCCACCTGCCGGTGATGGATTTCGGGCGGTGTCCGAGTCATACCGTGTATGGACGTCGAAGAGCAGACAACAAATCCGGGAGACGGAGACCGAGCCGATATCGACTTGGCGCGCGCCGGTGACGCGGACGCATTCACCCGCCTCATCGAGCCACACCGCATCGCCCTGCAGACCCACTGTTACGCGATGCTCGGCTCGAGCCACGACGCCGACGACGCTGTACAGGACACCCTGCTACGGGCGTGGCGGCATCTCGGAACCTATGCGGGTCGTGCCCCGTTCGGGGGATGGCTGCACCGGATCGCCACCAACACCTGCCTGACCGCGTTGGAACAACGCTCGACACGGGTCATCCCGGTGAACCTCGCCGACCGTGAGCCGACGGCGTCCGGGGAGGGTCTGGCGGCCCACCCGATGTCGGAGGCGTCGAGGCCCGGGCCGCTACCGACCGCATGGTGGCCGTCCGAGCGTGTCGAGCTTCGTGAGGCCGTCGAGTTGGCGTTCGCTGCAGCCCTCCAGCACGTCCCGCCGCGCCAGCGTGCTGTGCTGCTGCTGCGCGAGATGTGCTGGGCTACAACGCCCGTGAGACCGCGGACATGCTCGACACGACGCCGACAGCGGTGGACAGCGCACTCGCACATGCGCGGCGGACCGTCGCCTCGCGTGTCGGGGAACTATCCCAACAGCGGACGATCCGCGCCCTCGGCGACCAAGCCGTCCGCGACCTCGTCGCCCGCTATACCGACGCCTTGGAGAGCGGGCGCGTCGAGGACATCCTGGCGCTGCTCACCGACGATGCCGAGTGGTCGATGCCGCCCTCCGCGGCCTGCTTCCCTGGGCACCAGGCAATCGCCGGGTTCCTCGCCGACGGGCCCCTTCGTCATCGGTGGCGCCACCTGCCGACCAGCCTCAACGCTCAACGCGCCGTCGCCTGTTACTGCTGGGACGACTCCGCCGGGCAGTATCGTGCCCATGTCATCGACGTCCTGACCGTTCGCGACGACCGGATCGCCGCGGTCACCGCATTCATCGACCCGTCACTGTTCGACGTCCTCGGGTTGCCGGCGGCGTTGTCGTCGGAGGTCTCGTCATGACCGCGGACGTGCGCCCCGGGGTCGTCACCGCTGTGCTCGGCGCAGCGTTTCTCATGACCGTGCTCGATTCGACCAGTGTCGTCGCGGCCTTACCGAGCATCGAAGCCGCACTGGGATTCGAGGCCAACGACGCTGCCTGGGTGATCACCGCCTACGGCGTCGCAGTCGGCGGGTGTCTGCTCTCGGCAGGCCGGGTCGCCGACGTCGTCGGTGCCCGCCGAACCTTCGTTGTCGCCACAGCTGCCTTTGCTGTCGCGTCCCTGATCTGCGGCCTCGCCTCCACCCCGCCTGTGCTGGTCGTCGGTCGTGTTGTGCAAGGTGTGGCGGCGGCCGCGATGACGCCATCAGCGCTCGCACTACTGCTGGCCGCGCATCCGGAGGGGCCGCAGCGCAACCGGGCGATCGGCATCTGGGGCGGACTCCGCGGGATCGGTGCGACCGCGGGCCTGCTGGTCGGCGGACTGCTGACGTCGATTGCCGGTTGGCAGTGGATCTTCTTGGTGAATGTCCCGGTGTGCGTACTCGTGCTGGTGGCGGCTGGGCGCGTCCTACCGGATCCCCGCCCCGCCGGTCGCCGCGAGATCGACATCGCGGCCGCGGTCACCTTGTCCGGCGCTCTGGCCGCGGGCATTCTGGCGGTCCTGCGCGGCCCCGTCACAGGATGATCGGACCCGTTGGTCGTCGCCGCCACCATCGGGGCGGTGTTCTTGGGTTCGGCCTTCGCCGTCGTCGAGCGCCGCAGCCACGACCCGGTCATCCCGCCGCGACTGCTGCGGATCCGCGGGGTGGCGGCCGGCAATGCGGTGGTGTTGCTCGCCGGGCTATGCGTCGATGGCCTGCTGTTGTTGTCGACCCGGTACAGTCAGCAGGTCCTCGGCGCCGGACCCCTGGCGTTCGGCGTGATCGCCGCGGTGATGACCGTGACGTCTGTCGCCGGAGTGGCCATAGGACAGAATCTGGTGTCCCGGTTCGGTATCCGCGTGGTGAGCGGGGTCGGTATGACACTCATGATCACCGCGGGAACACTGCTGACCCAGATAGGCGAGCAAGGCGTGACCGTACTCGTGGTGGGCATGGCCCTGTTCGGCCCGGGCATGGGGATGGCGTTCGTCGCCGGCCAGATCGCCTGTCTCGCCCAGGTTTCCGAGGCAGACGCTGGCACGGCGTCGGGACTTGAGGAGACTTCGTTCGCGGTCGGCACCACGCTGGGCACTGCCGTCGCGAGCGCGACCCTGACGGCGGCCGCGACAGCCGCCGTGTCGACAGGCGCGGTCGGGACGGCGTTCGCTGTCGTGTCGGTGGCCGCTCTGCTCGGGCTCCCGGTCAGCCGTCTCCTCCCGCATGTCGCGGCAGTCGCGACGCCGGGGTCGGTATCCCGGTAGTCGCAACCACGCACGGAGTGCTCGTGAACCGAGCGGCCCGTATCACTCGGCCGGAACCACCTCCCCGTTCACCGTGACCTCGACGGTGTCGGTTGCCGGATCCCAGGTGATCGTGCCGTTCTCGAACGTGGACTCCTTCACTCCGTCGGAGTCCGTTTCATCGCTGGTCGCTGCACCCAACGGTCCGTCGGAGCCGCCCTCGCCATCCTCCGACGGCATTCCCGACTCATCGCGATTGACGTTCCACGCGTCGCGGATCTTGCCCCAGGTGATGTACGCCGGCGTACCCTCATCCGCGTTCTGAGCGGTGATGACACCACCCTCGAACTGCTGGAACACCACCCCGCTGTCGCTGGTCCCGGACGCGTCCTCACCGGTCATCGGCGCGCCGAGATCCTGCTTCTGCTGATCGGTCGCGGCTTGGAACTTTGCGGCGATCGGGCCGGTCAGAGTGACCGTCGAACCGTCGGCGGCAGTCAACTCGACGCTGCCCGGTTCCACCTCGCCGGATGTGCCCGTCGCATCGCTCATGGCGCCCGCCACCGCCGAGGATGCGGCATCGGCCGTCTCACCGTTCTCATCGTCACCGCAGCCCACCAGAACAAGCGTTGCCAGCGCCACAGCGGCGGCACCACCGGTGGCGCGGCGAACAATCTGCTTCATGATTTCCTCTCGGTTCTCGGAAGCAATTCGGACGGTTCCGCTGCAGTATTCTGCGCGGGACCCGTCGGTCAGCGTATCCGCTTCACGATCCACATTTGGCGAATAGCACCAAGTGGCGACTCTTGATTCCCGACACACACGCACATCGATTCTCCAGCGGCCTTTTCCACAATCGAGCATCACGAACAGAACCCGCGACGCGGCATCGAAACGCGTAGTGCGCTACTCGTTCCTGCCGTCGAAACGCCCGGCACACTGAAGCCACATCTCCATCCGCGGAAGAGGCCGACATGAGAATCGCCACCTACAACGTCGAGAACCTGTTCGCCCGAGCCAAGGCGATGAAGTCGCCGTTGGGTGGATCAACTGCCGATACCCTCGCCGCTCACGCCGAGATCAACACCTTGTTCAACCGACCAACCTATGACGACGCGACCAAGACCCGGATGCTGGAACTTCTCGAGCAGTTGGGTCTGCTGAAGTCCGACACCGCAGATCTGGTGATCCTCCGCAAGGTGCGCGGCAAGCTGCTGACCCGGCGGAGGAACGGATCCGTGGAGATCGTCGCATCCGGCCGCGCCGACTGGATCGGGTTCGTCGAACTGCGGACCGAGGCGGTGGACGACCTCGCGATGCAGCACACCGCGATGGTCATCCGCGACATCGACGCCGATGTCCTCGGCGTCATCGAAGCGGAGAGTCGTCCGACATTGCAGAAGTTCTCGGCAGCCGTACTCGACGCGGTCCCGGGCGGACAACCATATGAGCGGTCGATGGTGGTGGAGGGCAATGACGACCGCGGCATCGACGTCGGCCTGTTGTGGCGACCCACCTACCAACTGCAACGCATCCACACGCACGTCTTCGACGCCGACGACAAGGGCGTGATCTTCTCGCGAGACTGCTGCGAATACCATCTCGCGGCGCCCGGCAAGCCTCCACTCGTCGTCCTGGTCAATCATTTCAAGTCCAAGGGCTATTCGAGTCCCGGGGACCGGCTCGGAAACACCAAGCGCAGCAGGCAGTCGACGCAGGTGGCAAAGATCTACCGCTCGCTGGTCGATCAGGGGTTCGATCATGTCGCCGTCGTCGGCGATCTGAACGATCTGCCGGACAGTGAGCCGCTGAAACCACTGATCGCCGAGACCGACCTGAAGGACATCAGCGAACACCGGGCGTTCGACTGGCAAGGACGTGAGGGAACCTACGGCAGCACCAACGACAAGATCGACTACCTACTGCTGTCGCCGGCGCTCTTCGAGCGGGCAGCCGGCGGTGGGGTGTTCCGCAAAGGTGTGTGGCGTGGTCCCCGTACCCGCAATCCCTGGGAGATCTACGACTCCCTGACGGCCGACGTGCATCAGGCTTCTGATCACGCTGCGGTGTGGGCCGAACTCGACATCTGAGAGGGGAGTCCCGCCGCGGTCACACTGGTCGGCCGATGCCCGAAAGGTCTCGCGCGGCGACCGAATTGCGATCGGAGACCGAGTTGCCCAGCGACAGCTGCGGCCACGTGCTGGCGAGTTCCTGCCGGCTGCGTTCACTCCACTCCCGGGCCAGTGGTGCGCGCGTCTTGTAGAAGTTCACCGCGTAGCCGCCCGAGTGCACACGCAAGAGCGTGAATCCTCCGGGGTACTCCTTCACCGCCGCCACCTCCTGTTGGGTCACCGCCGGCGCGCCGGGTAGCGCGGTCCGTTTGTTCCGATGGGTGTGCCCGGCGTGGTGCAGGAACACGCCGGGCGTGCGCGCATACGTCGCCAACACCTCCGACGCCTGCTGCGCCGCCAGGCTGGTACCGCCGGTGATCGCCTGTGGCGCATCAGGAGTGATCAACGGGTGGTGACCGAAGACCAGCGTGGGCCGGTCACGATCTCGGCTGAGTCGGTGCCGGAACCACGCGAACTGTTCGGACGACATCGCTCCGGAGTCGCCACCGTCCCCAGGCTTGTCGTAGGTGTCGATGCCCATGATGCGCAGGCCGTGCACATCGTGCTCGAAGTACGCCGGCTGGGTTTGGTCGCCGAATACGTCGTGGTAGCAATCGTTTCCCTGCCACCTCCCGGGAGTGCAGGCCTGCCATGCACGGCCCTCGTGTGCTCGGTCGTGGTTTCCCCTGGCCACGAAGTAGTCGCGCTGGTACCGACCGAAGCCGTCGAGTAGGCGCTTGGCGTTGCCGAGTTCGATGGGCTCGGCCTCGGCGGTGATGTCGCCCGCCGCGAGAAGGTAGCTCGCTCCGCGTGCTTGCGCGTCCGTGACCAATGCGCGAGTCATGATCTCCGGGTAGGGCGGCCGGCCGGACACCTGCGAGATCCCCTGCACCCAGGGCAGTTGACCGATGCTGCCGGCGACCGTCTCACCGAGGTGGAGGTCGTTGCACAGGGCGATCGAGAAGAGGAACCGGCCCGGCGGTGGCTGCGGTGTGGTGAACGAGTGGACGCCGGGAGTTGGTGTCGGCAACCCGGCGGCGTGGCCGGCGGCGAGGAATGTCGGTGTGGCCGACCGACCCTGGGACACCGCTCGGTAGTAGTAGGCGCGGCCGGGTTCGAGTCCGGTCAGCTCGATGTGGTGATAGGGAGTAGACCCCTCGGCGACCACTCGTCGATCGAGCCGGTCGGGTCGCGTTCCGAACCAGACCTCGCCATTCGTCGGCACCGGAATCATCCGGCCGAGCCCGTCGTCGGTTCCCGGCGCGCCGGTGTACCAGGTGAGAACCGCCGAGTCCTCGGTGAGCGTGACCAGTTCCAGGTTTACCGGGATGGCGGTCGAATCTGCCTGGGCCCCAGCGGTTCCCGGTCTCGATGTCATCGACAGCCCCGCTACGATCACACCCAACCGAAGGAGCTCTCGGCGACTCGGGCGGCAGCAGCTCATGGCTTCAGTCTGCGTCATCGCGGCGGGTACCGTGACGACTCGTCGCACAGTCGTCACCACGTATCCACCTCGACGCCACCGGGTTCACCTGTCGGCTGCGCGAGAGGTTGATCACGAGCACCTCGTCGAGCATCCCGAACAGGCTCTGATCGGTCAGCCCGTGAATGTCAACTCACCGACCACCCACGGTCGTCAGCGCGACGACCGGTCCGTCGGTGATGAGCAATCCGGTGTCCACAGGGGCGGCACCCGACGGTCTGAGACTACCGTCGGCGTTGATCACATAGGTGTGGACCTGACTACTGGTGCTCCGGACAGTCGCCACGTCGACCACATACATGTGCCTGCCGTCCGGATGCAACGCGATCTGGCCGGGCAGACTGCCCAGTGGCATGGGGTAGGGCGAATGCGGTAGGGGAGTCAGCCGTCCGTCGTGGTGAATGCGGAATCCGGCAACCGAGGTGCCGACGCCGATCGCATTGGGCACGTACAGACGCTTCCCGTCGGGCGTGACGATGGCGCCGTGTGGAATACCCCCGGTCGGGTATGGGGAACCCGGTGTGCGGGAGAGGCTCCCGTCGTCCGACACCTCGAAACCAGACAGACTGAAGGTGAGTTCGTCACTGGTGTAGAGGAACCTGCCGTCAGGCGAGAATGCGGGTGCCACCGGGCCGGGTCCGACCGTGCTGACGCCGCGCGGGGTGAGGTGACCGTTCGCGCCGATCGCGTAGCTCGACATCGTGTTCCCGACATAGGTGAGGACTCGCAGGAATCTGCCGTCGGGATCGATGGCCGCCTGCCCGATGGTGCTGAGACCGTGTACCGCTACGTGCGGCGCACCGGTGGGGCGGAGTGCCCCGGACGATGAGACGGCGAAGGATTCGACGTGCCCGGGAACTCCACCGACCACGACGAACAGGTGTTTGCCGTCCGGGGTCAGTTGCGCGGCGGTCGGTGGGCCACTGAACCGCTGGTACGCCCCCGGAATCTTGTGTAGCCGTCCAGACCTGTCGAGTCGGTATCCGCTCACGGCCGGTTCGAGGATGTGGGGTACGAACACTGTGGATCCGTCGGCGGAGACCGTCAGGGACAGGACACCGAAGCCGGTCGGAAACGGACTGCCCGGTACTCGGATCAGGGTCCCGTCGGCGGACACCCGTTGCACGCTGATGCCCATCGATGCGGTTGCGGCGGTCACCAGGAATCGGTTGTCGGCCGCGGGTTCGGACCGTCCCATCTGTGCGGGACTCACGACGAGCGCGGCGAGCGCGACGACGACCGCCGTCGTCGTCCGCAGCCACGTCCTCGACAGCGAGAGCGGAGATCCACGCTTGGTGGCTCCATGAACCATGGAACTGCTACTCACGTCCGACTGCATGGCGCGGCCCCCGACCCTCATCACCCACGTTCGACAGTGGCCCGACGTTATCCCGTCATCTGGCGGCCACGTGTCGAAACGCGACGATCCGGTGGACACCCTATTCGCTGAGACGCCTCCGACGTCCGAACAACCCCTTCCTCGGCCGACGGGCCGCCGGCTCGACGGGTGGCGGTTCTGCGGTGTCCGAGCCGGTGTTGTCGGCGCCCGTCGCCGATGTCACGTCCGTGGCAGGGCAGGCGAGATTGTGAACGTAGCGGATCTTGTCGAGGACGGGACCCACCAAGACGAAGGGGTAGAGATCGGGATGGCCCATCGATCGATTGATCTGGTTGAGCGCCCAGGTCAGTGGTAACCACCAGTCGATCAGCCGGTCGAACCCGACATCGCCAGGTAGGTCGGAGTCGAGCGTCGCGCCGGCCGGAGCCAACCCGAATGCCGCTGCGGTGTCCAGCGTGTCCCGGATGTGCAGGTAGTGAGCGAACGTCTCGGCGAAGTCCTCGGCGGGATGCATCGTGGCATACGACGACACGTAGTCCTGTTGCCAGTTGCCCGGTGGTCCCGAGGAGTAGTGCCGGTCGAGGGCGGCCTGGTAGTCGTCATCGGGATTGCCGAACAGCGACTCGAACGACGGGCGACGGGTGTCGTCGACGAGAAGGAGCTGGTAGTAGTGGCCGATCTCGTGCCTGAAATGGCCCAGGACCGTCCGGTAGGGCTCGGCGAGTTCCACCCGCATCTGTTCCCGGTGCACGTCGTCGCCCTCGGCGAGATCAAGGGTGATGACCCCGTTGGCATGGCCGGTGGTCACCGATTGCTGCGCGCTGGACAGCAGATCGAACGCCAACCCGGTGGTCGGATTCTCGTCTCGCCCGATGATGGGTAATCCGAGTTCATCGAGCTCGAGAATCAACCGGCGCTTTGCGGTCTCTGCCTGCCCGAACGCAGCTATCGCGTCCGTGTCGTCGTCGGCCGGCCTGGTCCGCGTGAGTCGACATGAGGTGCACAGCCTCGGTGAAACCGTTGCGTCGACGAGCCAGTTGCATTGCGCCACATCCAAGTTGTCACAGGTGGTCAACGAGACACCGTCGACCTCCACCTGTCCCTGACCATCGAGGACATAGATCGAGCGAGTCGGGAGCCAGAACCCCAACGCACTGTCGCAGTGCAGGCACAGACTGTTCTCGAACGAGAGGCGCTGGCCACATTTCCGACATAAGAAGTCGCGCATGAATCGAACGCTACCGCAGCATGCGTCTGCTGGTGAGCTGATGAATTGCGCGCCAGAGGATCTACTCAGACCGCGATCAGTGCGGCGTAATCGATGCCGGACACCTCGGTGAGCCCACGTGCGGCGACACGTGCGGATGCCGAGCGGAAGTACGGCTCGCGGAGTGCGTGGGCACGTGCATTGGTGGAGCCGGGGCCGTGGCGCCGGAGCATGTTGCGCATGCGGTCGTCCAATGTCAACCGTTCTCCCGCCGGGCCCGACGTCTGGTCTGCCACGGTGAGCGCATCGGTCATCGCGTCTTCGGTGAACTCGTACGACCGGAGTTCGTCGGCAAGGCCGAGCGGGCCCGCCTGAAACCTCGCTCCAGAATGGTGAGCGACCAGACCACAGATCTGTTCAGACCAGCCCATCGATTCGAGAAATCGGGCGCCATCGAGGGGATGAAAGCCCGTCGACACCAGCTGCGGCGCGTAGCCCACGTCGTGCAGCCAGGCCGCCGCCACCAACACCGGGCGATCATCGACAGCGACGGTACCCGCCAGGGCACGGGCTCTGGACACCACGCCTTCGGTGTGATTCAACCGTAATGGTAAGGGCGACAACAGCTCTCGCGCCGTTGACTCCGCTGCCGCCATCAGGCGGTTCACAGACGTGTGTCGTACCATTGAGACCCCCAGACCCCTCACGTCTCATGTTACTCCCGGGTAGGTTTTGGCGCCAAAGCAGTGTGGACAATCTCACCTGACGCTCAAGTCCCTTCCGCCGAATTCGGAGGCGGCGCCACGCATTGACACATTCCCATATAGGAATATGATCGGGGTATGGCACGAGCGGCGACCACATCAGACGCCTTCAACGCAATCGCCGAGCCACAGCGGCGCGAGATTCTGGTATTGCTGCGGAGCGGTGAACTGGCGGTGAGCGAACTCGCCCACGACCTCGGAATGAGTCAACCGCAGGCGTCCAAGCACCTGCGCGTACTCCGAGAGGTCGGACTCGTTCAGGTTCGCGGTTCGGGCAAACAGCGGCTGTACGACCTCGACGCGGGTGGCTTGAGGCCGGTGCACGAGTGGCTGGGCGGCTTCGAACAGTTCTGGACCGAGAGCTTCGACCGTCTCGACGACTATGTGCAGGTCCTGAAACAGACCAGGGGAGAGGGGCTATCGAATGACGACGACCGGTAGTGGCGGCGACGATGTCAGCAAGTGCACCAACGGTGCGACTGCGGACCGCGAGATCGTGATATCGCGGACCATCGCTGCGCCGAGGGAGCTGGTGTTCGAGGCGTTCACCGAGGTCCGACACCTGGCACGCTGGTGGGGTCCCAATGGGTTCTCCACCACCACAAGGTCATTCGATTTCCGTCCCGGTGGCGTCTGGGACTTCGTCATGCACGGCCCGGACGGTACCGACCACCAGGAGTGGATCACCTGGCGCGAGATCGTCCCACCCGAGCGGATCACCATGCTGCACGGATCATCTCGCGACGATCCCGACGCCTTCGAGTCGTATCTGTCCTTCGCCGCGGTGGGCGAAGGGACCCGAGTTGTCATGCGAACAGTGTTCCCCACCAAAGAACTCCGCGACACCGCGGCCGAGAAGTACCACGCGGTCGAGGGGGGCGAGCAGACCCTGGGCAATCTCGCGTCCTACGTCGTCGAACTCGTCCGCGACGAGGATCGACCCGATTCACCGACCACACGATGACCAGGAGCACACATGTCACTCATCCGCGTTCACAACTTCTCTGTCTCGCTTGACGGCTTCGGTGTCGGGGAGGGACAGACGTGCGACGCTCCGTTCGGCCATGCCGGAGCACGCCTCGTCCAATGGGCCCTACCGACGCGAACCTTCGAGCAGATGGGCATGCACGGCGAGCAACCGGGCACCGTCGGCATCGACGAGGCATTCGCCGGCCGATGGGGCTCGGATATCGGGGTAGAGATCATGGGACGCAACAAGTTCGCGCCGAAGGCCAGCCCTTGGCCCGACGAGTCCTGGCGAGGCTGGTGGGGCGAGAACCCGCCCTTCCACACCCCGGTCGTCGTCCTGACCCATCATCCACGTCCACCCTTGGAGATGCAGGGCGGCACCACGTTCCACTTCGTGGATGCGAAACCGGCGGATGCACTCGCTCAAGCGCGACATCTGGCCGGCGACCGAGACGTGCGCATCGGTGGCGGTACCACCACGATCCGCGAGTTCCTCACCGAAGACCTGATCGATGAGATGCACATCGTCATGGTCCCGATCCTCCTCGGCCGAGGAGAGCGGTTATGGGAGGGCTTGGAAGGACTCGAGCAGCGCTTCCGCATCGAATCGGTGACGTCGCCGAGCGGTGTCATCCATCTGACCTTCGAGCGGCGGAGCGAGGCGTAGCCCACCTCCGGGTTCGGCCAGAGGAGATAGTTCTGGACCGAAATCGGGTATGCCCCGTGCATGAGCGAACCGGGATTGATCGTGATCGGCAGCGGCGCCGCGGGCATCGGTGCTGCTGAGGCATATCGCGAACACCGAAACGACGTGCCGGTTCGGATACTCACCGCCGACGTCGATGCGCCCTACATGCGACCACCCCTGAGCAAGGAGTTTCTACGCGGCGAGAGCGACGACGTCGGCGTGCACACCCCAGAGTGGCTCGCCGAACGGAAGCTGGAACTGTCGACCGGAACCAGGGTCGACGGGATCGACGTCCGCGACCGGGTCGTCACGGCGGCGGGCCGCCGCTTTGCCTACTCGGAGCTCATCGTGGCGTGTGGTTCGCATCCGCGGACGCTGCCGGTCCCCGGCGGGGACCGTGCGCTGTCCCTGCGGTCGTTGCGCGACGCCGAGGAGTTGCGTCGCGTGGCGGAGCAGTCCGATTCGGCGGTCGTCGTCGGCGCAGGTTTCATCGGCTGTGAGGCTGCGGCTTCACTGGCGATGAGGGGTGTTTCGGTGACATTGGTGGCACCAGGGCAGGTCCCGCAGCAGAAACGCTTCGGCGTCGAGGTAGGCGAGAGGCTGAGGTCGATGGTGGAGGATGCCGGGGCACGATTCGTCGGGGGCGTACGAGTGCAGGAGATCACCGCCGAGGGCGTTGTGCTCGACAACGGCGTGACCGTGGACACCGACCTCGTCGTCGCGGCCACCGGAGTGACCCCCGACAGTGCGCTCGCCGGACCCGCCGGGCTGTCGGTGGAACAGGCACGAATCGTCGTCGACGCCGACATGAGGACCGCGCAGCCCGGGGTATTCGCGGCCGGCGACGTGGCGTTGGCCGCGAATGTTGCCGCGGGTCGATCGATCGCGGTCGAGCATTGGCAAGATGCCGCCGACCAGGGCGCGGTGGCGGGACGACGAGCGGCCGGAATCGAGGCGGCGTGGGCACAGGTGCCCGGGTTCTGGTCGACCATCGGCACAGCCACCGTCAAGTACCACGCATGGGGCGACGGATATGACCGGTGTCGCCTGATCGACCATCGCGACGGATTCACCGCGTGGTACGAGTCCGATGGCGTCGCGGTCGGGGTGTTGACGCACAACGCCGACGACGATTACGAACTGGGCGAAGAGTTGATTCGAGTCGGTGAGTCCGCTCCGGTCGCGATGTCGTGACATGCGATACAGGTCTCCGGACACTGCAGGCGGAATCCCCACGGACGTGTCGTGGTTGGTGCGGATATGCGAGCAATCACCTACGACCGCTTCGGCGGCCCCGAAGTCCTGCAGCTCACCGAACTCCCCACCCCGAAGGTCGGGCCCGACTCCGTCCTCGTGCGGGTGCGCGCGTCGAGTGTCAACCCGGTCGACTGGAAGGTTCGTGAGGGCTACCTCGACCAGGTCATGGACACTGTGTTTCCCGCCGTTCCCGGCTGGGACGTGGCCGGCGTCGTCGAACAGGTCGGCCTGGACACGCCAGAATTCCATGTCGGCGACGAGGTGTTCGGCTACGTACGCAAGGACCTCGTGGGCGGCGCAGTCGCGGGTGGCACGTTCGCGGAACTCGTTGCCGCTCCGGTGCGCACGTTGGCACATAAGCCGGCCGCCTGGTCATTAGAGGAGGCGGCGGCCGTACCGCTCGCCGGACTGACCGCCTACCAAACCATTCACCGCGCCGGTGTGCGGCCCGACAACACCGTGCTGGTCCATGCCGCCGCAGGTGGCGTCGGATCATTCGCGGTCCAGATCGCCCGGGCCGTGGGCGCACGCGTTGTCGGGACCGCGTCCGAACAGAACCATGAGTACCTCCGAGGGCTCGGTGCAGAGCCGGTGACCTACGGCGACGGACTCGCCGATCGCGTGCGCGCTCTCGCGCCCGAGGGTGTCGACGTCGTCCTCGACTATGTCGGCGGCGAGTCACTCGACTCCGTGCCCGATGTCCTCCGCGAGGGCGGCAGCGTCGCGTCGATCACGGACGCGCGAGCGCGCGACGAGTTCGGCGGGCACTACGTCTGGGTACGTCCCGACGTCGCAGATCTCACCGAGCTCGCGCGGCTCGGCGACGCCGGCGACCTGAAGCCCGAGATCGCCGAGGTCTTCGACCTCGCGGACGCCGCAACCGCTCACGAACGCAGCCAGTCGGGGCATGTACGCGGCAAGATCGTCGTACGCATGTGACGAATCGGGCAGGCAGGCCGTCCACTGAATGACCGACCCCAGGCGCGAATTGGGGGATAACCCCGATTCCTTCTGCGGGTCGGGTGCGCAACGATCGATTGCATGTTCACTTCGGTCGCTCGATGGACGGTCCGCAATCGCTGGCCCGTTGTTGGCACGTGGGTGGTCGCGCTGGTCGGCTGCATAATTCTTGCCGGAATGTTCGGCGGCGACTCGATCACGAACTTCGCCGACGACGACCGCACCGAGTCCGGACGAGCGCTCGCGACGCTGAATGCCGCGGACGGCGGATCGGCTGCGGACGAGGCCAGGGTCGTCGTCGCCACGGCGCCGTCCGTGCCTGGCGGAGTGCGCAATCCGGTCGTCCGCGCGGAGGTGGAGGCGCTACGCGAGCGCATCACGGCCATCGATCCGGACACCGGCATGGTCGACCTGTACACGCGGGGAATCTCTCCCGACACCGCGATCTCATCGGATGGCACGGTCGGTTACACCACCCTCACGGTTCCGGCGGAATCCGACAGTGAACGATCGCGACTCGTCGCCGAGATCAAGGCCACGACAGAAGAGTTCGACGCCCCCGACACCCGGGTGAACTTCGCCGGCGACTGGTTCGCCGACGAGGCGCCCGCAGGTCTGGGCGAGGCGGTTGGCCTCGGTCTGGCGATGATCATCCTGCTGATCGCGTTCGGCACGCTGGTGGCGGCCGGACTACCGCTGCTCACCGCACTGTTCGGGGTCGGGGTCGGTGCATCGATTCTGATGCTGCTCCAGAACGTCGTCGACACACCGAATTTCGCGGTCTCGTTGACCGTGATGCTCGGCATCGGCGTGGGTATCGACTATGCACTGCTCATCCTCACCCGATTCCGCGCTGCGCTGGCGGACGGCGCCGACGTCCCCGACGCCGTCGTGGCGTCGATGGACACCGCGGGCCGCGCCGTTGCTTTCGCCGGGGCGACGGTGACGATCGCGATCGCAGGTCTGCTGACCCAGGGCGGGGTGATCGGGCCGACGATGACCTTGGCCGGGTGTGCCGGGGTGCTCGCCGTGATGCTCGCCGCCATCACTTTGCTGCCGGCTCTGCTCGCGATCATCGGCACACGAGTGAACAGGCTCGCGATCCCCGGGCTGAGGACACGGCCGGGCGCGGACGGAGCAGTCGCGCAACGCTGGAGCCGCGTTGTTCAGCGGCACCCGTGGGGCGGGGTGCTGGTGGCTCTGGCCATCCTGATCGTGCTGTCGATTCCCGTGCTCGATCTGCGCCTCGGATTCGGCGATGCCGGCAACCGGTCGGCCGAGGACACCACCCGAATCGCTTACGACGACCTGGCCCGGGGATTCGGTGACGGCGCCAACGGCCCGCTGTTCCTGGTCACCGAACTGCCGGAGGGCGCGGGCGTCGCGCAACTCGAAGACCTCGCGGATCGTCTCGACGCGACGAGCGGTGTCGCGGAGGTCAGTCCACCCATCCCATTGGGAAGCGTTGACGGAAACCCGGTCGCGATGCTCAGCGTGACACCGACGACCGGGCCCCAGGAACTCGCGACGCTCGACCTGGTGCACCATATTCGCGACACCATCGTCCCGCAGTCCGACCTGCCGGTGGAGCTCACCGGGGTTGCGGTGGGCAGCAACGATTTCGCCGAACTCACCCTCGACCGGCTGCCGTTGATGATCGCCGTGGTGCTCATCTGCTCGTTCCTGCTGTTGGCCTTGGCATTCAGGTCGCTCGTCATCCCCACCAAGGCGATTGTGATGAACCTGCTGTCCCTGGGTGCCGCGTTCGGTGTGATCGTCGCGGTCTTCCAGTGGGGGTGGGGTATGGAGTTCGTCGGGGTCGGCAAGGTCGGACCGACCGAAGCGTGGGTGCCCATCGTGCTCTTCGCGGTCGCCTTCGGTCTCGCGATGGACTACGAGGTGTTCTTGGTCTCCCGGATACGTGAGCGCTTCCTCGCCACAGGTGATCCGACGACGTCGGTCACCGAAGGTCTCGCGAAGACGGCTCGCGTGATCACCGCCGCGGCCGCGATCATGGTGTGTGTGTTCGCGAGCTTCGTCTTCTTCGACGACCGCGGACTCAAGGCGATGGGTTTGGGGCTGGCCACCGCCGTGTTCATCGATGCCACGATCGTCCGGATGCTTCTGGTCCCGGCGACGATGGAGATCCTCGGGCGCTACAACTGGTACTGGCCGAAGTGGCTCGAGTGGGTTCCGTCGCTGGACAGCACACACCGGAGCGACTCCGATGCCGAGACGTCGCCGGAACCGACGGTGAGCACGAGCAGATGAGTCCCGGCTCCGGGATGTCGGCGAACGATGTCCCGATTCTGGAGCATCCGCTGATCGATGACGTGCTGGCGCGTCACCGCGACGCACTCGGCCCAGACGAACGTACCTACCGGAATCACGTGTACCGGTGCGCCAACTATCAGCGCACGCTGCTGGACGACGATCTGCCGGACTCCGCGGTTCTGGCATGGGCGGTGCACGATCTCGGGATCTGGACCGCCCGAACGTTTGATTATCTCGGCCCGTCCGCCGCGTTGGGCGATGAGCTAGCGGCCGAGTTCGCCATCGGGGAGCCAGAACTCGCGCGGACGATGGTCTGCGACCACCACGGTCTACGCGCGCGAACGGACCCGGTGGTGGAGACCTTCCGGCTGGCCGACCGCGTGGACGTGAGCCACGGACTGCTACGCAGCGGTCTCGACGCCGACTTCGTCGCCCGCGTCGTCGAGAGGTTTCCGTATCACGGTTTCCACGCCTTCCTCGTCCGCGCAGGCCTGCGCCACGCCCTGACGCACCCCACCCGACCGCTGCCGATGTTCCGGTGGTGAGCGCGCCGGGGCGGGCGGGACACACACCGATGGCGGAAACCGTTGCGCCTGAGTAGAACCCGTTGACCGATCAGTGACGCAGTCGACGCACCAGAACGAACACGATCGCACCCACCACGACCGCGCCCACGATCGGTGCAACCCGCTTGAGGACCGACCCTCCGGCGTAGGCCATCAGATCGAGCGCTTCGGCCTCGTCCTGCGGTTGTGCGACAGCACCACCTCGTGCGCCCTGGGTCTCCGCTGACGTCGCGGGCACCGTGGATGTCGCGGAGCTCCCGGCCGTGGCCGCTTCGCCGGCCGCTGGGACGGTTTCCTCGGCGTCGGCAGCAGGCTCCGATTCGGCGAGTTTCTTCGACAGACACGTCGCGAACTGATCGATGATCTTGCCGCCCACGTCGGAGAGCATGCCCCGACCGAACTGGGCCGGCTTACCGGTGATCGCCAGATCGGTGAGCACGGTGGCGGTGGTCGTGTCGCCCTCGTCCTTCAGCGACATCGACACCGTGGCCTTGGCCGTCCCCTGACCGCGGGACTCCTTCGCGTTGCCCTCGATCACCGCGCGGTGTGCGCCTTCGTCCTTCTCGATGAAGGTGCCGACGCCCTTGTACACGAGGGCGACCGGGCCGATCTTCACCTTGATCTGCCCGGTGAACTTGTCGCCGTCGACGTCGGTCAGCGAGGCTCCGGGCATGCAGCCGGCCACCCGCTCCGGGTCGATGAGCGCCTTCCAGACACTGTCGATCGGCGCATCGACGGTGAAATTGTGTTCGAGTTGCATGGTCAGACACCTGCCGCAGCGACGACGGCCCGGCGGGTCAGCACCTTGGCCAGATGGGTTCGGTATTCCGCGTCGGCGTTCGGATCGGTCATCGGATCGGCGCCCTCCGCGGCGTGTTCGGCTGCGGCACGGATCACCTCGAGGTCCGCTGACTGCCCGACGAGTGCCTGCTCCACGGCGCGGGCGCGCACCGGAACCGCCGACATGTTGGTGAGGCCGACGGCGGCCTCGCGGATCACCCCGCTGTCGTCGACGTCGACCGTCGCTGCGACAGCGACCATCGACCAACTCTGCGCCACCCGATGGAACTTCTCGTAGTGGGCCGCCCATCCGGTGTGTTTGGGGATGCGCACGGAGGCGAGGATCTCGTCGGGTTCGAGTGCGGTGGTGAAGAAGTCGGTGAAGAAGTCCTCGGCGCCGATGTCGCGGCGGCCATTTGGACCCACCACGGTGAGCGTCGCGTTCAGCGCGACGGCCACCGCACCCAGGTCGCCGGCCGGGTCGGCATGGGCGAGCGAACCGCCGAACGTACCGCGATGCCGGATCTGGGGGTCGGCCACGGTCTGCGTGGCGTCGGTCAGTAGTGCGGCATGTCGACCGACGAGCTGATCGGCGATGACATCGTGGTGGGTGGTCATCGCCCCGACGACGATGGCCTCGCCGTCCTCACGCACCCCGCGTAGCTCGGCGATCCGGCCGAGATCGACGAGGGTACTCGGCGAGTTCAACCGCAACCGCAGCACCGGCATCAGGCTCTGCCCGCCGGCGATCACTTTGGCGTCCTCGCCGGCGTCGGCGAGTGCTGCCACCGCGTCGTCGAGAGAGGTCGGC
Organism: Gordonia prachuapensis; assembly: GCF_036350515.1. Lineage (NCBI taxonomy): Bacteria > Bacillati > Actinomycetota > Actinomycetes > Mycobacteriales > Gordoniaceae > Gordonia > Gordonia prachuapensis. Next base: position 29,867 of record NZ_JAZDUE010000018.1, on the reverse strand, counting down.
GCGACGTAGTCGAATCCGGAGGGGATCATCGGACACCTTCCTGTGTGGAGGAGGTCTGGCCGGCCTGGATGGCTTTCCAGACCCGCATCGGACTGCATGGCATCTCTACGTCGCGCACGCCCATGTGACGCACCGCGTCGAGGACGGAGTTGACCACGGCCGGGGTGGACGCGATCGTTCCCGCCTCACCGACGCCTTTGACGCCGAGCGCGTTTCCGGTGGCGGGGGTCTCGGTGCGATCGGTCGTGAAGTGCGGCAGGTCCGGTGCGCCGGGGACGAGGTACTCGGCGAACGAACCGGTGAGCAGAGTGCCGGACTCGTCGTAGATGGCGTCCTCGTAGAGCGCCTGGGCGATGCCCTGAGCCAGGCCGCCGTGGACCTGGCCTTCGACGATCAGAGGGTTGACCACCGTGCCGATGTCATCGACGCACACGTACTTGCGCACGGTCACGAATCCGGTCTCGGTGTCCACCTCGACCGCGCACAGATGCGTGCCGTGCGGGAACGAGAAGTTGTCGGGGTCGTAGGTCGCCTCGGAATCGAGATTGGGTTCGGCCCCGTCGGGCAGGTTGTGCGCCGCGAACACCGCGAGCGCCACATCGGCGATACCCACCGATGCCTCGGTGCCCTTCACGGTGAACTGGCCGTCGCTGAACTCCAGATCGTCCTCGGACGCCTCCATCAGGTGCGCGGCGAGCGGTCGTGCCTTGTCGATCACCCGGTCGGCTGCCTTCACGATCGCCATACCGCCGACCGACAGTGATCGCGAGCCGTAGGTGTCGAGGCCGCGTGGGGAGGTCTGCGTGTCGCCGTGCAGCACCTCCACGTCCTCGAATGGCACACCGAGCCGATCGGCGACGATCTGGCTGAACGCCGTCTCGTGACCCTGGCCGTGTGCCGAGCTGCCGGTGACCACCTCAACTTTTCCGGTCGGGAGCATGCGGACCGAGGCGTGCTCCCATCCGCCTGCACCGTAGGACAACGAGCCCAGCACTCGGGACGGCGCGAGCCCGCACATCTCGGTGAAGGTGGACACCCCGATCCCGAGTTGCACCGTGTCACCACGTTCGCGGCGTTCGGCCTGCTCACGGCGCAGCCCGTCGTAGTCGAACAGTTCCTTGGCCTTGGCGGTCGCCGCCTCGTAGTTGCCGGAGTCGTAGGTCAGTCCGGCCACCGTGTCGAACGGGAACTCCTCGTGCGCGATCCAGTTCTTCGCACGCACCTCGAGTGGATCCATGTCGAGCTCGGTGGCGAGCTCGTCCATGATCCGCTCGATCGCGAAGGTGGCCTCGGGGCGGCCCGCTCCGCGATAGGCGTCGGTGGGTGCCTTGTTGGTGAACACGTTGGTGCAGGTGAAATGGTAGGCGGGGAACTTGTAGATGCCGTTGAACATGAACGCGCCGAGGATCGGGATTCCCGACGTCACCAGGCGCAGGTAGGCGCCCATGTCGGCGAGCAGTTCCACCTTCAGGCCGGTGACCGTGCCATCGCGGCGCGCGGCCAGGGTGAGCTTCTGGATCTGGTCGCGGCCGTGGTGCGCTGCTTGCATCGACTCACTGCGCGATTCGGTGTACTTCACCGGCTTTCCCAGGCGGCGGGCGGCGAGAAGCGCGAGTACCTCTTCGGGACAGACCTGGAGCTTGCCGCCGAAGCCACCCCCGACGTCGGGGGCGATCACTCGGAGCTTGTGCTCCGGGATTCCGAGTGTCATCGCGAGCATGAGTTTGAGAATGTGCGGGACCTGGGTGGCCGACCACATGGTGATCTGCGTGCCGGTCGGGTCGACGACGACCGAGCGGGGTTCCATGAACGCCGGGATCAGGCGTTGCTGCCGGAAAGTACGTTCGACGACGACCTCGGCGTTGCGGATCTCATCCTCGACGTCGGTGCCGGTACCCGCTTCCGCGGAGTCGAACGTCCACACCGCGGACACGTTGGTGCCCAGGTCCGGATGCACGAGGTCCGAACCATCCGAGGCCGCGTCGGCGAGGTCGAGCACCACCGGGAGGTCCTCGTAGTCGACATCGATCGCCTCGGTGGCATCCTGCGCCTCGGCGGCGGTGCGGGCGATCACCATCGCGACCGCGTCGCCGGCGAACCGGACGGTGTCCACCGCGAGTGACGGCGCCTGCGGTGCCTTCATGTCCTCGGTGATCTGCCAGGCGTTCGGCAGACTGCCCTGCTCCTCTGCCAGGTCGGCGCCGGTGTAGACGGCGACGACACCCGGCATCGCCTGCGCGGTCTCGACGTCGATGCCGGCGATCCGTGCATGCGCCATCGGGCTACGCAGCAGCCCCATGTGCAGCATGCCGGGCAGCACGAGGTTGTCCGTCCATTTGGTGCGCCCGGTGATGAGGTGATCGTCTTCCTTGCGGATCCGGGCTTTGCCTACCTCGTGTTCCGCAGCACTCGGTTCGACGGTCGCGGTCATCGTGCGCCTCCCGTCTCCTGCATCGTCTGCGAACTGTCTGTTCGGGTCTGTGATCCGGTGCGTTCCAGCCGCGGTGATTCATCGGCCTGCAGCCGCTGTGCCGCATCCAACGCCGCGCGAACGATGTTCTGATATCCCGTGCAGCGGCACAGATTGCCTTCCAGACCCTCCCGCACCGCATGCTCGTCCGGACTGGGGTTCTGCGCGAGAAGGTCGATCGTCGACATGATCATTCCCGGGGTGCAGTACCCGCACTGGAGTCCGTGATTGTCACGGAATGCCTCCTGGACGGGATGCAGCTCACCGTCGCGGGCGAGACCTTCGACGGTGGTGATGTCGGCGCCATCGGCCTGTACGGCCAGCACCGAGCACGACTTGACGCTGTGGCCGTTCATCATCACCGTGCACGCGCCACAATTGCTTGTGTCGCAGCCGATCACGGTGCCGACCTTGCCGAGCTGGTTGCGTAGGTGATGGACGAGCAAGGTGCGTGGTTCCACCTCGTCCTCGTAGGTCGTCCCGTCGACGGTGATTGTGACGCGCATGTGGCCTCCGATGCGTTCGACCAGTGTGGGCTGAGTGCCGGGTGAGGTCCTCCCGAATCACTGTGCGCCTCTCGTACACATCGCACACCCGAAATCGCGGATCTCGCACGCGCGCTTCAGGCGTCGCGTACGGCGGCGAGCAGCTCCTCGAGGGTGGCCACCGAGTGGCCGGCGAGCAGACCGTCGAGGTGGGGCAGTGCCGCGACGATGCCGCCCTGCACCGGCTCGTAGCCCGGCGCGCCCACGTGCGGGTTGACCCAGAACACCGCCCGGGCCAGGCGCTGCAGCTGCGCCATCTGCTGCGCCAGCAGGGCGGGGTCGCCACGCTCCCACCCGTCGGAGAAGACCACCACCACGGCACCCCGGGCCACCCCGCGCCGACCCCACCGGTCCAGGAACGCCTGCATCGTCTCGCCGAGTCTGGTCCCGCCTGCCCAGTCCGGAACGGCACGCCCGGCGGCGGCGAGCGCCTGTTCGGCATCGGCGGCCCGTAGCGCCCGCGACAGCCGGGTCAACCGGGTGCCGAGCGAGAACACCTCGGTTCCGGCCGGGTTGGCCCGGGTGACCACGTGCGCGAATCGCAGCAGCGCGTCGGCGTAGGGGCTCATCGAACCGGAGACATCCAGCAACAGCACCACACGACGCGGCCGGGTTGTCGGTCGGTGTCGGCTCGGTTTCACCGGTTCGCCGCCGGCAGCGAGCATGGCGCGAACCGTGCGACCCGGATCCACCGAACCGCGCCGGGCCGGAGCGCGGCGCAGCGCGGCACGTTGCGGCAGCTGCGGTGTCAGCGTCGCCATGAGTTCGGCGAGGTGGGCACGTTCGGCAGCGGACAACGTCGCGATGTCTCGGTGCCGCAGCACCTCGGTGTCGTCGGCGGCGACCGCCAGATGTGGTCCCGCCCCGGTGGCTGTCTGGTCGGCGGTGGTGCGTAGCGCGGCGATCCGGGTGTGCGCCGGTTTCGTAGGTCGTCGGGTGCGGCGCGGCATCCGATCGCCGAACCAGGCGTCGAAGGCGAGGTCGAAGCGTGCCTGGTCGTCCGGGTCGCGGCACAGTGTGGCCAGTCCCGCCCAATACACCTGGTCGACGTCGGCGATGTCGATCTCGCGGAGCGCGCGGACAAACGCCTCCACGGAGTCGGTCGCCACCGGCAGCCCCGCGTGTGTCAGAGTCCGCGCGAATCCTGCGACTCCGGCAAGTTCGCCACTCATGCCAGCAGCCGGCCGATGCCGGCGCGCACGACGCGGTCGTGGTCTTCGCGGTACTTCAGCACAGCGCCGAGCGTGGCCGCGGCGATCTCGGCGTCGAGCACATCGCGATCGAGTTCGCGCAGGGCGATGGCCCAGTCGAGGGTTTCGGCGACGCCAGGCGGCTTGAGCAACTCCAGTTTTCGTAGTTCCTGTACCGCATGCGCGACCTGCGTGGCGAGGTCGTCACCGATGCCGGGCACGCGCCGTTGCAGGATGGCGATCTCGCGGGCGAGGCCGGGGTGTTCGAGCCAGTGGTACAGGCATCGACGTTTGAGTGCGTCATGCACCTCACGGGTGCGGTTGGACGTGAGTACGGCCAGCGGTGGGGTATCCGCGCGGATGTGGCCCAGTTCCGGGATCGTGACCGCGTTCTCGTCCAACAGCTGCAGGAGGAAAGCCTCGAATTCGTCGTCGGCGCGGTCGATCTCGTCTATGAGGAGCACGCAAGGCGTTTCGGTGAGGGCCTGCAGCAGTGGTCGCGCGAGCAGGAAGCGTTCGGTGTAGAGGGAGGATTCGGCTTCGTCGGCGTCGAGTCGGCCGTCGCTGGCAGCTTCGAGAGTGCGCAAGTGCAGCAGTTGCCGAGGAAAGTCCCAGTCGTAGAGCGCCTGCGAGGCATCGATGCCCTCGTGACATTGCAGCCGGATCAGCGGCAGTTCCAACGCCTGCGACAGTCCGACCGCGAGCGACGTCTTGCCGGTGCCGGGTTCGCCCTCGCAGAACAGCGGCCGTCCCATGCGAAGGGCGAGGAACGCAGCCATCGCCAGGCCGCCGTCGGCGAGGTAGCCGGTGGATTCGAGGGCCGCCGCCAGGTCGCCGGGGGAATGGGGGACCGGTGGTTGGGTCATCTCGCGAGCCTATGGTCAGTGTCGGATGACTGCCCCCGGAATCAGCGAGGCCTGTTCGATATGGGTCACCCGGCGTACCTACTGTGCCCGTTTCCGTCCGACTACCTCGTCCGTGCGGCTACGTCGTCTCCCGGGTCGAATGGTCGGCGACCTCGTCGGCGCTACGCACGATCGAGTCGGCGCCTGGGTAGACCAGGGCGGTGTCGCCGGACTCCGACCAGCGGACGAGGTACGGCGGTGACCCGTCGGCGGATCGCACCTCGAGGATCTCGCCGAGATCCGGTTTCCGGCCGACGACCGACTGCTCGACCTCCAGCCAATCTCCGGGTTGTGCATGCATTGTTCCTCCTTGTGCGACGACGTTGTCGCGATCGAGGAGCGGCTGGCCTCCCACGGTATGCCCCGGCATTGTCGGACCGCCGCAGATGGTCCGTGGTTGCGGCCACTTCCATGGACCATCGTGCTCGCCTGATTCCAGCGAAGCAAGGGACCTGTCAGCGCCCCGGCGGACGATTGTCGCCCCCGGAAGCCGTCGGGTTCTCCGACGTGGCGATCACCGTGGGCTGCGGTGATGCATACCCGATGTTTCCCGTTGTGAGTTATCGGGATTGGGCCTGGAGGACGGGGTGAGTCGGCGATTGGCGGGCCACCGGCCGGTAATGCGGGCGGGCGCGGAGACGATAGACCTGACGACGCCACCACCTCGGGCAAAGGGGATCGGGTATGAGAATCGGCGTAAAGATCGCTTCCGGTATGTGCGCGCTCGGGATGATGGTGGGTGCGGCAACAGTCACAGCAGGTCAGGCCGCGGCGGTGCCACCGGGATGTTCGATCTACGACTACCGACATGGCGTGTCCGCGTCGTGCCCACCCGGCAAGCGGTACGTCGTGGAGATCGACTGCTTCGGCATCGGTCGCAGTACCGGGGAGGCAGCGGGAGTGCGGATCCTTTATCGACGAGCCAGCGCGCCGGCCGATCGGACCGGATTCGCAACGGTGGATTGCGGCCAGGGCAGCTACATCGGAATCGGTCTCGTGACGAACTCGTGGATTCGCTGACCAGCTCAGGTCTGCTCGTCCGAACCTGGCCGGGGAACCGTCGACAGACGCGATTCCGTGCCACCCGATACGTCATCCGGTTTCCTCGTGGGCACCCTCGGCTGCGCTCGGCAGGTGACCGCTCGCCATGTTGCGTGCACTGGTCGAGCGTTGCAGCCCGGCGACCTCCGCGTCGACACGGCCGAGGTGTCGCGCGGAGATATCGCCGTACTTCCTGTCCATGATGCGCGATGCGAGGACCGGTTTCAGCCACGCCGCCACCGCAATCCACCGCGGAACGTAGATCCGTCGGCTCCGTCGCACCATCCCGTTGACCATTGCCGCCGCGCAGTCCTCGACGGGAATGATCGCACGCATCGATGCGGGGAGCTCCTCGAGCGCGTCGAAGAATGACGGCAGGTCGGCGGCGACGTCCTGCACGAGCGGAGTATCGATGACCAGCATGTGCGCCACACCCACGGCGACACAACGGTGCCCGATCTCGGCGCGTAGCGACGTGGCCATGTGATCGATCGCCGCCTTGGTCGCGTTGTACGGCGATTGGCCCATCAGCGGAATGAACGCCGCCGCAGACGAGACCATGAGGATGTAGCCTCTTCGCTCGATCACCGACGGCAACGCTGCTCGGAAGGTGTGGAAGACACCTGTCACGTTGACGTCGACGACTCGAGCGAACACCGCCGGATCCACCTGCTGCAGCGAGCCGTACGACGCAATGCCGGCATTCGCCAGAACCAGGTCGATTCCACCGAACCGCGCGACTCCTTCGTCGACCGCGCGTTGCACCGCGTCGAAGTCGGTGACGTCGACCGGTTGAGCCACGGCGCGATCCTGGCCGATGGTGTCGGCGAGTTCATGCAGCGGTGTCTCGTCGATGTCCAGCAGGATCAGATCCACGCCCTGCCGCGCGAGTTCCAACGCTGTTGCGCGTCCGATGCCTCGTGCCGCGCCGGTGATGAGCGCGACCTTGCCCGTCAACGACATCCGTTTGGTAGACGGTGAACGCGCAATGTGCGGTACAGGCATGATCTGACTCCTTGCGCAGGACCGTCGGATCGTGCCAGTATGCGCTCCACTGCATCGGCGGTGTATGCAGATTCCGGAAAGTCACCGAGGCGTGGTGACGAGCCGCAGCGCATCGGGGGTGGACGAATCGGCATCGCGGCAGGTAGACATTGCGCATGACGACGACCACCAGTGTGTCCGTCGAACTCCGGGAGCGCACTGCCGACGATGCCCAAGCGGGTGGCGTCCGTGCACTGCGACCCAACCGGCACGATCTGCGCGAATTCAACTGCTGCGGAACAAGAATCAGCTACACCGGGGCTGGATGGTGTGGCGTCAACGCACGATCATCGAACAGAGGAGCACCTCCGCAATGATCTCCACCCAGTTCACCGAGACGTTCGGCGTTCGCCACCCCATCGTGCAGGGAGGTATGCAGTGGGTAGGCCGAGCCGAACTGGTCGCGGCGGTCGCCAACGCCGGTGCGCTCGGTTTCATCACCGCCCTGACCCAGCCCACACCGGAGGATCTCGAGCGCGAGATCGGCCGGTGCCGCGATCTCACCGATCAGCCTTTCGGCGTGAATCTCACGATCCTTCCGTCCATCTCGCCGCCACCGTACGACGAGTATCGACAGGTGATCGTGAAATCGGGAGTGAAGATCGTGGAAACTGCCGGGTCCAATCCCGGTCCGCACCTTCCGATGTTCCACGATGCCGGCATCAAGGTCCTGCACAAATGCACAACGGTGCGTCATGCGGTGAAAGCGCAGGAACTCGGTGTGGACGGGATCAGCATCGACGGATTCGAATGCGCGGGGCACCCCGGTGAGGACGACATCCCCGGACTCGTTCTCATCCCGGCCGCCGCACGCAAGGTCTCGATCCCGATGATCGCCTCCGGCGGATTCGCCGACGCGCGCGGACTCGTCGCTGCGCTCGCACTCGGCGCCGATGGCATCAACATGGGCACCCGATTCATGTGTACCGCCGAGTCGCCTATTCACCAGCGGATCAAGGAAGAGATCGTCGCCGCGGACGAGCGGCAGACCGAGCTGATATTTCGTCCGCTGCGCAACACCGCGCGGGTGGCGAGCAACACCGTCAGCCGGGAGGTGGTCGAGATCCTCGACCGGGGTGGACAATTCGAGGACGTGCGCGAGCTGGTTGCCGGCGCACGCGGCCGCAAGGTGTTCGAACTCGGCGATCCGGAGGCCGGCATCTGGAGCGCCGGGACATGCCAGGGCCTCATCCACGACATCCCGACCGTCGGCGAGTTGATAGAACGCATGACCGTCGAGGCCGAACACCTGATCACAGACCGGCTCGGCGGCATGCTCGACCGCGTCTCCGTCTGATACCGATGCCCGACCGCCAGGGCGGCACCATGTGACTCATTCGCACATATGTGCGACCATGGTGAGGTGAGTGCACGCAGAAGGACCGGTTTGTCTGCTGATGACCTGAGTGTATTGTCTGCAGGACTTGCCGCGGGCAAGCGCGTGACCGTTTACCTTCGGGATCCGATCCCGGCGCTCGAATTGGAGGCCGGGACGTCGGCGCGAGTTGTGTCCATCGATGGATCGACCGTGACCGTGAGTCCGAAAGGTGTCGACGATCAATTGCCCTTCGAGGCCGACGAACTCCACAAGACCCGGCCGGCCGCGCGTTCGGCCGCACCTGCCCCTCGACGGTCGGCCCCGGCGCCGGAGCCGTCTGGGCGCGTGAGGACTTCGGACGGCGCTGCGGCACAGTCGGCCTCGAGGCCGGTCACATCCGAGGCGCCCGCGCAGACGACCGGTGCGAAGCCCCGGCCTGCTTCTCCGAAAACGTATCGGCGGACGAAGACATCGGCCGCCGCGGTCAGCGTGACGGTGACCGCGGCAGGGGAGGGCACGTGGACGGTGTCGGTTCTGCACGGCAGCAGAAAGCAGGGCAAAGCAACGGAAGTCTCCTCCGATCGTGTGGCGCGCGCGATGCACGCACTTGGCGACGAGGCCGCGGTTGCGGCCGTCGAGGGCGTGATCGAGTCGGCGCGAACGGCAGCTCAGAAGCGCGTCGACGAGCTCAGCCACGAGCTGGAGGCGGCCCGCGCGGCACTCGCGCAGCTCGACGGTCCGGCGCCGGATCGCTGACCACAGAGCAGTACGTCGCGGACGATCATCGTTTCGCCCTCATCGCTGTGGAGACAGGAGACGTGTTGTGACGGACTACCGAGCACCGGCCGAATGGCCCAGCAAGGTGCGCGAGATCGCCGAGGCGACGGATCTGGGCATACGGGCGGCTCGCGCAGCGGACCTCGAGGGATTCACCGACGCCGTCGAACAGTTGCACGACCACCCCGGGGCGCGCGAGGTGCATGCGCACATGGTGCGCGAACTACTCGAGACCACCTATCAGGACGGGTTGAGCGGCGACGATGTCTCCGAGGTCCTGACCCGCACCATCGGCGGGTCCGCCGACTGGCAGGCGCCGGTCGACCCGTCCGCCGTGGTGGTGGTGCTCACCGGCGCTCTGGGCGTTGCGGAGCACGCCGACGACGCCGACCGTGCACCGACGACGCACACCCCACCCGCCGAGCTCGCCGGCGCCGCGATCCTGGTCGTGACCGACCTGGCGAAGGGCATCGCGGCCGATCACCGGCCGTATCTGGATCGTGCGGTGGCGGAGATCCGTCGCGCACAGACCGTCGAGATGCCCTGAGGCGCAGGTCAGCGCTTCTCTTCGCGGACGTCGCGGCCCTGCTCGACGAATGCCTTGAAATCATCCATGGGCTGCTGCGACTGCTTGCGGAACGTGCCGGGCATCAGACGTGCGACGAGCCGCATCAACACGCTGTCGAATCGGTACTCGCTCTCACTCTCCCAGAGGGTGGTCCCCGGTTCGGCCTCGGCCAGCCGGTCACGCACTGCGCTCCACATCCCGTTGCCGACGATCTCGCGGTCGAAGTGGACCACGGTGCCTTTCGGGATCTCGGACAGGTCTGCGGGTTCCCGGCGCGTGATGGTCTCGATGCCTTCGAACTCCTGCTTGCCCGCCTTCATCACCACTCGCGACTCGGTACCGACCTGCCAGTCGACGCCATTCAGCGGCTCGTGGAGCACCAGCCCGCGCAACCATTTCGGTCGGTTGCTCGGGTCGGCGAGCGACTGGACCACCGTCTCCAGTGGGAGATCGATTTGGATCGACACGGTGTACTTCATCGCGCTCGGCTCCGCTCTTCCCTGCGAGGTGTGGTGCAACTGTCGTGGTTCTTCTCCCTCATACCGTAGGCGCGGCCGCGTGCTCAGCTGGAGACCGGACGGAATGTCACCTCGACGGCGACCGCGTCGCCGATGACGACGCCATCGGAACCGACTCGCGCGAGTCCTGGGCATGACCAATCAGGGTGCAGGACAGCACATATCGACCTTGACCGAACGCGGATACGTCGCAGTGTCCGACGACGCGGGCGATCGACGCACCCGCAGACTTGGGCTCACACGTCAGGGGTCCTCGATGCTCGCCCGAGGCCACAGGAGGCTCGCGGAGATCGAGAACGAGTGGTCCGGACTGGTCGGCACCGACGACTACGCCGCGTTTCGGCGGGTCCTCGTCGCGGTGGCCGGGGACGCGCAGACACACTGAGAGGGAAATGGTTCCGGTGTCTACGACAGGCCCGAGGGTCGGTGCCACGAAACCCGACAGATCAGATGCGGACTACCGCCGGCACCGTCGCGGCCCAGGGTCAGAACCTCTGGATTCCGGGCGGGTTCCACGTGTGGTCGAGCACCGATGCGCGCGGAGCGTAGGTGCGCAGGTAGACCCGGAACGGACCGTCGGGGATGGGCAGCCAGTTGACCGACGGATCGGTGGGTCGACTGCGGCTGAAGACGATGTCGATGCTTCCGTCGGGCCGCCTGATGAGGTCTGGGCGGCTGTTGCTCACGCTGTGTCGATTTTCGGTGTTCGGCACGAGGTAGCCGTCGCCGTCGTAGGCGGTGATCGACCAGAACGCGTCGACCGGTGGCTCTTGCCCCGCCGCAAAATGGAGCCGATAGGACGACAGGCGACCGTCCAGGGGAAGAAGATCCGCGCTGGAGAATGCCGGGTTGTAAGCCGCTTCCTCAGGAGTGTTGGCTCCGAGACCGATTTCCGCCACACCGGCCCGAGTGAGGTAGTCGGTGCCGTAGTCACCGGTGTTGTCCGGGGCTGTACCCCAGCCGCGGTGGCTCAGCGCGCTGGTCTGCTGCTTGGTGCGCGCAATCTCTGGCAACGCGGCAGATGCGGCGCGGACCGCCTGGTCCACCGCGGCTTCCGCCGCCGGTGACAGCCCGGCACGGCTCACCCGCAGCCCTGGCCCCACGCCTATCCGTGCAAGTTCCTTGACCTGCGCGGCATCGCGCTTCGGCGGCGGGTTGTTCCCCATCGCGGTGCTGAGCGCATCCAGCCAAGCGATACCGTCTGGCTGATCGATCGGCGTGACGGACTCGAAATCACACGTGGTCGACCGTGGGCCGCCTCCCGGCGGGGTGAGGCTGTACTGCGTCATCTTCTCGAGTGCGGCGCGCTGGTCGGCCTCGTCGCCGGCCAGTGTGCGGCCGATCAGCCAGATCCGCGCGTGGTCGACGGTGATGGTGGTCGCACCGGGCAAGTCGCCGGGATTGCCGGACCAGCTGATGGCGTAGCGTCCTGCTGCCGATCCGGTGGTGCGTGAGCCGATGTAGGCGGCCACGTTGGTGTACGGATCCATCAACTGGAACGAGAAGTACCGGTCACCCATATCCGGATGTGACAGCACCACGGGCCCCTTGCTCAGATCGATGTTCGCCATCGAGTACAGGGTGTCCACATTCGGCGCGACCACGATGTGCGCCTCCGGCTTCATGAAGTGATCACTGGAAGCCAGCATGTTGATCGTCGAATCGCCGCGGTGGCCGGAACATGGCGTGTTCGCAGATTCTGCCCGGACCCGCTCGAACTCCATCAGCGGGAATCCGTAGGTGAACGCGTCGGCAGCGATACGTGCCGCTTGCGCCGCGTTGGGCGCGCCACCGGGGACCGCCGGCGCCTGTCCGGCGCCGACTGCCGCGAGGGCGCCGGCGACGATCAGAGACAGGGCAACAAAGGCGCGGCGGAGAGTCACGGCGAGATTTAAGCACGCATACATTCCCAAAGGCAACCGTCACTGTTTCGGACTCCGGCTCGTGGCACAATGCATGCCAGGTGAAAGGGGATGTCGTGCCGGACAGTGGCAGTTCGTCCGCTGCGGTGCCGCTGCCTCGCGGTCGGCACAAGCTCTCCGCCGACGAGGTGCGCGCATCGCAACGAGCGCGTCTACTCCAGGCGATGGAGGAACTCGTCGATGAACTCGGCTACGCCGGAGCGAGTGTGCCGAAGGTGGTGCGGAGGGCGCGGGTGTCCGACCGCACCTTCTACTCGCTGTTCGCGGACAAGGCGGATTGTTTCATCGCGGTCTGCGAGCAACTCGGTGACGGTCTACGAGAGCTGATGACCCAGTCGGTGGCCGGGATCGCCGACGTCGACGATCCGTTCCGTGCATTCGACGAAGGCCTCACCCAGTATCTTGATCTGTGGGCCCAGCGACCCGCCGCATCCTGGGCCTACTTCGTGGAACTTCCGGCGGTGGGCGAGCGGGCATTCGAATCCCGGGACGGCCGTGCCGCGCTCTTCGCGGAAGCGTTGCGGCGTATCGGAATCGCACTCCGCGACCGTGCCGGGATCGCCGGCGAGCCGTCAACGATCGAGGCGACTGCGGCAGCCGCGGTCGCGGTCGAGTTGGTTGCCCGCGAAGTCCGCGCCCGACGTATCGACACCCTGCAGTCGATTCACCACGATCTCCATCATGTGCTGCTACTCCTGCTGCTGGGACGGGCGCCCGACGGGTGTTGACGCCAAACCCGGGCCGAGTGATCGGGGACTGGGCCCACGCGTTGTCGATTTGTTCCCGGAGAGTGTCGACAATCCTTGATCTCGGGCAATGATTTTCGATCGACAGTCGCGCCCATGTGATTGTGGTATCCATGAGTCATCGGGGGTTCCGCGCTGGATGACGGGTACATCTTCACGACTGTGCACGTCGGTCACTCAGAGATGGTCCATCGCAATCTCTTTGGAGAATCTGGACTTCCGATGAGCTCGACCGCAAACATTCGCCATCCAGAAAGGCAGGCCATGCTCATCGAAATCGTCGAGGCGATCAGAACCCTTCACGTCGGCGCCTATGACTTACTGCTTGCTCTCCTGTCCACCGGAAGCGCCGGCAGCAGCTAGCCATTCGCGTCCCAAACACTCTGCGCGGCTGCGTCGTTGACGATCGGATTGTCTGGCCGCTATGGGAACGGGTAACAACGCCGTCATCCCGTGACGTGTCGAAGGTCAAATGACACGTAAGCGAACCGACGGTTTCCTGTTCCTTCACCGGCCTCAGGTTGCTGCTGCGTCAGTGGCCGGTTCGGCGGGGGTCGCGGGCGGCTCGAGGATCTCCGCGATCCGCGCCAGGGTGGCCTCCATGCCAATGCGTAGGTCACCGGCCTGATCCTTGCGGCCGTAGAGTCCACCGATGATGAACCAGCCGACGGGAGAGACCGGCTTCTCCGCGAGATAGGACTCGCGGATCCGGGTACCGCCGTTCTCGGCGATGAGCTCGTAGCGCCACAGAATCGTGCCCGCGAATGCCTCGGTGCGCCGGAATGCGAACTCGCGCCCCGGTTCACACACCGCGACGATAGGACGGTTGGACCAGTTCGGCCTGGATCTACCGTCGTTCACCGCCTTGAACTCGGCCCCGACCGCGGGACCGGTGGCACCGCCGAGCCACGTGCAGCTGACCACATCGGGACTGAGGTCCGGAGTGCGGGTGACGTCGGAGATCAGGTCATAGACCGCCTGCGGTGTCGCGTTCACAAAGCGCTCGACGGTGTCGGTGGTGAGTTGCTGTCTCATCGGGGTTCCTCCTGGTGGTGCCTGACGAACATCGTCAGGGCAGATGTGGTCAGACTGCTGAACATGCCGTCCTCGAAAGAGGCCAGCGGCTGATTCGCCATCTGCTGAGAGCAGATGCCCGCGATGACGCTGCTGAAGAGCCTCATCGTCTCGTCGTTGTCCGCCCACGGTGCGAGTTCGCCCCGCTGGACCGCCTCGTGCAGATCGGCACGGATGCGGTCGACGAATTCCAGGCTCGGAGCGAAGGATTCCGGGCTGGGCTCGAAGCCAGGGATCGGCCTCCAGTACAGCAGTGGCCCGAACGCGCGACCGTCGCGCGTCATCGCCCACCGGACACACGCCTCGCCGGCCGCCACCAGACGCGGGAGGCCGGGTTCGAGATCGCGCACCGCATCGGCGACGAAGTCGTTCTCCAGCCGTTGGCCGCGGGCGAACAATGCGTCGTACAACGCGTGCAGCGACGGGAAGTACTTGTAGAGCGATGGAGGCTTCATCCCCATCCGTCGGGCGACCTCGGAGATCGAGACTGCTCCGGCTCCCTCGGAGAGGATGATGTCGCTGGCGTGAGCGACCGCCTCGTCCATCGCCTCGACACGGCGGCGGGATCGGCGGTCCATTGGGCTAATGGTTGTAGCCATGGCTATAGTGTGTAGCATTACGGGTCGACGGTCAAGGGGCGAGGCACTGTTCACCTGCCAGTTGGACTCCGGGGTGAGCGGGTGTTTGCGATCAGGGCTGAGCGCGAAAGCTGATCCGCATCAGCCTGCTGTCGGCCCAGTCCTCGAGTCGAGTAGGCCGGATGGTGCCCGGGTCGTGCGGCTGGTTGAGATCCGCGACGATCTCCACCAGGACGGCCCGGCGTTCGGCCGGATCGGTGACGGGTGTGGCATGGGCGGGTACATCGGAACGGACCCCTGTCTTGAGATGAAACGTGAAGTCGGGGTGGGCGAGCAGGTTCGCATGCCAGTCGGTGGCGGCAGCACCGGCGCCGCTACACAGGTACGTGTTGCCCCCGGCGCGGTAGAAGAAGATCTCGATGCGACGCGGCATGCCGGTGCGGCGCCCCGTGGTCGTGATGTCGACGATCCGCTCACGGGTCCCTGCGTCGGGCGTGATCTCGATGGCTCGCCGGACGTGATCGGCCAGGTGCGACAACGACGTATCTCGCGCCGAGTCATCTGATCCGGCCGTGCCTGGACTGGTCACGCGGCCCGGAGAGCGGGACCGAGGAGGAGCCCTCCGTCGATTACGTACTCCGACCCGGTGATGAACGACGCCTCCGATGAGGCAAGGAACATGACGAGCCGGGTGACATCCATGGGCTCCCCGAGTCGGGGGACAGCGAATGGCTCGGGGGAGTAGAAGTCGGCGATCGCCGCGGTGGCGCCGGCGGCCGGCTCTTGGATGAAGGGGGTCGCGATCACGCCGGGGTGAATGGTGTTCACGCGGATGCGATCCCGGCCGAGTTCGAGTGCTGCTGTCTGCGTGAGACCTCGCACGGCCCACTTGCTGGCGACGTACGGCGCGTAGTGCGCCGTACCTCCCATGCCCATCGTCGAGGCGATGTTGACGATGGCTCCGCCGGTGGCGCGACGCAGAGCGGGCGCGGCTGCCTTGATGCCGAGAAACGTACCCGTGAGGTTGATGTCGAGGATGCGCGACCACGTGGTCTGATCGGTTTCTTCGATCGGGGCCGGCGGGTTCTGAACGCCCGCGTTGTTGACGAGCACATGCAGGGCGCCGAATGTTCTCTCGGTTGCGCGGACCGCGGCCGACCACGAGTCCTCGTCGGTGACGTCGAGGTGGGTGAAGAAGGCACGGTCTCCGAGCTCATCGGCGAGAGCGGCGCCACGGTCGGCGTTGATGGCGCCGATCACGACATTGGCTCCCTCCGCATGGAGCGCGCGGACGTGACTCGATCCCTGGCCACCGGTCCCGCCGGTTACGAGCACGGTCTGGTTGGCGAAGCGGCGCATCAGATTTCCTTCGTTTCGTAGCTGACTGGCTTGAACGGCAACGGCTGCCAACAATGGTGAGTTGGTCGACTCGCCACTCAATTGACACTAAGCCGACGAGGGTGGAGAGTCAAGCCACTCACCTCGTAGACTTCGGGCATGAGTAGGGACGTACCGACATACCACCAACGCGTCGCCCAGGAGAAGCGCAAGCTGATCGTGACGGCCGCGACCGCTCTGTTCCTGGAGCTGGGTTACGACCGGACGTCGTTGGCACGGATCGCCGAACGGTCAGGCGTTTCGCGAGCCACCTTGTTCAAGCAGTTTCCGACCAAGGCCGCACTTTTCGATGCGATGGTGATCGAGTCCTGGACGACCGCCGACGAAGAGGATCCGCCGACGGCGGGCAACGTCGTCGACGGTCTCGGTTCCCTCGGCCACCGCTACGCGGAGTTGTTGAGCCGACCCCAGATGACCGACCTGTTCCGCATCGTCATCGCCGAGTTGCCGCGATTCCCCGAACTCGCCAATGCACAGTTCTCGCAAGGGAAGATGCCCTACTTCGAGTCCTTGCGGAAGTACCTCCTGGCGGAGCATGAGGCGGGAACCGTGCGGGTCGACGATCTGGAACTCGCAGCGACGCAGTTCCTCGGCATGATCTCCAACTACGTCTTCTGGCCGACCCTCCTCGTTCCGGGCTGGGAGGTGAGCGCCGAGCGCGTCGCCGAGGTGGTCGATGAGGCGGTCCGCACCACCGTCGCCAGGTACGCGGCGGGTGGCCCGGGGTAATCGAACGATTGACCCCACCGACCACGCATGAGCCCAACCGTCACTCAGGCCGCGTCGAGCGTGGCGATCGATCCGTCGGTGTAGCGAAGACTGTTGCGCTGCAGCGCGGTTCCAATTCTCGCCAGCAGCTCAACACAGGGCCCGAGCGGGCCTGGCACATCGACACCACGGGCCGTGCTGACGTCGAAACATGTCACCTCGGTGAGGGTGGACGACCGCCATCCGTCGCCGCGCAGCCATTGCAGATCACGACTGCGCGTGAGTGGAGCCAACATCAGTCGGCGCGGACCATCCGCAGTGACCGCGCCTGACGCACCACCGCGCTCGAGTCTCTTGGTCCACCACAGCACGCCGTCGACGTCGACCTCGGGCATCGTCTGCCCGTCGGGAAGGCTCTCGCGCACCCGGATCGGGGACTTGCCGAAGACGAACAATCCGGAACCGCCTATGCCCGTGAGGCTTCGCGCGTCTCCCGGTGCAACCTCGATCGACGCGAGCGCGTCATTCACCGCTTCGGGTACCCACACCGGCGTCAGGTCCCGCAGCACCTCAACCGCCATGGTCGAGTGCAACAGGTTCCCGCCAATCATGCGGTGGAGCGAGTCGTTGTCCAGTTGCTGTGCTACGACCTCATCGAACTCGGCATCACCTGGACCGCGGCCCGCGTCGACAAGTGCGTCCAGCGCGGCTTCGTATTCGGTGTCGCGCGCACCAACCATGTCCAGGTATGCCGCCCATTCGACAGACAGATCGCGATATGCCTGGGCGAGCTCCCGGTGTATTCGCGGCAGACCCCCGGACAACCACGGACGCGCGGGACCGACCTCGCGCCTGCTGTGTGTGTGGCCTCGTCGGCCCGATCTCGGTGTGCGATGTGCCCTCGACATGTGGGCAACAGTAGGAGAGTTGGGCGCCCGGACCCTGGGCCGCGTCCACAGTCGCGCCGTCTATCCACAGCGACCCCGCAGCCTCACGCAAGAGCGTGGAGATGGCCTAAAATCCCACATTCGTCACGGTGACGAACTCGGCAACCCGGGTCGCTCGGTGACTGTGCCCCACCACGAGGTTGACCGGCGGGGGAGCGACGCCAGGCCGCTGTCGATGCTGCAAGCTCCGCCGTGACTCACTTGGTCTCGGGTATCCCGAGACTCTGCCGTGTCCCGCTATCGCGATCCGCTCGCCTGTCGACGGAGGTCGCAGCGAGATTCGCGAACATGGTGCTGGTGGACTGAAAAGAATCGGCGGTAGCTGCGTAGCGATCGGAGAGTGTCGTAAACGCCTCGGCGAGTTCGGGTGGTCCGACTACCTCCATCGGCACCTCGAACCTCCCGAAGGAAGTAGCGAGGGCGCCCCATGACCACGAACATGTCTCGAGGATGCATCTGTCATCGGTGAGGGCGCGAGCCGAGCCGTCGCCGACGAAGGGGAGCACTGAGCGAACAGGCAGATCGAGGATGACCGACCCTCGACATGGCCATTCGTTGACGTCTGAGCCTTTGAAACGTGCCGATACAAACTCTGTTTATGCCGGATACTTACTTACGGTCTGCGCAATCACGAGCAGGACGGAACCGAATGACCGAGTACCTCACCCAGATCGAGGCCGCCCTGCGCGACCAGCACAGCCCGGCGGCCAAGGAGACAATCGTCCGGCGCCTCCCGCCGGACAGCGGCCTGGAAGCGATCGGCGTCCGGATGAAGGACGTCTTCGCCACGGCCAAAGCGTGGACAGACCTCGACCTCGCCGAGGTCCCCGGGCTGTTGTCCAGTGGCCTGTACGAGGTGCGCGTGGTCGGTGTCTCGATCTTGGACTTCAAGGCACGACGACGCGGCCTCGACGATGACGATCGCCGACGCCTCTACGAGACCTATCTGGACCACCACGAGTACTTCAATCTGTGGGACTTCGTCGACCGGGCCGCCCCACGAGTCGTCGGCTGGTACCTGCTCGACAAGTCACGGCAACCGCTGTTCGACCTCGCGCAGTCCGGGAGGCCCATTGAGCGGCGAACGGCGATCACCGCGGCGTTCTGGATCATCCGGCAAGGCGACCTCGACGACCCTCTCGCTCTCGCGGAACTGCTGGTCGAGGACCCCAGTGAACTCGTCACCCGACCAGTGGGCACCGCGCTGCGCGAGGTCGGCAATATCGACGAACAACGCCTGCTCGATTTCCTCGCCGCTCACCGAGACCGGATGAGCCGACCTACCCTTCGCCTCGCCACTTCCTCACTGACCGAAGACATCTGACGAACCTCGAAGATCCATATCAAGCCGACACGCTCGTGGCTGCTCTCACCGGCTCGGCGTCGGAACTATGGGACCGCACCGAATGCCGAAGCGGTCCCGGACGGTATTCAGGGCTTGCCGGTAGTGCCGTCGATCGGCACGCCCGTTTTCCTGAAAGGTCATCAGTCCCGGCATGCGCTCGTCCAGAGTGATCCGCCCCGGCGTGTCCGGAGATTCTCGTTGTTTTGCTAGCGGGAGGATTGACGGATCGGTTCACAGAGGTATCCAGCGGAGTTGCGGGAGTCAGCGGTGACGATGGTCACCGATGTTCGTGGTGAGCATTCCACGGAGTAGGCGGCGATCCGGCATGTCGCGGAGTTGCTGGGCATCACCACGCCGGAGGCGCTGCGTAATGGGTGCGCCGATGCCCACGCTGGTCCAGGCCGCTGTCGATCACGCAATCAACGACCGTATGTGGAGTGGCACAAACGATTTTGAGTCTCCCATCCATTACAGCGACGTCGGTTCACAGTATGCGGCGGTCGCGTACTCCACCGCGTTGACCGACGGGGTAAAATGCTGCCGTCGAGGCGCCCTGGGACGGTCTGAGCGACCTGCAGATCAGCCCCGGGGAATGAGGCCACTGGTACAACCACGAGCGCCCCAACGGCTACTGCAACCACCTCACACCCGCGCACGCCGAACGGCTCCCGACTCCGACGTTTGCTGCGATTGCGAAACCGTACGACTGGTTTCCCCTGTGCCGGTGCATTTTTGATGATCCGGCTACGGATCGAGTCCGTCAGCTCACGGCGGCGCGCAAGCGGGGGAGATGCTGCAACGCGTTGATGCGTTCGATCTCGTAGCGCTGGCTGGCGTTGAAGACGTCGCTCAATCCGCGAGCGGGGTCGCCGTCGCCTTCGAGGAACACGGTTTGGCTGAACGGCCAGTCGGAGCCGAAGACGATATGAGAGCGCGGTGCGACTGCCAGGACCGACCGCATTGCGGCTGCGGACGCGCTCAGGGCGGTGTCGAAGTAGAACGTACGGATCAGTTGTTGCACATCGAGGGCCGAGGGTCGGGGAGCGCCGGCAGGCCAATGGTTGCCGACGGGCGTTTCGGCAAGGACGCCGATGCGCCACGACAGGAATGGCAACGTCCCGCCGGCATGGGAGAGCTGGAACCGGATGCCGGGGTAGCGGCGCAGGGTGCCGCCCGCGAGCATCAGGGTTGCTGCGCGGGTTGTGTCGAAAGTGAATTCTTCGAGGAAGTCCGGAAGTGGGAGTGAGGGTTTGGCGTTGTCCGGGATCGCGGCGGGGTGGACGAAGACGAACGCCTTGCGGCGGTTGAGCGCTGCCATGAGCGGTTCGAATCGAGGATCGCCGAGGTAGACGCCGTCGTACGCAGACAACAGCACCACTCCGTCGAGGTGGAGGGTGTCGAGTGCGTACTCGAGCTCGGCGATCGAAGCTGCGACGTCGGGCATGGGAAGCACTGCGAACGCGCCGAAGCGGGTGCGGTGTGTTCGGAACAGTCGGGCGGCGTAGGTGTTGCAGTAGCGGGCAAGATCACGGGCATCCTTGCCGTGCAGGAAGGACACGCCCGGGTCGGACACCGAGAGTGCCTGGGATTGAATGCCCCAGCGGTCCATGAAGTCGATCGCTGACTCCGGCGACCACTGCGGGGTGGGATAGCCGCCGATGGTGAAGTGCCCGTGTTCGAGCAGCGCGGCACGGTACTCCGGTGGGAGGAAATGGGCGTGTAAGTCGATTCGGTACCGCCCCGAGGGTGCAGGCGCAGCACCCGCTGGCGCAGCGCTCGTCGCAACTGCGGCCCCGGCAGCCACCGCTCCGGCACCGATGAGTAGTGATCGACGGCTCACGGCGGACGGAGACTCAATGTTGCTGGGCAAGCATGGATTCGGGGTAGTAGTCATCGACTGTGGACCTTTCGGGGGTGAAGTGGTGTTGCTACGCCGAGATCGAAAATCTCGGCTGGATACGGGTATCAGATGGCTAGGGGCCAGTCATCGGTTGTCGGCGGCGTCGCTGTCGGGTTGTTGTCGAGGAGCTTTGAGGGCGCATCCGATCGCAGCGACGAGTAGAACGACAGCGACCGAGATCATCGACGCGGACATACCATCGATGAAGGCGCCGCGAACCGCGGCGCCGAGTTGTGCACCTGGTGGACCGCCAAGTTGTTCCGCAGCGGCAAGACCGCCGGCGGCCGAGTCCCGGACCGCATCGGCGGCCTGGGCGGGAAGCGTGGTGAGGTCGGGCAGGTGCTTGCTGTACTGGCTGGAGAACACCGAGCCCATGATCGCGATGCCGACAGCCGAGCCGACCTCGCGCGTGGTGTCGTTCATGGCGGAAGCGACGCCTTGATGGTCACGTGTGAGGGAACCGACGATGGCGCTGGTACCGGTGGAGCTGGCCAAACCGATGCCGAGACCGGCCACGATCAGGCCGCCGAGAAACGGGCCGTACCCGGAGTCCACGTGCAAGCGTGAAATCCAGAGCAGGCCAACCGCAATGAGCGCCAGCCCGGCGGCCATCACATACTTCAGGCCCACCCACGACACCAGGCGCGGAGTGACTGCGGCAGTCGGCATCACCACTGCTGCCACGGGGATCAATGCGATCGCGGCGAGCAGCGGGCTGTAGTCGAGGATGAGTTGCAGGTACTGCAACCCCACGAAGAAGAACCCGAAGATCGCCATGAACTGGGTCAACACGACGATGGCGCCCGCCCGAAAACCCGGTAGTCCGAACAACTGCGGGTCCAGCAGTGGGTGTTGGGTGCGCATCCCTTGGACTGCGTAGACGACGAAGCCGAGAACGCAGACTCCCGCACAGATGAGGACCGGGACAGTTGTCCAGCCACGATCGTTGCCTTCGATGATCGCGAAGACCAGCGTGCCGATTGCGATAGATGTTGCCAGCGCACCGATCACATCGAATCTATGGGGGTGGTGATCACGGGTGTTCGGCGCCAAGACTGCGGCGGCGACCGCGGCCACCACGCCGACTGCGGCGCTCGTGACGAAGATCGATTCCCATCCCCAGCGTTCGAGCAGCGCTCCGGCGACGAGCATGCCGATGATCGCTCCGGCCGCGGCGAATCCCGACCAGATCGCCACACCCTTGCTGCGCTCCTCGGGTGGGAAGGTGGCGGTGATCGTCGACAGGGTGCCCGGCATGATCATCGCTGCACCCACACCCATCACCACCCGTGCTGCGATCAGCGAAATCGTGGAGTCTGCGTATGCGGCCGCCAAGGATGCGGCGGCGAATACGACCGCGCCGACGATGAGCACCGAGCGCCTGCCGATACGGTCGCCGACCGCACCGAGCGGCAGAACCAGCGCCGCCAACGCGACGGTGTACCCGTCGGCGATCCAGGTCAGGGCCGTGTTGTCCGCCCCGAGGCTGATCGCCAGGTCGGGGAGCGCGAGATTGAGCGCGGACACCGAGGCCACGACAAGTATGAGCGCCAGGCACATCGCGAAGAGCACTCCACGGTGCCCCCACCGCCCGGACGGCAGCTCGGCGCCTGGGGAGAAGGACGACTCAGACATTGGCCGTCGCGTCATCGTCGACCTCAGACGCCTGCGATCGACTGCCGGCAACCAGATCGAGCGCGATGTCGACGAGCATGTCTTCTTGACCACCGACCATGCCGCGGCGGCCCGCTTCCAACAGGACGCTGCGTGCATCGATGTCGTAGCGTTCGGCGATGGTCTCGGCGTGGCGCAGGAAGCTGGAATACACCCCCGCGTAGCCCAGAGTCAGCGTTTCGCGATCGACGCGCACGGGACGGTCCTGCAACGGGCGGACGATGTCGTCGGCGGCGTCCTCGAGCGCATTGAGATCACAGCGGTGGTCGATACCGAGACGCGAGGCGGCTGCCACGAACACCTCCAGCGGGGCGTTACCTGCGCCGGCGCCCATACCGGCCAGCGACGCGTCGACACGATTGGCGCCATGCTCGACCGCCACCAGCGAGTTGGCCACACCCAGGGAGAGATTGTGGTGCGCGTGGATGCCGATCTCGGTGTCGCCATGCAGCACTCCGCGCAAAGCGTCGCAGCGCTCGGCGACGTCACGCATGGTCATCGCACCGCCCGAATCGACGACATACACGCAGGTCGCACCGTATGACTCCATCAAGACCGCTTGACGGGCCAGCTCGTGCGGGGTGGCCATATGACTCATCATCAGAAAGCCGACGGTGTCCATGTCGAGTTCACGGGCAGCCGCGATGTGTTGGGCGGAGATGTCCGCTTCGGTGCAGTGTGTCGCGATACGGACGGTGCGCGCACCGGCGCGGTAGGCGTCTTTGAGGTGGTGCACGGTTCCGATCCCGGGCAGTAACAGAGTCGCCACGGTTGCGCGGTTGACTGCGCCGGCCACGGCTTCGATCCATTCCAAATCGGTGTGGGCACCGAAACCGTAGATGCAGCTGGAACCGGCAAGTCCGTCGCCGTGCGCGACCTCGATCGAATCGACGCCCGCGGCGTCGAGTGCCGTCGCGATGGCAACCACTTGCTCGGTCGTGAACTGGTGCCGGACCGCGTGCATGCCGTCTCGCAGGGTGACGTCACTGACGTAAACGGTGGTCATGAGGTGACTCCGGTGGACTGGGTGGCGTGGACTGCGATGCGTTCGGCGGTGGCTTTGGCGGCCGAGGTCATGATGTCGAGATTGCCGGCGTAGGCGGGCAAATAGTGGGCTGCGCCGGTCACTTCGAGCATCGTGGTGACCCGTGTACCGCTGAACTTGCCGGTCTCGGGGATGTAGAGCGGGTTGTCCGCGGTGAACGTCTCGAATTGCACGCGTTGCTTGAGCCGGTAGCCGGGCACATACCCGTTGACCCGTTGGACCATCTCGGTGATCGACGCTTCGATCGCCGAATGGTCGGTGTCCCCGTCGACGAGGCAATACACGGTGTTGCGCATGAGGATCGGCGGGTCGGCCGGGTTGAGAATCATCACTGCTTTTCCGCGTTGCGCGCCGCCGACATCGCGCAACGCGGTGGCGGTGGTCTCGGTGAACTCGTCGATGTTCGCACGAGTTCCCGGGCCCGCTGATCTGGAGGAGATCGAGGAGATGATCTCCGCGTACGACACGGGGGAGACTGCGTCGACGGCGGCGGCGATCGGGACGGTCGCCTGCCCGCCACAGGTCACCATGTTCAGGTTCGGCGCATCCAGGTGTTCATCGAGGTTGACCACCGGTACGCAGAACGGGCCGATTGACGCTGGCGTGAGGTCGAGCACCCGGGCCTTGGTGGGCTCGAGTTTGCTCCAGTTGGCGCGGTGTGCGCCGGCAGAGGTGGCGTCGAAAACCATTCGGACATCGGCGAACTCGTCCATCGCGAGCAACCCGTCGATACCTTTGGCGGTGGTGGCGACGCCGAATCGCTGGGCACGGGCCAAGCCGTCGGAGTTCGGGTCGATCCCCACCATGGCGACCACCTCGAGGGGGCCGTCGCTGCGAAGGATCTTGATCATCAGATCGGTGCCGATGTTTCCCGAGCCGATGATGGCAACGGGATAGCGCTGTGTTGTGGTCATCAATGGATCTTTCAGGTGAAGTCGATGGAGACGCGGCCCAGGCCGGACAGGTCAGCGGTCGCTGTATCGCCGGCGCTGACGAAGACGGCCGAGGTGATCGATCCGGACATGACGAACTCTCCGGCATGCAGTCCGGTGTCGAAAGCGGCCAAGGCGTTTGCCAACCATGCCACCGCCTCGGCGGGGTGGCCGAGTACCGCGGTGGCTACCCCATGGTCGACCTGCTCGCCATTGACGTGCAGTGATGCGGAGATGTCGTCGAGGTCGGGTGCGTCGTTAATCGGCACCCAGGGGCCGAGGACAACTGCGGCGGAGCTGGCGTTGTCGGCGACGGTGTCGCACAGGGTGATTCGCCAATCGGCGATTCGGCTGTCCACGATCTCGAGGGCTGCGGCGACCGCGTCGGTCGCATCCAGGACGTCGGCGACGCCGACATCCGGGCCCCGCAGCGGACGGTTGAGCCGGAATGCGACCTCCGGCTCAACCCGTGGCGCGCACAGCGATGACAGCGGAATGGAGCCACCATCGGGGTGCACCATGGTGTCGAGGATGAATCCGTAGTCGGGTTCGTCGACTCCGAGCAACTGCTGCATCGGCGCGGACGTCAGACCGATCTTGCGGCCGACGAGTCGAGCGCCCTCGCCGAGCAGGCGAGTGAAATTGCGCTGTTGGATCGCATAGGCGCCGACCACGTCGAGGTCGGGGATGCTGTCGCTCAACGGAGGGATCGGTGCACTGTCGACCAACGCGCTGTGCAACCTGTCCGCCCAGGTATCCAAGTCGGCGGTGGGCAGGGGAGAGCTCATGAGTCCTCATCTCGGGTTGATTCGGCGAGCCGGAGTGCGGCATCGATGACCATGCGTCCGTGGAGATCGAACAGGGCAGGCAGATCCACTGAGTCACCGCCGATCTCCTTGGCGATGAAAAGACCGTCCGCGCCGGCCATGGCGTAGGTGGCGAGTTGATCGAGGGCCGCGGCATCGAGGTCCGGCGACATGTCCATCGCCGCTTCACGCAATTGGATCTGCGCTTGCGCACGCACCTGGAGATACATCTCGCGGGCGCGCGGTTCGACCGGTCGGCGTTCCAACGCGAGCATCAGCCCGAGCCGCAGAAAATCGGGTGACTCCAGCAGCGCCTTGGCCACCTGCATCGTCATCTCGGCGACCCGGTCACGGGGCGTCCCGTCGTCCGGCACGCTCCACGCCGACAACCATCGACCGAAACTGCGCTCGATCACGGCTGCAATGAGGTCGTCCTTGTCGGCGAAGTGCCAGTAAATCGAACTCGCGGGCAGCCCGCACCGCTTGCTGACCAGGTTGATACTCGTTCCCTCGTATCCGCGTTCACTGGCGATTTCGGTTGCCGCATCGAGGATCTTGGCCCTCGACGCCTCGCCGTTGGCGCGGCGTCGCCGCGATGTGTCTGCCATTGGTCCACCCTTCTGGAATCGGACGAGAGCATCCACCGATTAATGGAGTGGTCACTACGGTAAGTGCTTGACGGCTCGGGGTCAAGGACTTACCGTAGTGATCACTACAGATCGTTTTATCTGGCATCTCGCCCTGGCAGCGAGGTCTGGTTCGAGGAGATTTCTGTGTCCGACACTCCGCACTATGACGTCGCGATCATCGGCTATGGACCCACTGGGGTCACCGCGGCCAACCTCCTTGGTCAGCAAGGACTGAATGTGGTTGTTCTCGAACGTGATCCGGATATCTACGGTCGTGCCCGCGCGATATCGACAGACGAAGAGGTCATGCGTATCTGGCAGCAGGCTGGCCTGGCCGATCGCCTGCAGCAGGACATGCTTCCCGGCGGTGTCGTCGCTTTCGTCGACTCCGAGGGCAGGCCGTTCGCGGAGGTGCAGCCGACGTCGCGAGGCGCCGGCCACCCGCCCCAGCAGTTCATCTACCAACCCGCCGTCGACAAGACCTTGCGGGCCGGGGTGGAGCGGTTTCCCAATGTCACCGTGCTGACCCGACACGAGAGCCTCAAGGTGCTCACCGGCACCGAGAACGCCGAAATACTGGCGGCCGATCTGGCCGACGACAGCTTCGTCAGGATCCACGCGTCGTACGTTATCGCCGCTGACGGCGGGTCCTCGGCAACCCGGGGGCAGCTCGGGATCGGATATCAAGGCAAGACCTACACCGAACGCTGGGTCGTCATCGACACGAAGGTGCTCTGCGATTGGGACGGCAGCTCGCGACTGCGTTTTCACTGCGACCCGGCACGTCCCACGGTGGACTGTCCGACGCCGCTCGGTCATCACCGTTGGGAGTTCCCGGTCCGCGATGGCGAAGACGAGAACCACCTCGTCACCCACCAAGCCATCTGGTCCATCCTGCACAGCCAGGGAATCACCGAGGACAACGTCGAGATCCTGCGCGCGGTGGTGTACAGCCATCACGTGCGAGTGGCCGATCGTTGGCGAGTCGGCCGTGTGTTCCTCGCCGGCGACGCGGCGCACGCGATGCCTCCGTGGATCGGGCAGGGGATGGCATCAGGCGTCCGCGACGCCGCCAACCTGTGCTGGAAGCTCGCCGCGGTCATCGACGGAAGCCTCCCGGAGTCCGCGCTCGACAGCTACCAGCCCGAACGAGAACCTCACGTGCGCGAGACCACTGCACACGCTGTGTTCGCCGGCAAGGTGATCACCGAACGTCGCCCTTGGGCCGCGACGTTGCGCAATCACGCATTTCGGATGGTCTCGAGGTTCTCCCCGTTCCCACGGTGGATGGTGGACACCAAGTGGATCCCGGATGCCCACTATTCCAACGGACTGTTCAGCGACCAGACCCACCCGGCACGCGGATGGCAGATTCCACAGCCGTGGGTGCTCGACGAGCACGGATCACGCGTGCGCCTGGACCACGTACTGAGCGGTCGCTGGCGAGTACTCAGTCTCGACGGTCGCCACCACTCTGCGTGGCGCTCCTGTGGCGTGGAACACGTCAAAGTGTTGCCGTCGGTGTCGGCTCCAGAACCGGGCGCCGTCGTCGACGCCGACGACGAACTCCGCAGATGGTTCGGCAAGCACCACGCGTCGACAGTGGTTCTGCGCCCCGACGGCTTCGTCTATGGCGCGGCCGATTCCGGACAACCCCTCCCAGCACCGCCCGCAGGATTGCGTGCGGCGACCGCTACCTCACGATGAAGGAAATGCCGATGTTGGCCTCTGACAGCACCTCTCACACCATCACAGTCAACGGCGACACAGAGATCTTCTACACCGAGATCGGCACGGGCATTCCGATCGTGCTGCTGCACGGCGGCGGACCAGGCGCCTCGGGCCTGTCGAACTACGTTCGCAACATCGACACCCTGGCCACCCGTTTCCGGGTGATAGTGCCCGACCTGCCCGGCTACGGGCGCAGCAGCAAGAATCTCGATCAAACCGATCCGTTCGGCGCCCTCGCCGACGCAATCCGTGCCCTGCTCGATCACCTCGGACTCGATACCGCTCATCTGGTGGGCAATTCCTACGGCGGTGCCTGCGCGTTGCGACTGGCCCTGGACACACCGCACCGCGTCGACCGGCTGGTTTTGATGGGGCCAGGCGGAATCGGTACCACGCGCGGCGCTCCCACCAAGGGCCTCAACGCGCTCCTCGGCTACTACACCGGCTCGGGACCCAGTCGTGACAAGCTCGAAGACTTCATCCGCACATACCTGGTCTACGACGCAGAGGCCGTACCGGAGGCGGCGATCGAGGAGCGCTATCGCTCGTCGATCGACCCGGACGTCGTTGCCAACCCACCTCTGCGGCGACCATCTGGCCCCGGCGCGCTGAAGACCCTGTGGCGCATGGACTTCACTCGCGATTCACGCTTGCGCGCGCTCACAGCCCGCACCCTGGTCATCTGGGGCCAGAACGACAAGGTCAACCGTCCGTCGGGTGGCCAGATGCTAGTCGACCGGATGCCCAATGCCGACCTGATGATGCCTGCCCGAACCGGGCATTGGGTTCAGTGGGAACGTGCCGACCTGTTCAACCGCGTTGTCGCGGACTTCCTCGACGGCACCTACGAATGAAGGATCCGGCGATGAACACTTCCATCAACGACGCGCTCACGGTGTTCGGCAATGTGCACCTGGGGTACATCGTCATCGAAAGCCAACGATTCAGCGAGTGGCGACGATTCGGAAAAGATGCCATCGGAATGCATCTCGACGAGGTGTCGCCGGGGGTGATCCGATTCCGCCTCGACGACCATCAAGCGCGATTCATCATCGTTCGCGGCCCGGCCGAGGACGTCATCGCCCTTGGATGGGAACTCGACAACCATGAGTCGTTCGATGAGATCGTCGGCCGGGTGACCAATCGCGGCGTGCCCACTGTTGCCGGCACCGAGGAGGATGCCGCCATCCGCGGGGTGGAACGGCTGATCCGCTTTCCCGGTCCCAACCGTCTGGACCAGGAGATCTTCACCCGCGCACGCCTCACCGATGAACCGCTGGCGATGACCAACCGCGGCGGATTCGTCACCGGGACAGCCGGTATGGGACACGTGGCGATCACCTCGACCAAACCCCACCAGATGCGGGGCTACTACAACACCGTCTTTGACGCCCGCCTCACCGACTACATCGACGAGACCATCAGCGGAGCCAAGCTCAAGATTCGGTTCCTGCGAGTCAACGAACGCCATCACTCGATCGCCATCGCCAATGTTCGCACCCTGCCGATCAACCCGATCCGCACCCGGGTTCAGCATCTCAACATCGAGGTCGCCTCGCTCGACGACATGACCCAGGCCTACCAGCGAGTCAAGCAGTTGGGTTTCGGCATGGCGTTGTCGGTCGGGCAGCACACCAACGACAAGGAGCTGTCCTTCTATGCTCAGACACCGTCAGGCTTCGAGTGGGAGGTCGGGTGGAGTCCGCTCACCGTCGACGAGAAGACCTGGGAACCAAGCACTCACCGCGGTATCAGTATCTGGGGACACACACCTGAAGGGCAGACCATCGTCGACAAGCTCGATCAGTTCCGCCGTGGGGTGCTCTCGCTGCGCCATGCGGAGGATTCCGTGCCTGCGCTCGCAGGTGTGGGCATCCCGGACAACTGACGCACCGACCACAGACTGAGTAACCATCATGTTTTGAGGTTCCCCCCGAACCGTAGAGGCATCGATAATGAGGAGCACGATGCCAGAGAAGCGCAAGAAGTACGACCGGGAGTTTCGTGATGGGGCGGTCCGGATCGTCGAGGAGACGGGTAAGCCGATCGCCCAGGT
>NZ_JAZDUE010000017.1:0-123974 GCF_036350515.1 Gordonia prachuapensis | reverse complement strand
CCAACTCGATCTTCGGTCGCCCACCTGCCATACCCCAGGATCCCACGCCCGAGCAGCCCGTTTGCCGCGCAACATCCCTCCGTTACAGTTATTTAACGAATTTATGGCGCAGGACACTAGGCGAGTGCCGCAGCGGATTCCGTCGACGGATTCCGGGGTTCTGTCGGCGAAGTTCTGGGTTCTGTCGGCGGGTCAGGCCTGCCGACGCTGACGCGCGAACTCCGCCAACACCACGCCGGCAGCGACGGAGGCGTTGAGACTCTCCACGTCGCCGGCCATCGGGATGGACAGGATGGAATCGCAGTTCTCGCGGACCAGCCGCGAGAGCCCCTTGCCCTCCGACCCCACGACGATGACCGTCGGACCGGTGCCGTCGTAGTCGTCGAGGGTGACGTCGCCCTCGGTGTCCAGGCCCACCAATTGCGCTCCCGACGACGCCCAATCCTTCAGCGTCCGAGTCAGATTCGCCGCCTGCGCCACCGGCAGGCGGGCCGCCGCCCCCGCGCTGGTGCGCCACGCGACAGCGGTGACGCTCGCGCTCCGGCGTTGCGGGATCACCACTCCGTGACCGCCGAATGCCGCCACCGACCGGATCACCGCACCGAGGTTGCGCGGGTCGGTGATGTTGTCGAGCGCCACCAGCAATGGCGGTGTGCCACTGTCGATCGCGTCGCGCATCAGGTCGTCGGGGTGGGCGTAGCTGTACTCCGGGACCTGCAGCGCGATCCCCTGGTGCAGCCCGTTCGACGACATCCGGTCGAGTTCGGGTTTGCCGACCTCGAGGATAGAGATGGCCTTGTCGCCGGCCATTTTCACCGCTTCGGCGACGCGTTCGTCCGGCTCGGAGTTGGTGGCCAGGTAGAGCGCGGTCGCCGGCACTCCGGCGCGGAGGCATTCGAGGACGGGATTGCGGCCGAGGACGTACTCCGGCCCGTCGTCCTTGTGCGCGCGACCGCCGCGTCCGGCCACCGACTTCGACGCGGCCTTGGCCCGTTTGTGCGCCGGATGGTACGGACGGTCGACGGCCTTAGGGGTGGCGCCGCGCCCCTCGAGCCCACGACGGCGCTGGCCGCCCGAGCCGACGGTCTGCCCCTTCTTGGACCCCGACTTGCGTACGGCGCCCTTACGTTTCGAGTTTCCGGCCATGTCAGGAGGTTCCCTTCAGCGACCATTGTGCGCCGTCCGGGGTGTCGGTGACCTCGATACCCGCCTCCGCGAGCCGGTCGCGCACACCGTCGGCGGTTGCCCAGTCCTTCTCCGCGCGCGCCTGCGCCCGACGTTGCAGTTCGGCCCGCACCAACACGTCGAGCGCCGTGCCGGCGGCCGACTCGTCGGCCTGTTCGTCCAGCCAATGGGCCTCGAGCGGGTCGACACCGAGGATGCCCATCATCGCGCGCACCGACGACGCGGCGGCCACAGCGGCTGCGCCATCACCTGATTCGAGGGCGGTGTTGCCGTGGCGTACCACGTTGTGCACGACCGCGAGGGCCGCGGGCACACCGAGGTCGTCGTCGAGTGCGTCGGCGAACTCGCCGGGGATGTCGCCGATTGCCACGGCACCGACGCGCGACGACACCCGGTTGACGAAGGACTCCACCCGACGGTAGCCGGCAGCCGCCTCGGTGAGCGCGCCGTCGGAGTACTCGAGCATCGACCGGTAGTGGGCGCTGCCCAGGTAGTACCGCAGTTCGACGGCGCGGACGCGTTGCAGCATCGCCGGGATGGCCACGACGTTTCCGAGCGATTTGCTCATCTTCTCGCCGCCCATGGTCACCCAGCCGTTGTGTAACCAGTAGCGGGCGAACGGATCTCCCGCGCCATGCGCTTGCGCGATCTCGTTCTCGTGATGCGGAAAAATCAGATCCATTCCGCCGCAGTGGATGTCGAACTCCGGACCGAGCAGCGACGTCGCCATGGCCGAGCACTCGAGGTGCCAGCCGGGCCGTCCGGTGCCCCACGGGGTGGGCCACGACGGCTCGTCGGGCTTGGCGGCCTTCCACAGCGTGAAGTCGCGTGGATCGCGCTTGCCGGTCCCGGCGCTCTCGCCCTGATGGACGTCGTCGAGTTTGTGCCCCGACAGCGCGCCGTACTCGGGCAGGCTCTGCACGTCGAAGTACACGTTGCCGTCGGCGGCGTAGGCGTGACCGCGATCGATCAGGCGTTCCATGTACTCGACCATCTGCGTGACGAACCCGGTCGCCCGGGGCTCGCCCGACGGCGGCAACACACCGAGGGCGTCGTAGGCGCGGCTGAACGCACGCTCGTGCGTCGCCGCCCACTCCCACCACGGGCGGCCCGCGTCGGCGGCCTTCCGCAGGATCTTGTCCTCGATGTCGGTGACGTTGCGGACGAACAGCACGTCGAGGCCCTTGTACTCGAGCCATCGCCGCAAGATGTCGAAGGCGATCCCGCTGCGCACATGGCCGATGTGCGGAACCCCCTGGACGGTGGCGCCACACAGGTACACCGAGGCGTGGCCGGGGCGCAGCGGCACGAAGTCGCGCACCTCTCGGGTAGCGGTGTCATACAGGCGCAAGGTCACGACGTGCAATCCTACCTGGTCAAATTCGCCGGTCGGGACCTACAGCGCTTCGGGTCAGTCGAGCAGTGCGGTCGCGACCGCGGCGACGCCCTCCCCGCGGCCCGTCATGCCGAGTCCGTCGGTCGTGGTCGCCGACACCGACACCGGCGCGCCCAGCGCAGCGCTGAGCACCTGCTGGGCCTCCTCGCGACGGGGACCGATCTTCGGACGGTTCCCGATCACCTGGACTGCCGCATTGACGACCGTGAAGCCCTCCGCGGCGACGAGCTGGCGGACGTGTTCGACCATCGTCACGCCGGAGACTCCATCCCACTCTGGGCGACCGGTGCCGAACACCGAACCGACGTCGCCGAGTCCGGCGGCGGACAGCACCGCGTCGCAGAGAGCGTGGGCGCCGACATCGCCGTCGGAGTGCCCTTCACAGCCGGGCGTGTCCGGGAAGTGCAGGCCGAGCATCCAGCACGCGGCGTCGGCGTCGATGCGGTGTGCGTCGGTTCCGATGCCGACTCTCATGTGGGTGCCTCCGGGTGCGCGGGGTCTCGATACGCTTCCTCGCTTCGCTCGGAGGCTACTCGACCAGCGGTAGGTGACTCGGAGGCTACTTGACCACCGGAGGGCGACTCGGGCGCCACTCGACCAGCGGAAGGTGACTCGGAGGCTACTCGACCAGCCGAAGGCGGCGAGGCGGGAGCGGATTCGGCGACGATGTCCCGGGCGATCCGCAGGTCCCACGGGGTGGTGATCTTGAAGGCGAGGGGGTCGCCAGGCACCACGTGGACGGGGATGCCGACGCGCTCGGCGAGACCGGCGTCGTCGGTGGCAAGTCCGGTGTCATCCGCGTGGGCGGCGCGCAGCGCATCCCGGGTGAACCCCTGCGGGGTCTGGATGGCGCGGAGCGGTTCACGATCCACGGTCGCACGCACCTGCTCGATCCCGGAGGTGTCCCCGGGCACGATCTCTTTGAGGGTGTCGGCGACGGGCAGACCCGGCACCACGGCCGGATGCCCGGCGCCCACGGCGTCGACGACGCGGCCGAAGACGGCGGTTGGGGTGAACGGACGGGCGGCATCGTGGACGAGCACGACGTCGGCGGCGCCGACGGCGTCCATCCCGGCACGCACCGAATCGGAGCGGTGTGCACCACCGGCGACCACGGTCGCCTCGGGGACCATCCGGCGGGCGTCGTCGACGAGGTCCGCCGGGACCACCACGACGACGGTGTCGGCAACGCCCGCATCGATGACACCGGCCACGCAGACCTCGAGAATGGTTCGGTCACCCAGCTCGACGAACGCCTTGGGTACCGACTCGCCGAGGCGCGTCCCCGACCCAGCGGCCGGGATGATGACGCCGACGCTCACGACAGGCCCTCATCACGTCGACCGCACCGGCACCGTTCGTCCGCCTCGTTTACGTTCCTCCCCCGAAAACATTCGGAGGAGGAACGAAGACGAGGGGGAAGAACCGCGGCAGCCGAGAAGTCAGCCACGAATGCGGCTCAGGAGGCCGCGGCCAGGACCTCGTCGAGAATGCTCGTCGCCTTGGCGTCATCGGTGTTCTGCGCCAGCGACAGTTCGTCGACGAGGACACGACGGGCGCGGGTCAGCATGCGCTTCTCACCGGCCGACAATCCACGGTCCTGCTCGCGACGCCACAGGTCGCGGACGATCTCGGCGACCTTGATGATGTCGCCGGAGATGAGCTTCTCCTGGTTCGCCTTGAAGCGGCGGGCCCAGTTGGTGGGTTCCTCCGTATGCGGGGCGCGAAGCACCTGGAAGACCTGATCGAGACCCTCTTCGCCGACCACGTCGCGAACGCCGACGTACTCCAGCTTCGTCGAGGGGATCTGAACGGTCATGTCACCATCGGCGACTTTGAGAACAAGGTATTCGATCTGTTCACCCTTGATGGTCCGAGTCACGATGTCTTCGACTCGGGCAGCACCGTGATGGGGGTAGACAACGGTGTCGCCAACTTTGAAGTTCAATGTTCCATGCCCCTTTCGAGTACAGCCAGTCTAGCACGGGCGTCCGAGAGGGCACACCCAACGGTGCAGGTCACGGCCCTGAACCGGCGTGACGGGCACCCCTCGGAGAGCATACGGACCTGCAAGAACCGGGCCGTGACGGGCCCCACAGACACCCTGTCGGAGGGTGTGAACAGACCCGGCGCGGGAGGGTCGTCGGCACCAATCCGGCACCCGATCGGACTTTTGCCGCCACGGGCCACTACGCTGCGTAGTGCAGGGTTCGCGCCGGGTGGCGTGTCGGCCTTCGATGACCTGGGAGGAACGGGTGTCAGTGCTTCGGAAAACCGCTCGGCGTTCGGCTGCTCGAACCGTCGATGAGCGCACGGTCGGTGGACGAGCGGTGAAGGCCACGGCGGTCGCCGCGTTCGGAATCGCGCTGGCCCTCGGGACCACCGCCTGCGGCGCCGGTCAGATCTCGCAGACCGCGAATCAGGAACCGGCCGTGAACGGCAACCTCGCCGACGTCGGTTCGATGCAGCTGCGCAACGTGCAGATCATCTATCCCGACGATCGCGCCGACGAGGTGTTCGGCAACGGCGGACCGTTCGAGGTGTCCTTCGTCATCAGCAACATCGACCCGATCGAGGCAGACCGACTGGTGGGCATCGAGGCGCCCGACGGCGGCACCGTGACCATCGAGGGCGACACGACGATCCCGGCCGGGCAGGCTCTGGAGGCCGGCAAGCCGGTGGGTCTGCTCGAACCGGAGGACGTCGCGGCGACCGACGAGGAAGAGCGCATCACCGTGACCTTGGACGGCGCGGGCGACACCGTCGCACCGGGCCTCACCACCCCGCTGGAGTTCCGCTTCGAACGCGCTGGCACGGTGACCGTGGACACCCCGGTCGACGCGGGTACCTACATGGTCCGCCAGGATCAGGTCCGCCAGGCGGAGCCCCCGCACGAGGCGCACGTCGACCTCGAGGGCGGCGGCGAAGGCGAGAGCCACGGCGAAGGCGGCCACTGAGCGGCCACCCGCAAAACATCCAGACACAGACCTCACCTGTGGCGAAACACCTTCCGCGCGCGGACGGTGTCTGTCCACAGGTGAGGTTTCTTGTCGGGCACTTGCGTTGCGGCCGTCGGCCTGTCGGCACCCACGGCTAGGGTGAGCCCGTGGCAAAGACGAGGTCGACGTTCCGGTGCACGTCGTGCGGGCACACGGTCGCCAAGTGGGTGGGGCGCTGTCCCGATTGCGGCGAGTGGGGCACCGTCGACGAAGTCGCCTCGCTCTCATCGCGTCCCGATGCGGTCGGCGGAGTCACGCCGACGAGTCCGGCCCGGCCGATCACCGAGGTCGACGCCAATTCGTCCTCGGCCGTTGCCACGGGGATCGGCGAACTCGACCGCGTGCTCGGCCGGGGCGTGGTTCCCGGGTCGGTGATCCTGCTCGCCGGTGAGCCCGGGGTCGGCAAGTCCACGTTGTTGTTGGAAACCGTCAAACACTGGGCGGGACAAGGCCGCCGGGCGCTCTACCTGACCGGCGAGGAGTCGGCCGGTCAGGTGCGGATGCGTGCCGAACGCACCCACGCCGTGCACGAGAACGTCTATCTGGCAGCCGAATCCGACCTCGCGACGATCCTCGGGCACGTGGACACCGTCAATCCGTCTCTGGTGGTGGTGGATTCGGTACAGACGGTCGTCGCCACCGGCACCGACGGTGTCACCGGCGGCGTCACGCAGATCCGCGCCGTGACCACCGCGCTGGTGTCGATGGCCAAGAACCGGGGCATCGCAGTGGTGCTCGTCGGGCATGTGACCAAGGACGGTGCGGTCGCCGGCCCCCGGTCACTCGAGCATCTCGTCGACGTCGTGCTGTCGTTCGAGGGCGACCGCCATTCGACGCTGCGGATGGTCCGCGGCATCAAGAACCGTTTCGGCGCCGCCGACGAGGTCGGCTGCTTCGAACAGCGCGACGACGGCATCCACCAGGTCCCCGACCCGTCCGGGATCTTCCGCCACGAGCGCGACGTGGATGTCAGCGGTTCCACGGCGATGGTCACGATGGACGGCAAGCGGGCACTCGTCGGCGAGATCCAGGCGCTGACCAACAAGTCGACGATGTCGATGCCGCGGCGGGCGGTCTCCGGTGTGGATTCGGCGCGGGTGGCGATGCTCATCGCGGTCCTGCAGAGCCGTCTCGGTGTGAAGTTGGACGACCAAGAGGTCTATGTGTCGACGGTCGGCGGCATGCGCGTCACCGAACCCGCCACCGATCTCGCGATCGCATTGGCGATCCGGTCCGCCGTCAAGAACCAACCGATCCCGCACGACACCGTGGCGATCGGCGAGGTCGGTCTGGCCGGCGAGGTGCGTCGGGTGTCGGCGGTCGCCCGTCGGGTGGCCGAGGCGAAACGACTCGGCTTCGCCCACGCCATCATCCCCACCGGCACCGACGAGAAGCTGCCGTCGGGCATCCGGATCACCCGCGTGGACAACCTCGCTCAGGCTGTCGCGACGAAGACGCGCGACGTCGTCGACGCCCCGTTCTGAGCCGTTGCCCTCACGGACGTGACATCCGTGCCTTGTACTCGTCGGCGAGTGCACTGTTGGCCAGATGATCGGCGAAGTGTTCGCGTGCGTTGATGGTGACGAAGATGGCGTGGCCGGTGGCCACCGGCTGGTCCGGATCGCCGAGGTGGGCGACGCCTTCGGCGTAGATCTTGCGGCGCTGGCGACCGAGCAGTTTCGCGGTGAACTGCAGCTGCGATCCCAGCGGGATCGGCCGCTGATAGTCGACCTCGAGATGCACGGTGACCGCCGACGGCCCGATCAGCAGCGGAACCATACCCATCACGTCGTCGAACGCCGTCGAGAGCACACCACCGTGGATGACCCCGGGACCGCCCTCGAAACGCGCGGCGACATCCATGGTCGCGGTCACCTCGAAGTCCTCGCCGGCGAACATCTGCAGGTGCAGACCTTCGGCGGACTCCTCACCGCAGCCGTAACAGAGTGGGTTGTGCATCCGCATCCGCTCGCCGGCCTTCGCGGCCTTGGGGTGGCGCTGTACCGGATCGAGGTCGGTGGGCACGACAAAACTGCTCTTCACGTCCCGATACCCTAGTCGCAGCGCACCTCGACTCGGTGGGCGGACCACCCCGTCGTACAGGAAGGCCCGACATGGTTGAGATCGCCAAATCCGACCTCACCCGCGAGACCCTCGCGCGCGTTGCACCGGGCAGCGGGCTGCGCGACGGTCTCGAACGCATCCTGCGTGGCGGAACCGGCGCGCTGATCGTGCTCGGCCATGACTCGGACGTGGAGAAGATCTGCGACGGCGGGTTCCACCTCGACGTCGAGTTCGCCCCCACCCGCCTGCGCGAGCTGGCGAAGATGGACGGCGCCGTGGTGCTGTCGACCGACGGTAAGCGGATCGTCCGGGCGAACGTCCAGCTGGTGCCCGACCCGTCCATCCCGACCGAGGAGTCCGGTACGCGCCATCGGGCCGCCGAACGCACGTCCATCCAGACCGGCCATCCCGTCATCTCGGTGAGCGCGTCGATGTCGATCGTCAGCGTCTACGTCGACGGCGCTCGGCGGGTCGTCGAGAGCCCGGACCCGATCCTGTCCCGCGCCAATGTCGCGTTGGCGACGCTCGAGCGGTACAAGGCACGACTCGACGAGGTGATCGCCGGGCTCTCGCGCGCCGAGATCGAGGACTATGTGCTGTTGCGCGATGCGATGACGACGGCGCAGCGCATGGAGATGGTGCGCCGGGTGTCGGTGGAGATCGGCGCGTACGTCCTCGAACTCGGTGTCAACGGCCGGCAGGTGAGCCTGCAGCTCGAGGAACTCATCAGCGACAACGACACCATGCGGGAACTCTTGGTCCGCGACTACTACGCCAGCCCGGAGCCGGCCAACACCGAAGAGGTACGTCAGACGCTGGAGACCGTCGAGCGGCTCTCCGACACCGACCTGCTGGACCTCACGCTGCTCGCGGGCGCTTTCGGCTATCCCACGACGATCGACGCCCAGGACACCGCGATGAGCCCGCGCGGGTACCGGCTGTTGGCGCGCATCTCGCGCCTACAGTTCGCCCATGTCGACCGGCTGGTCCGCAGCTTCGGCACCCTGCAGGCCCTGTTGGCCACCAGCGCCGCCGATCTGCAGGCCGTCGAGGGCATCGGCAGCATCTGGGCCCGCCACATCCGCGAGGGACTCTCCCGTCTCGCGGAGAGCAGCATCGAACGGTACGAGTAGTCACCGCGCACCCGGTTCTGGCCGCAGTTCCGGGTTCCGGCTTGCGGCGGAAACTGCGGCCAGAAGCTGCAACTGCGGCCAGAACCGTTGGTTTGCTACCGGAACGCGCCCTCCCCGGTCAGCGCCTTGCCGATGGTCAGCTGGTGGACTTCGGACGTGCCCTCGTAGGTGAGCACGGACTCCAGGTTGTTGGCGTGCCGGATCACCGGGTACTCGAGGGTGATGCCGTTGGCGCCGAGGATCGTCCGGCATTCGCGGGCGATGGCGATGGCCTCGCGCACGTTGTTCAGCTTGCCGGTGCTGACCTGCTCCGGGGTGATCTCGCCGCGATCCTTGAGTCGACCGAGGTGATAGGCGAGCAGGTGGCCCTTGCCGACCTCGAGCGCCATGTCGGCGATCTTGGTCTGGGTGATCTGGTAGCCAGCCAGGGGTTTGTCGAACACCTCGCGGGACTGCGCATAGACGATCGCGGTCTCCAGGCAGTCGCGCGCGGCGCCCATCGATCCGAAGATGATGCCGAAGCGGGCCTCACCGAGTGCCGTCAGCGGTCCGCGTAGTCCGGCCGCCTCCGGCAGCATCGCCGACGCCGGGAGGCGGACATCGTCGAGCACCAGCTCCGACGTGACGGAGGCACGCAGGGAGAGCTTCTTGTGGATCTCCGGTGCGGAGAACCCCGGGGTGTCGGTCGGCACGACGAAACCGCGGATGCCGGCCGGGCTCTCCGCGAGATCGGTCTGCGCCCACACCACCGCGACGTCGGCGACCGAACCGTTGGTGATCCACATCTTGGTGCCGTTGAGCACCCAGTCGTCGCCGTCGCGCTTGGCGTTGGTGCGCATGCCTGCGGGGTTCGAGCCGAAGTCGGGTTCGGTCAGGCCGAAGCAGCCGAGCGCCTGACCGGTGGCCATCCGCGGCAACCATTCCTGCTTCTGTTCCTCACTGCCCCAGTGGTGGATGGAGAACATCGCCAACGACCCCTGCACGGAGACCAGGCTGCGGATACCGGAGTCGACCGCCTCGAGTTCCATGCACGCGACACCGTAGGCAGACGCGCTCATCCCCGGGCAGCCATAGCCGTCGAGATGCATGCCGAGCGCGCCCAGCGAACCGAGTTCGGTGGCCAGTTCGCGGACGGGCAGCCGGCCCTCCTCGAACCAGTCGCCGATGTGCGGGCGCAGGCGGTCGACGCCGAACTGCCGCACGGTGTCGCGGATCGCCAGTTCCTCGGGCTCCAGCAGCGGATCGAGTGCGAACAATTGGGCGACGGTCTGCGCAGTGGACATGGCCTCACCCTAGCCCGCGCGCCGACCCCCGCCGATCTCCCCGCCGACCTCCCGCCGATCGAGTAGCCCGCGACGAAGGAGCGTGCGTATCGAGATCACCCAGCCGGCAGCCGATCAGCTACCTCACGGCTCCTGCGCGGGCGCGACCACGTTGAACGTGATCGGCGCGGACTCCTTCTCCCCGATCTTCCCGATGGCTTGGTAGGCCCCGACCGGGACTGGCACACGTGGCGTGTCACAGCCGGGGCTGCTCGTGGTGAACGACCAGGTGATGGTGTCACGGACCTGCTGAGACGGCTTGAGGCTCACGTTGTTCGGCGTCTGCAGCGGCGAGCAGTCACGCGCCGACCACAGCGTCCGGGTGCCGTCGAGGTTGCGGACGATCACGTTCTGGGCGGACTTGCCGACGTCTCGGGTGCACTCGGTGAGACCGGCATTGGTGGTGACGATGGTGAACACCGGCTGGTCGCCCTGCGAGTAGGTGGGCTTGTCGGTGTAGAGGACGACCGAGATATTGGCGTCCGGGCACAGACCCGACGGCGGGACCGGGCCGGGTGCGGCCGATTCGCCGCCCGGTGTCGGGACCTCTCCGGATGCCGATGCGTCCGACGGCGCCCCGGCCGCCGCATTGCCGCCGGCAATTCCGCCGCCGCTTCCGCCGGCCACCCCGGCGCTCTCGGACGGTTCGGACGACTCCCCGGCGTATGCGGTCGTCGACGACGACGACGGGGCCGACGAGGTCGCGGCGGCGTTGCTCGGTTCCTCACCACCGCTGCTGGTGGCCCAGATGATCAGACCGATGACCAGAGCGATCACGACGGCGGCGCCACCGAGCGCGACGACACGTCGTCGCCAATAGATCTCGGGTGGTAGCGGGCCGTTCGGTTCGATCACGAACCCCACGCTAACGGGACCGGAGAATCGACTGTCCGACCCCGCTCGGCGTGTCGCACATACATGCTCTGACCGGCGGAAAGTCTAAAGTCGGGGTTCACCCCCGCAGGCGGTTACCGCTCAGCTGTGCGCGACGTCGACGGTGTCGACTCCGTCGAGCTGACCGACGACACCACGGACGTAGGCGCGACCTTCCCCGAGCTGATACGTCAGGCCGACGATCGCAAGCCTGCCGTCGGCGATCCGGTCGGCGATGATGCGGCTGCGTTCCATCAGCTGCCGGCCGGTCTCGAGCACGTGCCGGGCCTCGAACTCGTCGATGCGGGACAGCCCCTCGCTGCGTCCGGCGAGGATGCTGGGGCTCACCTTCTCCACGACGTCGCGGATGTAGCCACCGGGGATCTCGAGGTTGTCCAGCGCGTTGAGCGTGGCCTTGACCGCACCACAGCTGTCGTGACCGAGAACGGCGATCAACGGGACCTCGAGGACCTCGGCGGCGAACTCGAGCGACCCGAGCACCGCCGAGTCGATGACCTGGCCGGCCGTGCGGACCACGAACATGTCGCCGAGCCCCTGATCGAAGATGATCTCGGCGGAGAGCCGCGAATCGGAGCACCCGAAGAGCACGACGTGCGGGTGCTGTCCCGACGTCAGACGTTCACGGTCCTCGATACCCTGTTTGGGATGTTGAGACTCACCGGCGACGAACCGATCGTTCCCTTCCTGCAGAATCTTCCAGGCTTCGGTCGGCGTGACTTGGCTCATGGGCAATAGTGTGCCACCGGCCGCCCTGCTCGGCTGGTTCGACCTCCACGAACGCGATCTCCCATGGCGCGCGCCCGGCCTGACCGGCTGGCAGATCCTGATCAGCGAGATCATGCTGCAACAGACTCCGGTGTCACGCGTCGTCGAACCGTGGCGCGATTGGGTGCGCCGCTGGCCGGTGCCGTCGGCGATGGCCGCGGCGTCGCCGGGCGAGGTACTGCGAGCGTGGGGCAAGCTCGGCTATCCGCGCCGCGCGTTGCGTCTGCACGAGTGCGCAACCGTGCTGGCACGTGATCACGGCGATCGGGTGCCCGA
Organism: Gordonia prachuapensis; assembly: GCF_036350515.1. NCBI lineage: Bacteria > Bacillati > Actinomycetota > Actinomycetes > Mycobacteriales > Gordoniaceae > Gordonia > Gordonia prachuapensis. The sequence continues at coordinate 111,940 of NZ_JAZDUE010000017.1, read as the reverse complement.
CGACGTGGACGTGATGCTGACGTTGCCGGGAATCGGCGACTACACCGCCCGTGCCATCGCGTGCTTCGCCTATGGACAGCCGGTTCCGGTGGTGGACACCAATGTTCGGCGGGTCATCGCCCGCGCTGTGCACGGCCGCGAACATCCCGGGAATCCGTCGCGCAAGGATCTCGTCGATGCGGTCGACCTGCTCCCCCGCGACCCCTCCGGTGATCCGTCCGCTGCCGCGCCCCGGTTCTCCGCGGCGCTGATGGAGCTCGGCGCCCTCGTCTGCACCGCCCGTAACCCGACGTGCGACGTGTGCCCGCTGCCCGACTGCACGTGGGTGCGGCTCGGCCGGCCGGCGCACACCGGCCCGCCGCGGAAGGTGCAGAAGTTCGCCGGCACCGATCGTCAGGTGCGCGGGCTGCTGCTCGACGTCCTGCGCGGCACCGACCGCCCCGTCGAGCGTCCGCGGCTCGACCAGGTGTGGACCACCGACACCGCACAACGCGACCGCGCGCTGGACTCGCTACTCGTCGACGGGCTCGTGGAGGTCACCGACGATGGACTGTATTGCCTTGCGGGTGAGGGGAACTGACGAGGTCTCGATTTCGACAGGCTCAATCCGGCGGATACGCGCTCGCCTAGCGGCTCGCTGCTACTCCTTGGATCGAGTAGCGGCGAACGGAGTGAGTCGCGTATCGAGATCGACCAGCGGATGGGCGAGTCGGCGCGATCGAGATCCCCCCGGTGGTCGAGTAGCCGACGAGCCGCTAGGCGAGTCGGCGCGATCGAGACCACGCGACCCGACACCTCAACCCGGCAGCCCCGACAGAAACGCTTCCACGGCACCGCGGTAGACGTCCGGCGCGTCGTCGTGCACGAGATGTCCCGCACCCGGGACCCGTAGATGATCTGCGCCTTGATGCATCGAGCACATGGTGCGCATCTGTCCCCGTGGCGTCACCGAGTTCTCCGCCTCGATCAGCAGCGCGGGAACGTCGACCGCGCGCCACTGCGCCCAGAAGTCACGCCCGGCCCACTCGTCGGCTATCCCGGTCCAGATCGGGAGTCGCCCGTGCAGACGTCCGTCGTCGAACGCCTCGTAGAAGTAGCGCCCGGCGACGACGCCGAAGAGCTCCTGCGCATGCCCGACCGACGTGAACCGCTCGGGCCAACTGTCGAACCACGGCGTCCAGTCCCGCGTGGTGTGGCCGCGGAAATCCGGCGCCATGTCCTCGATCACCAACGCCGACACCATCTCCGGGTACTGCGCGGCGGTGCACCACGCGTGCAGGCCCCCCATCGAATGACCGACGAGCACGGCGGGCCCCTGGTCGATCCAGACGAGGACCTCGGCGAGATCCGCGACGAACCGCTCGGTGGCGATCTCGGCGGGTCCGTCCGGTTCCGCGACGTCGGCCCCGGTGTGGAATGCGGCATCGAAGGTGAATACGCGGCCGTGGCGACGTAGCCACGGGATCTGCCGCCGCCACGTGCGACCACGCCCCATCAGACCGTGCAACAGCACGATCGGGCCGACACCGCGGACCGGATGGCCGTCGGGGCCGACCGGTCCGCCGTGGTCACGTAGGCCGATCTCGTTCGGCGCCACTCCCCCGTGCGAGGACCCGTCCGGTGACGCGGAATCGGCGACGAAGGTACTCACGGACTACAGGGTATGGCAGCGGAGCCGACTGTCAGGTGACCGCCGCGTCGGTGGTGACCCGCACCCGATCCGGATAGAACGCGACGTGTCCGGCAATGGGCGCGACGGCGTCGTACGGTTCGCGATAGACCCAGATCGCGTCGGCAGCCACTTCCTCTCCGACGACCAGGTCGTAGTAGTTGGCCTCACCCTTGTACGGGCAGTACGTCGTCGTCGCACTGTCGCGCAGCAACGTCCGGTCGACGTCGTCGAGCGGTATGTAGTGCACCGGCGGGTACGCCGCCTCGCGCAGTATCTTCGCGGAGGTGGTGTCGGCGACGACGACCTCTCCCACGCGAACGACCACCCTGCCGTCGTCCGGCGACACCGTGATCGGATGATCGTGCCCCGGTTGCAGTCTCTGGCGGGTCATACTTCCTCCGTTCACCATGAACTCGAGATCCCGTCATCCAGCATGCCAGTAGGCTGAGCGCATGTCTGTTGTGAAGATCAATGCGATCTCGGTTCCCGAGGGTGCCGGACCCGAGCTCGAGAAGCGTTTCGCCAATCGCGCCCACTCCGTGGACGGCTCCAAGGGGTTCCTCGGATTCCAGTTGCTCCGTCCGGTGAAGGGCGACGACCGCTACTTCGTGGTGACCCACTGGGAATCCGAGGAGGACTTCCAGGCCTGGGCCTCCGGACCGGCGCGCGAGGCGCACTCCGGCGAGCGCGCGAAACCCGTCGCGAGCGGTGCCGACCTGCTGGAGTTCGAGGTCGTGCTCGACGCCAAGCCGTCATCCTGAAGTCGCCGGTCGGGTCGTCGCCGGTCGGGACGTCGCCGATGAGCGGTTCGTTGTGAGCTCGTCGGTCGAGTCGCCGGTGACGCCCATGTTCCCGCTGGGCACCGCGCTTCTCCCCGGCGAGCCACTGCCGCTGCGCATCTTCGAGCCGCGCTACCGGCAGATGCTGGCCGACTGCCTCGGCCGGGCCGAGAAGTCCGACGCGGCAGGCTACTTCGGCGTGGTGTTGATCGCCCGCGGCCATGAGGTGGGCGGCGGCGACGTGCGCCACCAGGTCGGGACGTTCGCCCGCATCGACAACGTCCTGCGGCAGGCCGACGGCCGGGCTGCGCTCACCTGCACGGGAGCGGGCCGGTTCCGGGTCACCGAGTGGCTGCCAGACGACCCGTATCCGCGGGCGATCATCGAGGAGCTCGCGGAGCCGGTCATCGAGCCCGCCGACCATCCGAAGATCCTCGAGTTGCGTGATCGGCTCGGCGCGTTCGTCGCGGAGGTGGCCGAGACCCGTCCTGAGGCGGCACCCGCCGGTCTACCCGACTTCGAGGTCGACGAGGTGGTCGAGCACGGCCTCTTCGCGTGGACGACGCGACTGCCTATCGGTCCGGCCGATCGGCAGCGGCTTCTCGAGTGCGAGACGGTCGCCGACCAGGTGACAGTGCTCGATGACGTCGTCGACGGCCTGACCGCGATGATCCGCTTCGGACGGTGAGCCCAGGACACCCCTGGCCACAAAGTTAGAACGTGTTCTAGTATCGGATGTGGAGTAGTTCACACCCGACTCAGGAGCACATCTATGACCGAGACCGTCGAGTCCCGTCCGGCGTCCGCCCTCGTCGGCGCCGGTGACCAGCCACAACTGTTCATCGGTGGACAGTGGGTCGATCCGCACTCGACCGAGACGCTGGAGGTGCTCTCGCCGGCCACCGGGGAGCGCGTCGGTTCGGTTCCGCTCGCCGACGAGACCGACGTCGACACCGCGGTCGCGCGGGCCCGAGCGGCCTTCGACTCCGGCGTGTGGAGCGCCACCCCACCCGCCGATCGCGCGGCGGTCCTCAACCGCGCAGCCGACCTGATCAACGAGCGGTCCGCCGAGATCACCAATTTGGTGTCCGCGGAGATGGGTGCGACCCCCACCGACGTCGCCACGCTGCAACAGCTTCCGGCGACCGGCGTGCTCCAGGGTTACGCCGCCGCCGCGACCGACTTCCCGTGGGAGGAGAAGCGCACCGGCCTGTTCGGCGAGACCCTGGTGACCCGGGAAGCGGTCGGAGTCGTCGGCGCGATCATCGCGTGGAACGTCCCACTGTTCCTGCTGTGCAACAAGTTCGGCCCGGCACTCGCCGCGGGATGCTCGATCGTGCTGAAGCCGGCACCGGAGACGCCGCTCAACGCCAACCTGCTCGCGCAGCTCTTCGTCGAAGCCGGTGTGCCCGAAGGCGTCATCTCGGTGGTGCCGGGCGGACCGGCGACCGGTAAGGCCCTCGTCGAGCATCCTGACGTCGACAAGATCACCTTCACCGGGTCGACCGCAGCCGGCCGTGCGATCGCCGCCCGCTGTGGCGAGAACCTCAAGCGTTGCTCACTGGAACTCGGCGGGAAGTCGGCGGCAATCGTGCTCGACGACGTCGACCTGGAGGCCAACATCCACATGCTGGTGTTCTCGGCCGGCCTCATCAACGCCGGCCAGGCCTGTGTCGCGCAGACCCGCGTCCTCGTCCCCCGGTCGCGTCACGACGAGATCGTCGCGGCGATGGTGGAAACCGCCAAGACGTTCACGCCCGGACTGCCGACGGCCGAGGGCACCATGCTCGGGCCGATCATCACCGAGAAGCAGCGCGACAAGGTGGAAGGCTATGTGGCCAAGGGCAAGGAAGAGGGTGCCACGGCCGTCCTCGAGGGCACTCGCCCCGATGGCCTCGACAGTGGCTTCTACGTCACGCCGACGATCTTCACCGGCGTCACCAACGACATGACGATCGCGCGTGAGGAGATCTTCGGTCCGGTCATCAGCGTCATCGCCTACGACGACGTCGACGAGGCGGTCGCGATCGCCAACGACTCCGATTACGGCCTGGCCGGCTCGATCTGGACCGCCGACGTCGAGCGTGGTGTCGGGATCGCGAAGAAGATCCGCACCGGCACGCTCGGGATCAATTGGTACGCCATCGATCCCGCGTCACCGTTCGGCGGCTACAAGAACTCCGGCATCGGCCGCGAGAACGGCCGCGAGGGGCTCGAGTCCTACCTGGAACACAAGTCCATCCTCATGCCGATGGGATACACCTCCGAAGCCTGATCTCTCACAGGGGATATCGGGGCCGGTGACCGCGAGGTCGCCGGCCCCGGTTCTGTGTTGCGGCCCTTCGTGACCCTTCGATACGCTCGCAAGCTCGCTACTCAGGGAACAGCCCCCGACCCCTGAGGAGCCCCGGAGCGCTAGCGGAGGGGCGTCACGAAGGGACCACCTCCCGACCCCTGAGGAGCCCCGGAGCGCTAGCGGAGGGGCGTCACGAAGGGTCAGCCCGGAGGCGCGGACGGCGCAGGCGCCGGCAGCGGCACCGCACCCGGCGGCGGGGTGTCGGTCTGCTCGATGCGGCTACGGAAGGAATCGTCGGTGATCACGTCGATGGCCGTGATCATCCAGCGACCATCCTGCTGCACCATGTCGAAGGTGAGGCGGCTCGGGTCCACCCGGACGAGCTCTTTGCCACCGCGGGTGACCGACTGATTCATGAAGATCAGCACCTGAGAGGTGTTCTCGGTGTTGGTCACCACCCCGGCGTCCTGGATGGTCACCTCGGAGACGACGAGCTGCTTGCGCACCTCGTCGACGAGGTTGCTGTCGTTGACGAGATCCTCGTAGGTCGGTTTCGCCGCGCCGGTGAGCACCTGCATCGACTGCGCCACATGGTCTTCGACGTTGTCGGGGGTGTACCCGAACATCGTTGTGGCGTAGCCCTTCGCCGCCTGGAGCGACGAGTCGCGCGAGCTCTCGGTGAGCCGCAGCTCGTTGTACCGGTAGCCCAGAAAGCCTGCGACACAGACACATGCGATGGTCACGACGACGAGAGCGGCGGCGACGAGGCGGCGTGTGGTGAACTCCATCAGGTCACCCACTCGAAGTTCGTCATCTTCAGGTCGTCGTTGATGCGGGTCACCTGGACGCGCCAGCGGAACGTCTGCACGATGGTCTGTTCTTCCGGGTTCTCGGGTTTCATCTGCCATCCGTACACCAGGATGACCGTGCCCTCGTCGGGCGTGGCGTGGGTGACCGCGTCGGAGATCACGGTCGACTTCGTGTCGAGATCCTGATCGCGGACGAGGCTCACCGCCTGCTGCATGGACTCCTGCATCTGTTGGTGCGCACGGCCACTCGTGCGGTCTTCCAGAGCCTTCATCGCATCGTCGACGTTGTCGGCGTTCAGCGTCGTCAGGTTGACGACCATCTGACGGGCGAACGTCGAGTACTCCTGCCGCAGATCCTGCTCGTCGGTGATCCGGCCGATCCCGAGCGCGAACACCACCGCGGCGACGAGGCTGGTCACCAGCACGACCACGCACACCGCGCTGCCGACGATCCATCCGCGTGAGCGCTTCGCGCCGCGGTACCGCACCCCGCCGGGTGAGCCCGTGGTCCTGGTGTCGCGCGGACGCTTCTGCCGGCGACGCCGTCGTTCGCGATAGCCCAGGGTGCGCTCCGTCTCGGCGGGATCGGCCTCGATCTCGCCGACCCCGACGCCGCCGCCGTCGTCCTCGCCGACAGAACCCGATTTCTCGCCGACGGAATCCTCCGGCGCTCCGACCGGACCGTCGGTTGCCGCGGCCTGCTCCTCCGATGCGTTGACGTCGGCAACCGGTTCCGCTGACGCGGACGTCTCGGTGGGCGCGGCGTCGTCGGGACCGGGGTCATCCTTCGGGGTCGTCGACTCGGCCGGTGCGGTGTCACGTGCCGCCGGGCGGCGCGATCGGCGCAGTGGCGCCCGCCGGACCGGTCCGTCCCGACCGGCCCGCGGGTTCAGCCCTGCACTGTCTCGGTTATCAGACTCTGCCATGTGGTGTCGTGTCCTTGCGAATCCTGCCCGGTACCGGCGTTGTATGTCTTCCCATCCGGTCCGATGAAGTCTCCTGTCTTCGGATCGTACGTGGTGGCGTACACGGCGGGTCCGGGCTCGTGGTCGGTCGGGCTTCCGGGGGTGGTGTGACCGGCCGGCTCCGTCGGCAGCGGAAGGCCGAAGAGTCCGTTGGGGAACGGAACATTGGAGCCGGGTACCGGTTCGTATCCGTCCCGGCACTCCGCCGGTGTCGGGGCGCGTCGTCCGGGGAACTCGACGCATGGATAGTTGCGGGCGCCGCGGACCGCGATCTGCGCGTTCTGCGGGACGCGGCACAGCATGCCGGGCGGCAGTTCGCGGGCGTTCTGGGCCGACGGGAACCGCCAGTCCGAACGCGGAAGGTAGCCGAGGGTACAGGGCGGCGGGTCCTGGAAGCCCAGCGAGAACTGGACGCTGGGCCCGTAACGCGGATCACCGGCGTTGAGCGCGGTCAGCAGCGCGTCGATGAGTCGCGGGTAGATGACCAGGATCTGCTGGAGATTGGGCAGATACACCGCGAGGGTCTTCGACGCGACCCCCAGATTGGAGATCAGCAGCGGCAGTGTCTGATCCATCGACGCGAACAGCTGCTCGGCCTGCGATGTCGTCGTCGGCCCCTCGCGCAGCAGATCGGTGATCTCCGGGTTGTTGGCGCGCAGCTGATCGGTTGCCGCGGTGACGTCGGCGGTCCAGGCGCGGATGTCACCGGCCGTCGCCGACTGGGTGGCGAGCAGCGGACCCGCCTGCTTGACCAGTTCGATGGTCACGTCGGAGTTCTTGTCGGCGTCGTCGACGAGCAGGATCATCGAGTCGAGCAGCCGCCGGAGGTCCTCGGCGGTGCCGTTGAAGGCCGTGAACGCCTCGTCCATGAGCGCTCGCAGCTTCGTGTCGCCGACCTTGTCGAGCAGAGCGTTGGCCTGATCGAGCACCGACGAGATCTCCACCGGCACATCGTCGGTGGTGACCACGGAACCGTCGTGGAGAAAACCGTCGGGACCGTCTTCCTGAGGCGTGAACTCGACGTACTGTTCGCCGACCGCGGACACGCTGCGCACCGCCGCCGCCGACGACGCAGGGATCTTCGCGTCGCTGTTGATCGACAGGCCGGCCTGCACACCGCCCTCGGTGAGACGAACCGACTCGACCTTGCCGACGTTCACACCGCGGTAGCTGACGTTGGCGTTCTGATAGAGGCCGCCGGTACTGGGCAGGTTGAGTTCCACCTGGTAGCGGCCGATCCCGGCCATCGACGGCAACCGGACGTAGTAGATGGCCATCGCGACCATCGCCACCACGGTGACGATGGCGAAGATCGTCAACTGCATGCGGACGAATCCGGTGATCTTCATCAGTTGCCACCTCCCGCACCGGGAACCGGGGTGGCCGCTGTCGCCGGCACCGGTTCGTCGGAGTCGGGTCGTCGCTCGCCACCAGGCGTGAGCGGCGACGTGAACGGATCGAGACCCCGCTTGGCCGCACCCGCGGGTGTGCCGGTGACGCCCTCCGGCCCGACGATGCCGACCGAGCGGAACATGGTGCTGCTCAGGCCTTCGAAGGTGAGGTCGAGGACGAGGTCGGAGTTGACGTAGTCACCCTTGACGATGGTGGGGATGGCCTCCTCCAGGAACGGGAAGGTGAGCAGGATCTTCAGCGACCCGGGTAGGGCAGGTCCGGCGGCGGCGAGCTCGCCGAGCACCGGATCGAGGTTGGCGACGATCGTCTCGATGTCGTCGGTGTTGGCGTCGAGGACGTCGTTGGTGGTCTTCGAGAGCCGACCGAGTGAGTCGAGCGCGGTGACGAACTGCTCGCGCTGGTCGTTGAGGAGCCCGAGGATCGTCGGGGCGTCGGCCAGCGCGCGCTCCACCGTCGGGGCCTGCTCGTTGATGGTCGTGGTGAGGCGGTCGAGCCCCTCCATCGCGCGGATGATGTTGCCGGTCTGGGTGTCGAGGTCGGCGACGAGCTCGTTGAGCCGCGGGATGAGTTCGTGGATCTCCTCCTGGCGGTCACCGAAGATGGCGTCCATCTCGTGCACGATGTCGCCGAACTGCGAGAGCCCTCCGCCGTTGAGCACCACCGAGAGCGAGCTGAGCACCTGTTCGGTGGTCGGGTAGGAGCACCCGGTGACCTGCTGCGCCGACGTGATGTCGGGGACCGCAGGCGACATCGTCGGTTCGGCGATGTTGGTCGGCTCCGGACAGGCCGGTAGCGGGATCTGCTCGCCCGCGGCCATGTAACCCTCGAACTCGGCCGGTTCGACGATCTGCAGGTGGGTGGAACCGAGCACGCTGGTCATGCCGACCATCACGTGCGAACCGTTGGGTACCCGGACACCCTCCTCGAGCCGGATGTCGAGTTCGGCGTTCCAGTCGCGCACGTGGATCTGGCCGACGCTGCCGACCGTCACGTCGTCGATCATCACCGGCGCATTGGGAACGAGGCCCGCGGCGTTCGGGATGACCGCGCTGATCTGGTAGGCGCCGTTGCCGGTTCCCTGCGCACCGGGCACCGGAAGACTGTTGAGCCCGGAGAACCCGCACGCCGACGCCGCGACGATCACGGTGGCGAACACGAGCAGCAGCCGCGCCCGGCGCATCATCGGCCGGATCATCCTTCGGCCCCCCAGGGAACGAGGAGATCGCCGAGCGCGCCCCCGCCGTTGTCGCGGCGGGTCTGGGCGTCCTGCGCGCGCACGCCCGCCTGGGCGCGCTGCCGCACGCTCGCGTCCTGGTACGTGATCTGATCGGGAGTCGCGTTGATGCCGGTCACCGGGTTGGCCAGGAAGGGCGGGTAGGCCACCGCGATGCTCGACAGCATCGGCGCGAGGACGTCGACGCAGTGCTCGATGTCGGCCTGGCTCGTCCCGGGCCGGTTGTTGGCGTCCATCGTCCCGCAGAGCAGCGTGATCAGGTTGTTGCCCATCCCGAGGCCGAACACCCCGGACAACGACCCGGTCAGCGGGTTGTAGATGTTGTAGAAGTTCGCGAGCTGGTTCGGCGCCGAATGCAGCAGGCCGCGCAACTGTTCGTCCTTGTCGGCGAGGATCGTGGTGGTGTCGGCCAGTTTCGCCACAGACGATGTCAGCGCATCCCGGTTCTGTGCGATGAACCCCTGGATGTCGACCATGGCCGAATCGAGGTTGGTCAACGCACCGTCGAGCGCATCGGTGTTGTCGGCCAGGACGTCACCGACCGAGGCGATCCGGCCGTTGAACTGAACCAACTGCTGATGGCTGTCGGAGAGGGCGTCGGTGAGCTTCTGCAGGCTGCGGATGGTGGCGAACAAGTCGCCGCGGCCGGCCGCGAGGGTGTCCATGACGTCCGACAGCTCGGTGATCGACTGGTTGATCGCCTCGCCGTTTCCGTCGAGGTTCTGTTGCGCGACATCGATCGCCGTCGCTGCGGTTCCCGGCTTCGCGCCCTGTGGACCGACAGCCTCGGTGAGCATGCTCAGTTGCTTCTTCACGTCGTCCCACTCCATCGGGACCGCGGTGTGTTTCATCGGGATGGTGCCGCCGTCATCGAGCTGCGGGCCGTCGGCGTAGACGGGGGTGAGCTGGATGAATCGGCCGGACACCAGACTCTGCGCCACCACGACGGCCTTGGCGTCGAGTGGGATCGGGGTGTCGGCGTCGATCTGCAGGTCCACGCGGACATCGCCTTCACGCGGGGTGATCGACGTGACGTTGCCGACGTCCACCCCGAGGACCCGGACGGGGTCGCCGTCGTACAGGCCGGTGGCCGAGGGGAAGTACGCCGTCACCGTCTTCGTCGTCGCCCGGGTGAAGCCCAGGTACGCGGCCACCGCGACGAGGGCGATGAGTACAACGCCCGCGACGATCTGGATCACTCGCTTCGTCATCGCGTCACCCTCCTGCCTGTGGGGTCGTCGGCGGCGGGGGCGTCGGGTACGTGGCCGGCGGCGGTTTGGGCGAATCCGGTCGCGATCCGGCCGGGGGCGCCTCACTCCACGCCTGCGGCAACAGGGGGAACCCACTGTAGGAGAAGGCTTTCGCCGCCTCCGGATACTTCTGTCGCAGCACGTTCAGGAATGTGGAGGTGTAGTCGCCGAAGGTGGACACGCCCACGAGCGAGTCGAAGTTCGGCCCGCTGGCGACGGCCTCGCCGAGGGCATTCGCATACGGTCCGAGCCGGTCGATCGTCTGTCGCAGGCTCTGTTCGTTGTCGGTGAGAATGTCGAGGACGCCGTCCAGTTTGGTCAGCACCGGGGCGAGTTGTTCGTTGTTGTCCGCGATGAAACCGCTGATCTGGGCGGACACGTCGCGGGCCCCGGTGATCAGTTCCGCGATCGCCGCGCGTCGCATCTGCAGTTCGCCGAGAAGCGAATTCGCGTCGACGAGCAATCGGTTGATCTGCTGGTTTCGCTCGCCGAGGATCTCGGTGACGCTGTTGGCCTTGGCGAGCAGCTCACGCAGGGTGTTGTCCCGGTCGGCGATCGCCGCCGACAGCCGGCCGACCCCGTCGACCGCGTCCTGCACTTCGTCGGGGGTGTCGGAGAAGGCGGCGGACAGGGTGGTGAGTGCGTTGTTGAGTTCGTCGGTGTCGGTTTCCGACAACGTCGTCGTGGCGTCGTCGAGTGCGTCGGTGAGCGAGTAGGGCGCGATGGTGTTCTGGTTGGGGATCTCGCCACCCGGTTCGATGCGGCCGGTGCCGTGCGGCAGGATCGTCAGATTCCTTCTGCCGAGGACGGTCTCGGTCTTGATCGCGGCCTGCGTCTCGGCGCCCATGATGATGGTGTCGTTCATCCGGAAGGTGACCGCGGCCTTGGTCCCGTCGTCGGTGGGCGCGAGCGCGATGTTCTGGACGGTACCGACGTTCACGCCCGCGACGGTGACGATGTCGCCGGTGACCAGGCCGCCCGCGTCGTCGAAATAGGCCGTGTAGGAACTGATCGGCGACAGGTAGGGCAACCGGTCCATCTGCAGGGCGACGACGATCACCAACGCGGTGACGACCACACCGATGACCCCGATGCCGGCGCGACTGCGTCCGCCCCGCTTGGCCTCGCGGGAGACGTCGGCCTCGGTCGACTCGCTGCGCTGGCTGCTGAAGAGCCTGCCGAATGGTCCGGTCACTGCGACGCACACCTCCCGCCTGCCTTGGTGGTATCACCCATCACGTCGTTGGACGTGAAGAAGTATTGCTTGCCGCCGGGACCGGTGAGCAACAACCGGATTCGGCAGAAGTAGATCTGCAGCCACGCGCCGTAGCTGCCGAGGTTGGACAGCTTCTTATAGTCGTTGGGCAGCCGTGGGATCAGCGACCGCAGGTACGGTTCGGCGTTGAGCAACTCCTGCGAGGCGGTTCCCGTGTTGGCCACCATCTGCTGCAGGTCGGGGCGGGTCGTCTGCAACAGGTCGGCGAGCCCGTTGGTCACCTTGGAGGTCTGTGTCAGCGAGTTGCCGATGACGCCCCGTTGGGCGGCTAGCCCGGACGCCAATTGCTGCAGTTGGTCGATGCTGCTGTCGAGGCCCGCCCGGTCGCCGTCCAGGGTGCCCAGGGTGTCGTTCAGATTGTCCACGACCTCCCCGATGAGTTGATCCCGGTCGGCCAGCGCGCCGGTGAACGAGGCGGTGTCGGCGAGCAATTCGTTCAGCGCCGGGCCCTGCCCCTGGAACACCGCGACGAGTGACGCCGAGAGTTCGTTCACCTCATCGGGATTCAACGTCCGGAACAGCGGCTTGAAACCGCCGAGGAGTTTGTCGAGGTCCAGCGCCGGCTCGGTCTGGTCGATCGGGATCCGGCCACCGGGCGAGAGCTGGTCGCCGGCGTCCCCGGAGCCCTGCTGCAACTCGAGATACCGGTCGCCGGTGAGGTTCTCGTAGCGGATCAGCGCCCGCACGGATGCCGGCAGCTGATACTCCCGGTCCACCGAGAACTCGACGTCGGCCTCGTTGTCGCGGGTGAGTGATATCCCGGACACCTGGCCGACCTCGACGCCGGCGATCTTCACCTTGCTGCCCGGCTTCATCGCCGACGCACTGGTGAACAGTGCGTGATAGTCGTCGGACTTGCCGGAACGGTAGTTGCTGAACACCACCACCAAGCCGACGAACACCATCAGCATCACCACGGCGAACGCGCCGAGCTTGATGAGGGTTGCGCGAAACGCGCGTGCACGGTTATCCACGTTCCGGCTCCCCGAACAAGAGTTGGAACAGTTTCTGGCGGTTGGCCTTCGGTTGGGTGCGCGGCTGGTACGGCACCGGCGCGTTGTCGGCGACGTAGAAGTCCGAGTGCACCTTCGTGGTGGGATCGCTCAGGCCGCCGGCGCAGGTCGGCGGACCTGCGGCGTCCACGCGCGGGAGGTTCTCCGGATATCGGTAGGGCTCCTTACCCGGAAGCACACCCGCGTAGAGCAACAGATTGCCGTTCTTGCCTCCGAAGTACGGCTTGGCGAGATCCGCCGACACCGCCGATGTGGTCAGGAAGCATTTGATGCCGGGCGACTGGTAGCCGAGCAGTTGCGACACGGGATCGAGATTGCTCAGCGCGGAGATCAGCGTCTGCTTGGACGGCGCGAGTTCGCCGTTGATGGTGTTGGCCATCCCGGTCGCGTTGATGAGCAGCGCATCGAGGTTCGCCGAGTTGTCGACGAGGGTGTTCCCCAGATAGGTCAGATTGTCGACGGAGCGCATCAGGTCGGGCATCGCGTCGGCGTAGACGTTCGTCGACGTGGCCGTCTGTCGGATCAACTCGTTCAACTCGGGCAGGTACTCGTTGGTCTCCTCGAGCAGGTTCGACAGTTGCTCGAGGCCCGCGCCGATCCGCTCGCCGTTGCCGGCCAACGCGGTGTTGACCGCACCGACAACGGAATTGAGTTTCTCCGGCTGGATCTCCGCGAGCACGTAGACCAGTTGCTGGAAGACGGTGTTGAGTTCGACGACGACGTGGTCGGCGGTGATGGTCTGGTCGGGTCGCAACTGCCCGCTCGGTCCGGACTCCGGAACCACGAAGTTGACCGCCTTGGCGCCGAACACCGTGTTGGACTTGATGTCCGCGGTGACGTTGCCCGGGATCTGCGACATCTGGTCGGAGTCGATGCTCAATGTGAGCACCGCCTGCCCGCCGCCCTCGTCGATCGACTCGACCCGACCCACGGGCACACCCCGTAGGCGCACCTTCGCGTCGGGGCTCATCACCAGACCGGCCCTCGGCGCCTCCAGGGTCACCGTCTCCGTCGATGCGAACCAGCCGAGGAACTGGCCCGAGGCCGCGGAGATGATGGCGACGAGCCCGCCCACCATGATGACCGCGGCGATCCGTCGGGTCGCCCTGCTGCGTTCCTGTCGTCGTGCCATGTGTGCGTCGGCCCTATCCCGCCAGGTTGAACTTGCCGTCGACGCCATAGATGGCGAGGGAGGTGAGCAGGGTGATCACCACGACCACGACCAGGGACGCGCGCACGGCGTTGCCGACCGCGACGCCGACGCCGACCGGTCCGCCGGATGCGTTGTAGCCGTAGTAGGTGTGGATCAGCATCACGGCCACCGCCATGCAGATCGCCTGCACGAACGACCACATGATGTCGGACGGGATGAGGAAGGTGTTGAAGTAGTGGTCGTACACGCCCGGCGATTGACCGTAGAGGATCACCGTGGCGAACCGGCTCGCCAGGAAGGACGCGAGGGAGGCGAGTGAGTACAGCGGGATGATCGCGATGAGCCCGGCGACGATGCGTGTACTGACGAGGTAGGGAATCGACGAGATCGCCATCGTCTCCAGCGCGTCGATCTCCTCGCTCACCCGCATCGCGCCCAGCTGAGCCGTTGCGCCCGCGCCGATCGTGGCGGCCAGGGCGATACCGGCGATCACCGGGACCGCGATACGCACGTTGATGAACGCGGAGAAGAAGCCGGTGAGCGCCTCGACGCCGATGTTGGCCAGCGAACTGTAGCCCTGCACGGCGATCGTGCCGCCGGTGAACAGCGTCAGGAAGCCCACCACCACGACCGTGCCGCCGATCATCGCCAGAGCGCCGGTGCCCATGGAGATCTCGGCGATCAGCCGCAGGGTCTCCTTCTTGTAGTGCTTGAGGGCACGCGGGATCGCGATGATGCTGTCCCAGTAGAACAGCGCCTGGTCGCCGATCTGGTCCCAGTCCTCACCGGCCCGCTTGACGGCGACTCGGGCGGTGCGGAAACGAGTCGTGAACGGAAGTACCATCGCTCAGCCCGCCGTCGCTTTGAGACCCACCGCGGTGACGACCACGTTGACCACGAACAACGCCATGAACGAGTAGACGACCGTCTCGTTGACCGCGTCGCCGACGCCCTTCGCGCCGCCCTTCACGTTCAGTCCCTGATAGCAGCCCACCATCCCGGCGAACAGCCCGAACAGGGCGGCCTTGACCATCGAGATCATCAGCTCGCCGAATCCGGTGAGCAACGTGAGGTTGGCGATGAACGCTCCGGGGTTCACGTCCTGCAGGAACACCGAGAACATGAAGCCGCCGCCGATACCGATCGTGCAGACGAGGCTGTTCAGCAGGATCGCGACCCCGGTCGAGGCGATGATGCGGGGCACCACCAGCCGATGGATCGGGTTGATGCCGAGGACCTTCATCGCGTCGATCTCTTCGCGGATGGTTCGCGCTCCGAGGTCGGCACAGATCGCGGTCGCGCCGGCGCCGGCGACGATCAGCACCGTGACGATCGGCCCGATCTGGGTGATGGTGCCGAGTGCCGCTCCGGCCCCGGACAGGTCCTGCGCACCGATCTCACGAAGGAGGATGTTCAGGGTGAAGCTGACGAGAACCGTGAACGGGATCGCGACGAGGAGCGTGGGAACCATCGACACCCGAGCGATCGCCCACGACTGCTCGACCGTCTCGCGCCACTGGAATGGACGATGGAACAGCTCACGGGACGACTCCACCCCCAGCGCGACGAAGTCGCCGACGCCTGCCATGGGCGTCGCGAGCTTCTCGAACACCAACACTCCTAACCCCCCGGGAAGATCCCCGTCGTAGTGTTCGCCCCGTCGAACATCGCGAACCTATCACGCACCAGGCGACCGAATTGGTCAGTCGACCAGTTCACTCGCCGAGAAAGAACGCGCCGCGTCGCGACCGGCAAAATAGCTGGTCAGCGTTTTGGTCAGGTCGGCGGGCTCCCACGCATCCCCGACCGCGGTGAAGGTCTCCTCGACCGTCGGCGCGGCCATCAACATCACCTCGCCGCCGTAGGCGACGAACACCTGTCCGCTGACGTTGTCCGCCTCCGGACCGGCCAGATACCGGACCAAGGTGACGACGTGTTCCGGCGACAGCGGGTCCACGCCGTCGGCCGGAGCGTCACCGAACACATCGGAGGTCATCGACGTCCGCGCCCGCGGGCAGATGGCGTTGGCCTTGACGCCGTAGCGCGCGAGCGCCCGAGACGCGGACACGGTCAGCGCGATGATCCCCGACTTGGCCGCGGCATAGTTCGCCTGGCCCCCGGGGCCGAGCAGACCCGCCTCGGACGCGGTGTTGATCAGTCGCCCGTAGACGGGGCCAGCGGCGGCTTTCGACGCGGCCCGCCAATGGCTCGCCGCATTCCGGTTCAGCAGGAAGTGCCCCCGCAGGTGCACCCGGATGACGAGGTCCCATTCGTCGTCGGTCATGTTGAACAGCATCTTGTCCCGGGTGATCCCGGCGTTGCTCATGACGACGTCGAGGCCGCCGAGATCCTCGGTGGCCGTGCGCATGATCTCCGTCGCGGTGGCCGATTCCGAGATGTCCCCGGCCACCGGAACTGCCCGCCCGCCGGCCGACGTGATCACGTCGATCACATCGCTGGCGTCCAGCGAGCTCGCCAGATCGTTCACGATCACCGTTGCGCCGTCGGTGGCCAGACCGATGGCCTCGGCCCGACCGAGCCCCCCGCCGGCGCCGGTGACCACCGCGACACGTCCGTCCAACGACCCGCCCACGCGACTCCCTTTCGCCGAAGCTGCAAAAACTAGAACCTGTTCTAGCACGAACGCGCGCGGACCGGAACCGATTGGTCAGAATCGGTCGATCGACCTCATTCGAGCGACAGGGCGGACTTGGGGCAGCTGGCCACCACCTGACGCATTTCCTCTTCGCGCTCCGCCGGGACCTCTTCCTTGTGAATCACCAGGTAGTCGTCGTCGTCAAGGTCGAAGACATCCGGCGCCATGCCCACGCACACGGCGTTGGACTCGCACAGGTCGAAATCTGCCTTGATTCGCATACCGAACTCCTTCTACCGACGTGTCGTCTGGTTGACGGGCTGTGTTCTACAGGTTAGAACGTGTTTCAGAAGTTGGCGAGCGTGTGTTCGCCGCCACACGGCTGTCCACTATGACACGGAGACCCCGATGCGTATCGCCTACACCGACCAGCAAGACGACCTCCGCCGTGAGTTGCGATCGTATTTCGCCTCGCTGATGACCGCCGAACGTCGCGCCGCCCTCCTCGGTGGGGACGGCGAGCTCGGTGAGGGCGATGCCTACCGCGACGTCGTGGCCCAGATGGGCGCCGACGGGTGGCTGGCGCTGGGCTGGCCCACGGAGTTCGGCGGCCAGAACCGGTCGATGATGGATCAGCTGATCTTCACCGACGAGGCCGCGATCGCCGGGGCGCCGGTGCCGTTCCTGACCATCAACTCGGTGGCGCCGACGATCATGCACTACGGCACCGACGAGCAGAAGGCGTTCTTCCTGCCGAAGATCGCGGCGGGTCAGCTGCACTTCTCCATCGGATACTCCGAGCCCGGCGCCGGCACCGACCTGGCCGCGCTGCGCACGACGGCGATCCGCGACGGCGACGACTACGTCATCAACGGCCAGAAGATGTGGACCAGCCTGGTCCCCTACGCCGACTACATCTGGCTGGCCTGCCGAACCGATCCCGCCACCCTCGAGCCCGGCGGAAAGAAGCACAAGGGCATCTCGATGATCATCGTGCCCACCACGGCCGAGGGGTTCAGCTACACACCGGTGCACACGATGTCGGGCGTCGACACCAGCGCCACCTACTACCAGGACGTGCGGGTGCCCACGAGCGCACGGGTCGGCGACGAAGGCGGCGGCTGGCCGCTGGTCACCAACCAGCTCAACCACGAGCGGGTGGCGCTGTGCAGTGCCGCGCCGATCCAGACCGCGCTGCGCGAGACCATCGAGTGGGCCCAGCACACCAAGACCGGTGACGGCCAGCGGGTGATCGATGCGCCGTGGGTGCAGACCAACCTCGCGCGGGTGCACGCCAAGGTCGAGTTCCTGAAGCTGATCAACTGGAAGATCGCCTCCATCGCAGCCTCCGGCGGTTCACCGAGCCCGGCCGACGCGTCGGCGACCAAGGTGTACGGCACCGAGTTCGCCACCGAGGCCTACCGGCTGCTGATGGAGGTCGTCGGCCCCGCGGCGACACTGCGCCAGGGCTCGCCCGGTGCTCACCTCAACGGTCGTCTCGAACGCTTCCAGCGCACCTCGTTGATCCTCACCTTCGGTGGCGGCACCAACGAGATCCAACGCGACATCATCGGGATGCTCGCGCTCGGTCTGCCCGCCGCCCGACGATGATTCCCCCAACCGCTGGTCCCCCATCCGCCGGTCCCCCCAACCGCTGGTCCCCATCCGCTGGTCGAGTAGCCCGAGCCGCTAGGCGAGGGCGTATCGAGACCCCCCATCCGCTGGTCGAGTAGCCCGAGCCGCTAGGCGAGGGCGTATCGAGACCCCCCATCCGCTGGTCGAGTAGCCCGAGCCGCTAGGCGAGGGCGTATCGAGACCCGGTGACCCAACAACCACAACCACAACCACACCCCCTACCCACCGAAAGCCACCACCATGGACTTCACCCTTCCCGAATCCGCCGACGACGTCCGTGGTCTCGCCCGCGACATCGCCACCAAGGTCAGCACCGACGACCGGGTCGCCGAGCTGGAGACCGCCGACGCCCCGATGGACGCCGACCTCTGGCGTGAACTGGGCGCCGCGGGTCTGCTCGGTCTCGAGCTCACCTCGGCGGCGGTCGGCGAGAAGGGAGGCGACCTGACCGCGGTGGAGAACGCTCTCGTCGCCGAGGAGCTCGGCCGAGCGCTGGCCCGGGTCCCGTTCGGGGCGCACGCATTCGCGGCGCTGCCGGTGATCGCCGGTCGGGGCTCCGCAACTCTCCGCGAGCAGACGTTGGCCCCCGGCGCGGCAGGCGACCTCGTCCTCACCGTCGCATTCGAGGAGGATCGCGGTACCGACCCGACCACCCCGACCGCGACGCTGACGGCGACCGACGCACCCGGCACCCTCAACGGGACCAAGGTCAATGTGCCCTACGCATCGGCCGCGGATATCTTCGTGGTCAACGCGATCGGCCCCGACGGTCCGCTGGCCGTCGTGATCCGTGCCGACGACGACGGGGTCTCGATCACCCCCACCCAGTCGACCGGTAAGACGCCGACCGCCCAGGTCGACTTCACCGATGTGACCGTCGATCCCGACCGCATCCTCGACGGTGGCGCGGCGGCGGTGCTCGACGTCGCGGACCGGTTCTCCCTCGCGGTGTCCGCGGATCAGGTCGGCGTGGTGACGCGCGCGCTCGAGTTGACCGCCGAATACGCCCGGGAGCGTGAGCAGTTCGGCCGCGCGATCGGATCTTTCCAGGCCGTGGCGCAGCGCCTCGCCGACGGCTACATCGACGCTCAGGGTCTCTCCTTGACCACCACCCAGGCGGTGTGGATGTTGTCGAACGCCTCGGCATCCGACCGCCCCGACGACGGAGAGTTGCGGACCGCGGTCGCCACCGCCAAGTTCTGGGCCGCGGAGGCCGGCCACCGGGTCGCGCACACCGCCGTCCACGTCCACGGCGGCGTCGGCCTGGACACCAGTCATCCGCTACACCGCTACTTCCTGCGCGCCAAGCAGAACGAATTCACCTGCGGTTCGGCGCCTCTGGTCCTTCGATCGATCGGCGGCGAACTGGCCGCCGCACCGGTGTGACACTCGCCGAACTGTTCGCCGCGGTCGCCGACGTCGACGACCGCGGACTTCACCACGGCGACGAGTTCGTGTCGTGGCGCGACCATGTCGCGGCCTCCCGGGCACGCGGAGAGGCGGTGCGCGCCCTGTTGCCGGACGACGCCGCACCGCATGTGGGTGTGCTCATGGAGAACTCGCCGGAGTTCAGTTATCTCCTCGGGGCCGCCGCCCTCGGATCGTTCGTGCTCGTCGGCCTCAACACCACGCGCCGCGGCGCGGCGCTCGCCGCCGACATCGAGCGTTCCGACTGCCAGATCGTGCTGACCGACAAGCGTTCCCGTCGTCTGCTCGACGGTGTCGAGCTCGGGGTGCCGGTGATCTCGATACGCGACTCACTCCGTTCGCCGCTACTCGATCAACGGGAGGAGCAACTCGATCAACGGGAGGACGAGACCCCCGCACCCGACGACCTGATGATGCTGATCTTCACTTCCGGCACCACCGGAGACCCGAAGGCCGTTCGCTGCACCCAGCGGAAGTTCGCGGAGAGCGGCGCGATGCTCGCCGACCGTTTCGACATCGACAGCGACGACGTCGTCTACCTCTCGATGCCGATGTTCCATTCCAATGCCGTCATCGCGGGATGGTCGGTGGCGTTGGCCGGCGGCGCATCCGTTGCACTGCGAGACCGCTTCTCCGCGAGCGGTTTTCTCCCCGACGTACGACGGTACGGAGTCACGTTCGCCAACTATGTCGGCAAGCCACTGAACTACATCCTCGCCACCCCGGAACGGCCGGACGACGCCGACAACACGCTCCGCGTCATGTACGGAAACGAGGCGTCGGCGCGCGATCGTGAGCGATTCGCCCGACGCTTCGGGTGTCGGGTCGTCGACGGGTTCGGTTCCACCGAGGGCGGTGTCGCGATCACCCGCACCCCGGACACCCCGCCGGATGCGTTGGGGCCGCTTCGGCCGCCGACGGCGCTCGTGGACCCCGACACCGGCGAACCGGTACCCACCGGCACGGTCGGCGAGATCGTCAACACCTCTGGGCCGGGATTGTTCAGTGGCTATCACAACGACCCGAAAGCATCCGACGAACGCATGCGGGGCGGGATGTACCACACCGGCGACCTCGCCTGGGTGGACGACGACGGCTACCTCCATTTCGCCGGCCGCGTCGACGACTGGCTGCGCGTCGACGGCGAGAACCTCGGCACCGGACCCATCGAACGAATTCTCCTGCGGCATCCGATGGTTCGTCAGGTCGCGGTCTACGGTGTGCCGGTGGAGATCGGCGACGAGATCGAGGCGGTTCTGGTGGTCGACGGCGACGTGTCCGCAGACGACTTCACCGGGTTCCTGCAGAGCCAGACCGACCTCGGCCCCAAGCAATGGCCGCACCGTGTGCGTCTGACCCATGACCTGCCGGACACCGCGACGTTCAAGACGGTCAAGCGACACCTCCGCGACGACGCGATCCCACCGACCTGGACCCGGCCGATCGGCGAATTCCGCTACGTAGTGAGCCGAACGACGCCGGATCGACAAGCACCCGAAAAATCAGTTGACCCCGCGTCGGCGCGGCAATAGTGTCCGCCCCCATGGGAAACGCACGCATGGCACTCGTTCGGCTCCGTCGCACATAGCGGCGAGCCGACACTCTCACAACCTCTCTTCGGTTGACCGGGTCGGCCGCCCAGGTAGCTCCTCACCCGGCGGCCCGTTTCGTGCTGCCCGGGTATCCGCACCGCGAGCCCCGGAGGCCTCATGCCCGCGTTCCACGCCGGCCGTCACGAGAACGGCCAGAACTTCCTCTCCGACCACAGGGTCATCGACCACATCGTCGAACTGGTCGCCCACACCGACGGACCGATCGTCGAGATCGGCTCCGGCGCAGGCGCACTGACCATTCCGCTACAGCACCTCCGACGGCCGATCGAGGCAGTCGAGATCGATACGCGGCTGGCGAGATCACTCGGTCGGCGCGCCGACCCCGCGCTCACCTCGGTCGTCTGCGCCGACTTCCTGCACCACCGACTGCCGCACACACCGCACGCGATCGTCGGCAATCTGCCGTTCCACCAGACCACCGCGATCCTGCGTCGCCTGCTCCGATCCCCGCATTGGACGCACGCGGTGCTGGTGACGCAGTGGGAGGTCGCCCGCCGTCGTGCGGGTGTCGGTGGGGCGACGATGATGACCGCGCAATGGTGGCCGTGGTACGACTTCGGCCTCGCCGGCCGGGTGCCGGCCGCCGCGTTCGCCCCGCGCCCGGGTGTGGACGGCGGACTGCTGACGATCAGTCGCCGCACCGACCCCCTCCTGAACACCGCGCGTCGCAGCGACTACCAGGGATTCGTGCACGCGATGTTCACCGGTAGCGGACGCGGACTCGGCGAGATCGCCGGCCGCGTGGTTCCGGCCGACCGGCGCGGTGAGGTGCGGCGATGGATCTCGGCGCACCGGTTGCACTCCCGCCTACCTCGGGATCTCGCCGCAACCCAGTGGGCGACGCTGTATCGGCTGGGCGCGCCGGAGATCACATCCGCGCCCAGCGGGACATCACGAAGCAGTACACCCCGTACGCGGCAAGCCCGAGGGCGGCGAGGATCAACAGGATCTGTCCGGCAGGGAGGCCGGCGAGGGTCTTGATCGCGGCGTCGATGCCGGACGCCTTGGACGGGTCGGCTCGGATGGCGGCCACGATGACCAGGATTCCCGCTCCGGCGATCACGCCGCCTTTGGCGGTGTAGCCGATGACACCGGTAGTCGTGACCGCGGTTCCGCCGCCACGGCGGAGATCGTCGAGGAAGTTCTTCGTGACGCCCTTGTAGACGAAGTAGCCGCCGACGGCGACGACGATCAGGCCGACGATGACCAGGACCAGTTTGCCGCCGGTGTGCTGCATCAGCCGGGCGCTCATGCCGGCGTTCTGTTGACCGCTGGACTGCCCGCTGCCGGTCGCGAAGTTCACCGCGGACCATGCGAGGCTGAGGTAGAGGACGAAGAGTGCCAACGCCTTTCCACGGTCGAACCACTCACTCAGGCCGCCGTCCGACGAATCCGGATCGTTCGCCTTGCCACCGAGGATCGCCTCGGCCAGTCGCCACAACGCCAATGCCACGAACGCGACGGCGGCGACCCACAGGACGACGCGGCCACCGGGTTGGCCCGCGAACACCGCCAACGCACCCGACTGGTCGGCGCTGCCCCCGCCCCCGAACGCGATGCGCGCGACGATGTAGGCGAGCAGCAGGTGGAGAAGTCCGTTGACCACGTGACCCGCTCGCGCAGCACGTTCGAACCATGGGCTGTCGGTGACGCGGTCGACCGTCCGGACCGCCTGATTGCGGGTCATCGGGGTCCGTTCGTCGGGGGCTGGTCTGGGTAGGACATCGCCGCGGGGTACCCGATGGCGCCGCCTGGTAAACCCGCCGTCAGCCCGCGGTGGTCGGCAACGTCTGGTTCATCCTCGTGACCGACCGTTCGTACTCGGCGACGAGGTCGGCGATCAGGTTGGCGACGGGCACGATCTCGTTGCACCGCCCGACGATCTGACCGGCCGGCATGGCCACCACCTCCGGGTCGTCGGCGGCCGAGATCCGCGCATGCGCCTCGCTGACGAGCAGATTCTGCAGGGGCATGGGCAACGCGTCCGGCGCGCCGTCTGCGTCCCAGGCGTCGGTCCACTTGGTCTTCAGCAGACGCGCGGGTTTGCCCGAGTAGATGCGGCGGCGCACGGTGTCCCGCGAGGTCGCCTTCAGCAGGGCCTTCTGCACCGTCGACGGCCCGTCGGCGTCCGGCGCCATGCCGAGCTTGTATTCGGCGGCGGTCAGCCAGTAGGTGCCCATCCACACACCTTGCGCGCCCAGCGCGATCGCGGCGGCGATCTGCCGGCCACTACCGACACCGCCGGCAGCCAGGACCGGCGCCGAATCGCCCAGTGCATCCACGAGTTCGGGCCACAAGATCATCGAGGTGACCTCACCGGTGTGCCCGCCTCCCTCGTAGCCCTGGGCGATGACGATGTCGACGCCTGCTTCCACGTGGTGCAGCGCGTGCTCCTTGGCTCCCGCGAGCGCGGCAACGAGCAGCCCGTTGTCGTGGGATGTCTGGATCACGTCTTCCGGCGGCGACCCGAGGGCGTTGGCGATCAGCTTGATCTGCCCGTACTTGCGGGTGTGTTCCATCGCGACGTCCACGTGGGAACGCGCGACGGAGTGCAGCCATCCGAGCACTCCGGCGTTCACGCGTTCGCCGTTCGGCAGCGGCGGCACACCGAGGTCGTCGAGGGTGCGTTCCACGAACGCCCTGTGCTCGGGCGGGATCATCGAGTCCAGATCCACCTGGCTGCCCTCGGTGGGGATCTTGGCGGGCATCACGACGTCCACACCGAACGGTTTGCCGTCGGTGTTCTCGTGCATCCACTCGAGGACCTCGTCGAGCTCGTCGGCCTCGTTGAAGCGGACGCAACCCAGCACGCCCATGCCCCCGGCGCGACTGATCGCGGCGGCCACATGCTGGCTCGGGGTGAATCCGAAGATCGGGTATTCGATGCCGAAACGTTCGGCGAGTTCGGTACGCATCTCAGCTCATCTCCGGCGCTACAGCGCCTCGTCGGCGGGACGTTCGGTGGTGATGCCGGCACCCCACCGGTAGTCGGGTTTGCCTGCGGGCGAGCGCTTGATCTGATCGACGAACCAGACGCTGCGCGGGCACTTGTAACCGGCGAGTTCCTTGCGGACGACGTCGTTGAGTTCGGCGAGCGACGGACGTGCGCCATCTCGGGGTGCGATGACCGCGGCGACCCGCTGCCCCCACCGGTCGTCGGCCACGCCGACGACGACCGTGTCGAACACGTCGGGATGCGCCTTGAGCGCGCCCTCCACCTCTTCGGGGAAGACCTTCTCGCCACCGGTGTTGATGGACACCGAGCCGCGCCCGAGCATGGTGATGGTGCCGTCCGCCTCGAGCTGAGCGTTGTCGCCCGGCAGCGAGTACCGAATCCCGTTGAACTCCTTGAAGGTTTTCGCCGACTTCTCCGGATCGTTGTGGTAGCGCAGCGGCACGTGCCC
Source organism: Gordonia prachuapensis (assembly GCF_036350515.1). Taxonomy (NCBI): domain Bacteria; kingdom Bacillati; phylum Actinomycetota; class Actinomycetes; order Mycobacteriales; family Gordoniaceae; genus Gordonia; species Gordonia prachuapensis. The sequence goes on along the minus strand of NZ_JAZDUE010000017.1, from coordinate 87,404 downwards.
GGACCTGGCCAACACACCCACCTCGCCGCTGCCGGCCTCCACCGGAGTGCCGTCCTCACGCAGCACGTGGGTCTCGCTGTCCGCCTTGACGCGCGGCCCACCGCTGTGTGGCGCACCCTTCGCCACCACACTCAGACCTCCGAAACCCGTTTCCGACGATCCGATGGCGTCGATGATCACCGCGTTGGGGAACCGGTCGACGAACTGATCCTTGATGCTCGGCGAGAACAGGCATGCCGACGACGCGATCGAGACCACCGAGGACAGGTCGTGTTCGTCCTTCTCCGCCAACGCCTCGATCATCGGCCGGCCCATCGCGTCGCCGGTGATGAAGATGACGTTCACGCCGTGACGCGCGACGATGTCCCACGCGGCGCTACCGCTGAAGTCGGGATACACCACCGCTTTTCCGCCGGCGAACAGCGACTGGAAGATCGCCCACTGCGACCCGCCATGGATGAACGGCGGGATCGGGTAGCGCACCAGTTGCCCGCCTGCGGCGCCGTCCTGCGCAAGCTTCCACTCGTCGGCCACGGGTTCGCTGGTGTACCAGTCGATCCCGCCGCCGAGGACCCGCCAGACGTCCTCTTGCCGCCACACGACGCCCTTGGGCTTGCCGGTGGTACCGCCGGTGTAGAGCATGTACAGGTCGTCGTTGGTGCGCTGCTCGAAGTCACGCTCGGTCGACGACTCCGCAATCGCGTCCTCATACCGGATCGTGTCCTCATAGCCGCCGCAACTCAGGGGGGCGTCCGTGCCGTGTCCATTCGGCCCGCTCGCTTCGCTCTCGGCGCCGTCCTCGATCGCGATCCTGTGCTCGATCGACGGCGCTTTCGGCAACGTGTTGCACACCCGTTCGCAGAACTGCCGCTCGTGGATGAGCACCTTCATCCCGGAGTCGGTGAAGATGTGTTCGAGCTCGGCCTCGACGTAGCGATAGTTCACGTTCACCATGACCGCGCGGGCCTTGAAGATCGCCACCATCGACTCGACGGCTTCGATGGTGTTTCGGCTGTACAACCCCACCCGATCACCCGGCTGGACACCGAGGGCGCGCAGCTTGTGTGCGAGCGCGTTGGACCGCGCCTCGAGTTCGGCGTAGGTGAGCGACCGGTCGCCGGATTCCAGCGCGGTGCGGTCGGGAACAAGGTCGACGGCATGCTCGATGAGGTCGGCAATCGTGTAGGCCATGGTGTCAAAATTAGAACGTGTTATCGTTTCGGGCAAGCAGCAATCCGCACAGAATTCACGAGGAACGACGATGACCACAGTTGCCGGTTCCGACGCCGCCACCGAGCAGACCCCCGATTGCCTCGTCGAGAAGCGGGGGCACATCCTGATCGTGACGATGAACCGCCCGGAAGCCCGGAACGCGTTGTCGGCGGAGATGATGCGGATCATGGTCGAGGCCTGGGATCAGGTGGACAACGACCCCGACATCCGCGTGGCGATTCTGACCGGCGCGGGCGGCGCGTTCTGTGCCGGCATGGACCTCAAGGCCATGAACAAGAACTCCCCCGGCGACACCGCCGATCAGGGCACCTGGAACCCCGCGAGCCTGCCCGCGTTGCTGAAGGGGCGTCGTCTCACCAAGCCGCTGATCGCCGCGGTCGAGGGTGCGGCCATCGCCGGCGGCACCGAGATCTTGCAGGGCACCGACATCCGGGTGGCCGGCGAGAGCGCCAAATTCGGTGTGGCCGAGGCACGCTGGGGCCTGTTCCCGCTCGGCGGCAGCGCCGTTCGACTACCCCGACAGATTCCGTACACCATCGCCGCCGACCTGCTGTTGACCGGACGCCACATCACTGCGGCCGAGGCAAAGGAGTACGGCCTCATCGGTTACGCCGTTCCCGACGGCGCGGCTCTGGACAAGGCGCTCGAGATCGCCGAGGCCATCGCCGCCAACGGCCCGCTCGCCGTGCAGGCAATCCTCAAGACCATGCGCGACACCGAGGGCATGCACGAACTCGATGCCTTCGAGATCGAATCGAAGCTGGGTATCTCGGTGTTCAAGAGCAAGGACGCCAAGGTCGGTCCGCGGGCCTTCGCCAACAAGGAGAAGCCGGTCTTCACCGGGGAATGATCTGCGTCGTTCTCGAGTGCCGACCACGGATCGGTGCTACGCAGGCAATGTGGACACCAACCGCGCCTCCGATGAATCGGCGATCCTACGGGTCGAGGCAGACTACGACCGCTGCTGGGCGAACGGTGACATCGACGGACTTCTCGCCTGCCTGACCGAGGACGCGGTGCTGGTGAGCCCTCGAGGTGATGTCGCCGAGGGCCATGAGGAGATCCGCCGTGAACTCAGCGATGTCCTCGGCGGCGAGGCGCTGCGGTCGACCCACCGCATCGAGGTCGTCCGCATCCGATTCGTCACCGACGACGTCGCCGTACTCGACGGGATCGCCACGGTCGACCGACCTGGCGACGGTGACCTGCCATGTCTCTCGATCGAGCACCGCTTCACGGACGTGTTCGTGCGCCGAGGCGCGTCGTGGCTCGTCGCGCACATCCGCGCTGCCGCACCACGTGATTGACCGACCCCGGTCTCGGGTACTCCCCTCCACGCACTGACGAGAGGAGGCCCCATGGCACCCGAGCCCGAACAGGCGCACATCCCCGATCCCCAGGATTCGGTGAACCCCGAGCTCAGCGCGACCGTCGACTCCGAGGATCTCGACGAGGACACGCTGCAAGCCGACCCACTCGAAGAGGGCATGGACCCGCCCGAGGACTGGGCAGCCGCCGACAAGACCGGGGTCACCACCCGAGAGCAGCGCGAAGGCGAGACGCTCGACGAACGCCTCGCCGAAGATGAACCCGACGTCGAATAGACCCCTCGACCCCCCTCGTTGGTCGAGTAGCTTTCCCCGTTGGTCGAGTAGCTTTCCCCCCTCGTTGGTCGAGTAGCTTTCCCCCTCGTTGGTCGAGTAGCTTTCCCCCTCGTTGGTCGAGTAGCTTTCCCCCTCGTTGGTCGAGTAGCTTTCCCCCGTTGGTCGAGTAGTTCGAGGCGCTAGCCGAGAACGTATCGAGACCTCGTAACGTGATCTCGATACGGCATCTCGGCTAGCGCCTCGCTACCTACTCGATCACCGAGAGACGACGCCTCGCTACCTACTCGATCACCGGGATGACCTACTCGGCCACAAGCGCACTCCGGTCCCGCGACCTCAGGGAGATCTCAAACCCCTTGGGCACCATGGTCAACCGCTCGTCCACTGCGAGTTCGTAATCGGGATCACCGGACAGGTCGTATCGATGCAGGATGCGCGCGAGCACCAGCACCGACTCATGCAATGCGAACTGACGCCCGATGCACGCCCGCAGGCCGGCGCCGAACGGTTTGTAGCTGTGCGCCGGTCGCTTCTTGACGTTCGCCGGGAGGAATCGGTCGGGGTCGTAGACGTCCGGGTCCTCCCACACCGCCGGATCACGGTGCACCAAACCGAGCACTACCACCGCCCAATCCTCTGGCCGCATCCGATATCGGCCGCCCAGCGTCGTCTCCTCCCGCGGGCCGCGCGCGAAGCCCGGGACGGTCGGCCAGATCCGCAACGCCTCGTCGAGGCAGCGACGAATGTAGCGGAACTTCGGGATCTGCTCGAAGGTCGGCACCGCGTCCGGGTCGTCACCGAGGATCTCGTCGGCCTCCTGTTGCGCCCGCGCCAGGCAGTGCGGGTTGCGCGACAGGTAGTACAGCGTGAATGACAGCGCACCCGAGGTGGTTTCGTGGCCGGCCACGAGGAAGGTCAGGATCTGGTGGCGGATGTTCAATGGCGACAGACGCTCCCCACTCTCCGGATGAGAGGTGTTGAGCATGATGCCGAGCAGGTCGTGATCATCGGAGGACGCAGATCGTTCGGCGATGAGGTCGTCCAGCATCTCGTCCACATACGCCTGCTGGCCCGCATTGCGCCGATCGATGATCCTCCCGAGCAGCGCGCCTCCGGGTGCCGTCAGCAGGCCGCCCTTGCGACGTCCGGTTTCCAGCGCCCGGATCATGGCGCCGACAAACGGGTGCGGCTGCTCACTGGTGAACGACCCGAAGTCGTGGCTGAACGCGGCGCGGCTGAGCGTCTCCATGGTCAGCTTCGTCATCGACTGCGTGACATCCACCGAGCCGGTCTGTCGGTCCCAGAACGCGAACAGTTCATCGGCGGTCGCCAGCATGATCGGGTGATAGGCCTGCATCGCCGACTTGGTGAAAGCAGGCATCAACAATTCGTGCGCGAGTTGCCAATTGGGCTCGTCGTTGTATGCGGTGAACAGACCGTCGCCGGCGTACTGGCGCAATGCCGTGATGGCCGGCGGCAGGGCCTTGCAGAACCTGCGCTCGTCGCAGAGCTCGGCCGCGAGTTCGGCGTTCGAGACGAAGACGAAGTTCTGCCGGAAGATCCTCATCTCGAAGATCGGCCCGAGATCGGCGCCCCATCGGAGCAGATCGAGGATCGGATGGCGCGGATCGGAGACACCGAGATCCCCGATTATCGGCTTGCGGCGACCGGCATGCGGAAAGGACTGCCCCGACCAGTCGTTCTTCAATGACCTGACCACGACTCGACCTTGCTCCGGGCGAATAGGCGTGTCAATCCATCCACGGATGGTTTCTGTCCGAGCGCACCCTTGACACACACAATAATAGAGAGCAGTCTCTGATAAATGATGGACCTGGATCTGGCACGCACGGTGCTCGACGCCCAGCCGTTCAGTCGCATGCTCGGCGCACGACTCACGCACGTCGATGACGACGGCGTCACGCTGGCGGTCGACGTCCGCGACGACCTACGACAGCAGTACGGCTACATCCATGGCGGCGTGTTGAGCTACCTCGCCGACAACGCACTGACCTACGCCGCCGCGCTCGGTCTCGGTCCGGACATCGTCACCAGCGGCTTCTCGATCGAGTACCTCTCCCCCGCACGCGACGGGCGTGAACTGGTCGCTCACGCGACACTTGTCCACGCGGGCCGAACCAAAGCCGTGGCCCGGTGCGACATCAGCGTCATCGACAACGACGGGACCCGCCGCGTGGTCGCCGCCGCGCAGGGAACGAGCATGGTTCGGAGCCGTGGGTCGAAAACCACGATTCAGCACTGACGAGATCCTCGACGCCGCACTCGAACTCGTGATCGAGGGCGGCCCGGCGGCGGCGTCCGCATCCGCCGTCGCCCGTCGCATCGGCGCGCCGTCGGGGTCGGTGTATCACCGGTTCGCCGGCCGCGACGAGATGATGGCGCGCCTGTGGCTGCGCACCATCTCCCGGTACCAGGAGGGCATTATCTCCGCGTTGCGCCTCGATGACGTTACCGAGGCCGCCCGGGCCACGGTCGCCCACTGTTTCGACTGGACTGCCACGCATCCCGGCGAGTCCGCGCTGCTGCTGCAATACGACAAACAAGATCTGCTGCGCTCCTGGCCCGACACACTCGCCGCCGAACTCCGGACGCACAATCACCAGACGCGCGAAGTGGTACGGGCATACGCGCGACGACGATTCGGATCGGCCGATGCCGAGGTGATGGATCGGGTCACTTTCGCCCTCGTCGACCTGCCCTACGCGGCGGTACGACGCCATCTCCCCGATCGCGGCCGACCGGCAGAGTGGTTGCGCGACTTCACCCTACGGTCCGCCGAGGCGATCCTGGCCGAGATTCCCACCAGGATCACGGACTCTTCGTGACGCGAGACGGGCGTGACTCGACGACCGTCCGCACTGTCGCCGACGTCCCGGGAAATTGATAGTTGCAGGCATCAAAGTTCTGAGTTACTGTCGAATGTACGTTCGAAACACCGGTCGGGGGGCTACACAGTGTCGGGCACAGAACAGGTCACTGAGGTGCAGCAGCTGTATGCGCAGTTGCATGACTTGTTGGACCGTATCGATGCCGTCGACACCACCCCCGCCAGGGATGACGCGGTGTTGGATGTGGCCGAACAGCATGAGCGTGCCTACCGTCGGATGAGTCTGATCGGGCATCGCCGCATGATGGACTGCAACGACCGCGGTGTGCCCGGCCGACTCGGCTACCGCCACATCGGCGAGATGATGGCCCACCACCTGCGCATCCCCGATCACCGCCGCCGCATGACACACATGCGGGCCCTGGCGCAATTCCGTTCACTGCAGGGCGAACTCACCTCACCACGCCATGCGGGGCTAGCAGCAGCAGTCGCCGACGGGGCAGCCACACCCGCCCACGTCGATGCCGTCCTGAAAGTCCTCAAGAAGATTCCCCGCTCGGTGCCACTCGACGTCGCTGAGAAGGCCGAGGCGATGATGGCCGAGTTCGCCCGCACCCTCACACCGAAACAGATCCTGAAGGCCGGCGCCGAACTGTTGAGCCGCATCGACCCCGACGGCACCCTGGCCGACGAGCGTGACCGCGCCCGCCGCCGCTCAGTCCTCATCGGCGACCAAGACGACCAATCGATGAGCGAGATCGACGGTGCACTCACACCCACGACGCGCGCCATGCTCGATGTGATTCTGGCGAAGATGGCTGCGCCAGGGATGAACAACCCCGAAGACGACCAGTCGCCGCGGGGTGCGAACACCAACGCCGACATCGAGAAGCTGAAAGAGGCTGCCGGCCGCGACCATCGCTCGACCGGACAACGTAACCACGACGCCCTCGAAGCCCTGTTCAGGCTGGTCCTCGACGGCGGCGTACTCGGCAAGAGCCACCGCGGTCTACCCCCGCACATCATCGTCAAGGTCAACGAAGCCGATCTGCGTGACCGCGCCGGTTTCGGGCACACCGCAACCGGCACCCAACTCCCTATGTCCGACATCATCGAGATGGCCGCCGACGCGCAGTTCCACCTTGCGGTGTTCAAGGACCACACCGCACAGCCGCTGTATCTGGGCACCGCCAAACGCTTCGCCAACCAGGCGCAACGATTGATGCATTTCGCGCAAGACGGCGGCGGCGGATGCTCCAAACCCGGTTGCTCGAATCCGAGCGCGATCGTCGAAATCCATCACGCCGACAAAGACTGGGCCGACGGCGGCACCACCGACATCGACACCACCGCACCGGCCTGCCCACCACACAACCGCATGGTCGGCCCCAACCCCGGGCAGTGGACTACCCGCATCATCCGCCGCGGCCGCGACGCCGGCCGCGCCGGCTGGTCACTGAACCCACTCGACGGTAGCCCACCCGCATCACCCCAGGTCAACCGGATCCACGAAGTCGGCGAACTCTTCGAACACTACCTCCGCGGCGGAACCATCACCGAGACACCACAACCCGCCGACAGCGAACCCAAGCCACCACCATCGGAGACACCGGCACCACGCACACCGATCTCACCGGCACGACTCGCCGTACGTACTCGACGACGCAAACAGAAACGACGCCGCACCAATAAGCACACCCGACAACGACTCCTGGCCCGGGTGCGATAGGTCGCGCGGGACCTCTCGCGCACCCGCCGATCAACCGCGCATGAAACTGCACGCGCGGTTGAACGCTGAGCGCGCGAGAATCTCGCCGCCGGTCACACCAGCGTCGCCAACTGCCGAATCGTCGCCACGTCACGTGCGGTGACCATCAACATGCTCACGCCCGCGGCCTCCCATTGCTTGATCTGGGCACGCACGTCGTCGGCGGTGCCGGCGATCATCGTCTCGCGCACCATCTCGTCGGGGACCGCCGCCATCGCCTCGGCCTTGCGGCCCTCGCGGAACAGCGCACCGATCTCATCGACCGCGTCGCCGTATCCCATGCGTCGGTAGAGCTCGGCGTGAAAGTTCTTCTCCTTGGCGCCCATTCCGCCGACATAGAGCGCGGTCGACGGTCGGTACCGCTCCACGGCTTCGGCGACGTCGTCGGTGATCACCACCTGCACCGTCGCCGCGACCTCGAAGTCGTCGCGGGCGTGTCGGGCGCCGGGTCGGGCGAATCCTTCGGCCAGCCATTCCTCGTATTGATCCGCCAGACGCAGGCTGTAGAAGATGGCGAGCCAGCCGTCGGCGATCTCGGCCGTCTGCGCCACGTTCTTGGGCCCCTCCGCACCGAGCCAGATCGGAATGTCGGCGCGCAACGGATGAGTGATCGGCTTGAGCGACTTGCCGAGTCCGGTCGAGCCGTCGGCAGCCGCCGGATACGGGAGCGGGTAGTGCGGGCCGGAACTGGTGACCGCGGACTCACGGGCGAGGACGTCGCGGATCACCTGGACGTACTCACGGGTGCGCGCTAACGGCTTCCCGAACGGTTGCCCGTACCACCCTTCGACGACCTGCGGGCCCGACACACCCAGCCCGATGATGTGGCGGCCGTTCGAGAGATGGTCGAGGGTCAGCGCCGCCATCGCAAGAGACGTCGGCGGCCGGGCAGACAGTTGCGAGACAGCCGTGCCCAGACGGATTCGTTCCGTCGCGGCTCCCCACCAGGCCAGCGGGGTGTAGGTGTCCGACCCCCATGACTCGGCGGTGAACACCGCGTCGAATCCGGCTTCCTCGGCAGCCGCGATGAGTTCCGGAGCGTTGTCGATGGGCCCACGACCCCAATAGCCGAGCTGTAGTCCGAGCTTCACCTGTGCGTCCTCCGCGGGTCTGTGACGTGCACCTTGTGCCTCAATACTAGAACGTGTTCTACTCGATGCGTGAGTCCCAGCACAACTGCACCCCGCCCTGCCCCGGCGAGTCCGGTCGCCGAGGTCCCCGAGCCACAGTCGGAGATCCTGTCGGCGCCGTTGAAGAACTCCTTCGACTACACGCGCTCGCTCGGACCGGTCCTGAGCCAGTTCGCCCTCGCGCTGCGCGATGGCCGCATCATCGGCTCCAAGAGCAGCGACGGCACGGTGTCGGTGCCGCCGCGCGAGTTCGATCCGGTCGGCGGCGCGAAGACCACCGAGCTCGTCGACGTCGCATCGACGGGCACGGTCCTCTCGTGGTCGTGGCAGCCGGCGCCGCTGACGCCGCAGCCCCTCGACAAGCCCTTCGCGTGGGCGCTGATCAAGCTCGACGGTGCCGATACCGCACTGCTGCATGCGGTCGCGGTGGACTCGCCCGCCGACATCTCGACCGGCCTGCGGGTACATGCGGTGTGGAAGGCCGCACGCATCGGGCGCATCGACGACATCGCCCACTTCCTACCGGGCGAAACCGGCGACGCGGCACCGGCGAACGAGGCCGAGAACTCCGACGACGAACTCATCGTGATGCCGACCCCCATCAGCACCGAGATCATCCACTCGGCCACCGAGGAGGAGTCCTGGTATCTCGAGGGTCTCAAGGCCGGCAAGCTCTACGGGTCGCGGATCGGGTCCGGCGTCGACGCCGGGCGCGTCTACTTCCCACCGAAGGCGGTCAGCCCATCCGACGGTTCGGCCGCGGTGGAGCGAGTCGAGTTGGCCGACACCGGCATCGTGACGACCTTCTGCATCGTCAACGTCCCGTTCCAGGGGCAGCGGATCAAGCCGCCGTATGTGGCCGCGTACGTCCTGCTCGACGGCACCGACATCCCGTTCCTGCACCTGATTCTCGACTGCGAGGCCGCAGACGTGCGGATGGGTATGCGGGTGCAGGCCGTCTGGCAACCCGAGGAGGAGCGCGAGCTGTCGATGGGCAGCATCAGCCACTTCCGGCCCACCGGTGAGCCCGACGCCGACTACGAGTCGTATCGCGAGTTCCTCTGAGCGACACCATGTCTTCCATCAGGCCACTTCCACCAAGGAGTCTGCAGTGACCCTCCCCCGGATCGCGATCGTCGGGTTCGCGCACAGCCCGAACATCGTCGGGACACACGGCACCACCAACGGTGTCGAGATGTTGATCCCGTGTTTCAACAAGCTCTACGCCGATCTCGGCATCTCCCGCACCGACATCGAATTCTGGTGCAGCGGCTCATCGGATTACCTCGCCGGACGCGCCTTCTCGTTCATCTCGGCCATCGACTCGATCGGCGCGATGCCGCCGATCCACGAATCCCACGTCGAGATGGACGGCGCGTGGGCGCTGTACGAGGCCTGGGTGAAGATCGCGACCGGCGAGGTCGACCTGGCACTGGCCTACGGTTTCGGCAAATCCACCGCAGGCAACATGGATCAGACCCTGGCGCTGCAGCTCGACCCCTACACCGTCGGACCGCTGTGGCCCGACGCACGCTCACTGGGCGCCCTGCAGGCCCGCGCCGGGCTCGATGCCGGGACCTGGTCCGAGGAGGACATGGCGGCGGTCGCCGCCCGCACCTCCGGATCATCGGTCGACGAACTCTTGGGGTCCGACTACGTCGCCGATCCGCTACGCGCGCACGACATCGCGCCCTACACCGATGCGGCCGCGGCGGTGATCATCGCCAGCGAACGCAAGGCGAGAGAGCTCGTCGCCAACCCCGCCTTCGTCACCGGCTGGGATCACCGCATCGACACCCCCAACTTCGGCGCCCGCGACCTGACGGTGTCCCCGTCGACGAAGCTCGCCGGCGACACCGCCTTCGGCGATCGCAGCCGCGCGGTCGACGTCGCCGAGATCAACGCATCGTTCACCCATCAGGAGCTGATCGTGCGCAACGCGCTCGACCTCCCGGAGTCGGTGCGGATCAACCCGTCCGGCGGTTCGCTGGCCGGCAACTCCTTGTTCTCCGCGGGGCTGCAACGCGTCGGCTACGCCGCGCACGAGATCCTCACCGGAAACGCCGGCACCGCAGTGGCGCACGCGTCGAGCGGTCCGCTGTTGCAGCAGAACATGGTGGTCACCCTGGCAGGAGACGAGAACTGATGGCACACAACAATCGCGCAGCGGTGCTGGGCACCGGCCAGACCAAGTATGTCGCCAAACGCCACGACGTGACCATGGCCGGCATGTGCCGCGAGGCGATCGACGCCGCCCTGGTCGACGCCCAGGTGTCCATCGATGACGTGGATGCGATCGTCATCGGCAAGGCCCCCGACCTGTTCGAGGGGTCGATGATGCCGGAGCTGGCGATGGCCGAGGCCCTCGGCGCCGTCGGCAAGCGGATGATCCGTGTGCACACCGCCGGATCGGTGGGCGGATCGACCGCCAACGTCGCCGCGTCGCTGGTGTTCGCCGGGGTGCACAAGCGTGTGCTCGCGGTCGCGTGGGAGAAGCAGTCGGAGTCGAATGCCATGTGGGCGTTGTCGATTCCGGTGCCCTTCACCAAACCCGTCGGCGCGGGAGCAGGCGGCTTCTTCGCCCCGCACGTCCGCGCCTACATCCGGCAGTCCGGCGCCCCCGAACACATCGGCGCGATGGTGGCCGCGAAGGACCGGCGCAACGGATCACTCAACCCGCTCGCCCATCTGCAGCAGTCCGACCTCACCGTCGAGAAGGTGATGGGCAGTCAGATGCTGTGGGACCCGATCCGCTACGACGAGACCTGCCCGTCGTCGGACGGCGCCTGCGCGGTGGTGATCGGTGCCGAGGACGTGGCCGACGACGCGGTGGCAGCCGGCAACCCGGTGGCGTGGATTCATGCCACCTCGATGCGCACCGAGCCGTTGGCGTTCGCCCACCGCAACGTCGTGAGCCCCCAGGCCAGCCGCGATGCCGCGGCCGCCCTGTGGAAGGCCGGCGGGATCGACAACCCGATCGAGGAGATCGACACCGCCGAGGTGTACGTGCCGTTCTCGTGGTTCGAACCGATGTGGCTGGAGAGCTTGGGATTCGCACCAGAAGGTGAAGGCTGGAAGCTCACCGAGGCCGGCGAGACCGAGATCGGTGGCCGCATCCCGCTCAACGCGTCCGGTGGTGTGCTCTCGTCGAATCCGATCGGCGCATCCGGCATGATCCGTTTCGCCGAAGCCGCTATCCAGGTGATGGGCAAGGCCGGCGACCATCAGGTCCCCGACGCCCGCAAGGCGATGGGTCACGCCTACGGCGGTGGCTCACAGTACTTCTCGATGTGGCTCGTCGGCTCCGAGAAGCCCACCCACTAGCCCCTCAGCCGCACCTCACCTCCCAACGCGCCCAGCACGGAGGCTGGGCGCGTGGGGAGGTGAGGTTACGTCTCGGGGAGGGCGCACGCCTGACCGTCCGACATTCCCATCGGCCGCACACCGAGAGCCTGGTTGAGGCGGGCGCGTTGGTTCTCCCACGCGACAGTCATCGCGAGCTCGGCGATCTGTCGTCGAGAAAGATGACGCGACAGTTCTTCTCGGAGCTGGGTGAGGTCGTCGCCCACGGCGGGCGTGAGTGTCATGGCTTCGGCGTAGCCGATGACGAGTTTCTCCAGTTCGGAGTATGCGCTGCTGTCTCGGTAGCGGGGCAGGTCGCGGATCTGCTGTTCACTGACGCCGCTGTCGTGGGCGAGCGCGGAACCGATGTCCAGACAGAACTCGCAGCTGACCAGGCCGGCGGCCTTCAGTTCGGCGAGTTCTTTGAGCTTCGGCTCGAGCGCATTGCTGAACAACAGCGCCGTCTCGTAGACGCCGGTGGCCGCGCCGATCTGCGGGCGACGGCCGAGCCATCCGAACAGATCGCCGCGATGTCGCCGCGATGACCGAAACGCCTTGCCGAAACCACGGATTCGATTCAATGCACGCATCGCTCCACCTTTGCAGCCGACAACGTCGTCGTGGGGCGAACAACGAACCACCCCGACCCTTGTCATTCACCTTGGTACCGACCAAGGTGTCTGACAAGAGCCGGGGTGGTTTCGTGATCTACTTCTCAGGCCGGGCGAACCGAGTTGATCGTCTTCTCGACTTCCCAGAACGCCCGCAGCGCAGCCAGCTTGCCGTCAGCGTCGGCCCGATACGTGAACACTCCACGAGCCTCGGACACATGCCCGGCGATGTGCGTGACGATCTTGCCGATGTACGCGACCTCGGCACCGCAGATGATCTCCTCGTCGAAGACGAACTCGATGCTCTCGGTGGTCGCGATCGACTTGTCCCAGAACTCTGCGATCTGTTCGTGTCCGCGGAAACCCTTGCCCTCCGGGTCGAACATCGACGGCCCGACCGGGTCCTCGACGGTCCCATCGGAGGCGAAGGCGTTGACCCATCCCTGCTTGTCGCGGGCGCCGACGAGTTCGCGCGACCGACGACCGGCCACGACTGCCGGATGGTTCTCGCGATCGATGTTCAGGTAGGCCGGTGTCTCCTGAGTGGTCATTTCGTGCCGTAGTCGACCTGGAGTTCCTTGACGCCGTTGATCCAGCCGTGACGCAGGCGTCGCGGGGATTCCAGTCGGCTGATGTCGGGAACCATGTCGGCGAGGGCGTTGAACATCAGGTTGATCTCCATGCGGGCCAGGTTCGCCCCCACGCAGAAGTGTGCTCCGTTGCCGCCGAAACCGACGTGCGGGTTCGGGTCGCGCATGATGTTGAAGGTGAACGGATCGTCGAAGACGTCCTCGTCGTAGTTCGCCGAGCCGTAGAACAGGCCGACGCGCTCACCTTCCTTGATGTCGACGCCACCGATCTGGGTGTCGCGCTTGGCCGATCGCTGGAAGCAGTTCACCGGCGTCGCCCACCGGACGATCTCGTCGACCGCTGTTGCCGGTCGCTCCTTCTTGAACAGCGCCCACTGGTCGGGATGCTCGAGGAAGGCGTTCATGCCGTGGCTGATCGCGTTTCGCGTGGTCTCGTTGCCGGCGACCGTCAGGAGGATGAAGAAGAACCCGAACTCGGTCTCGTCGAGACTCAGTCCGTCCATGTCGGCGTTCACCAGCGTCGAGACGATGTCGTCGACCGGATTCTTCCGCCGCTCCTCGGCCATGTTGTAGCCGTAACCGAGGATCTCGGCCGAGGCCATCTGCGGGTCCTCGCCGTACTCCGGATCGTCGTAGTTCATCATGTTGTTCGACCAGTCGAACAACTTTCCGCGGTCCTCCTCGGGCACGCCGAGCAGGTCCGCGATGGCCAGGAGCGGGAGGTCGACGGCGACGTCGTGGACGAAATCGCCGGTGCCCTTCTCCGCGGCCTTGCGCACGATCGTGCGAGCCGCGTCGTCGAGCTTCTCCTCCAGCGAATGCACCGCGCGCGGAGTGAACGCCTTGGAGACCAGCTTGCGCAGGCGGGTGTGATCCGGCGGATCGTGGTTGATCAGCAGCGCCTTGGTGACGTCGAGCTGATCCTGCGTCATCTCGTCGTCGAAGCGCATGATCACGCCGTTGGTCGCGGTGGACCAGTCGTCGTTGTTCTTCGAGATCTCCCGGATGTGGGCGTGCTTGGAGACCACCCAGTAGCCACCGTCGTGGAAGCCACCGCCCTTGCCGGGCAGCTGGGCATTCCACCAGACGGGAGCGGTCTTGCGCAGCTGCGCGAACTCCTGGACCGGGATGCCCTTCTCGAGCAGGTCGGGGCTGGTGAAGTCCCAGCCGTCCTCCTGCATGAACTGACAGTCGGCCGCTGCGCCCCCGATATCGGCGCCGGTCGTCGCACCCTGAGCCTGGGTCACGTCACACCACCTCGCTGTGAGATTAGAACCTGTTTCAATCTCATTAGAGCACATTGTGACGGCTATGACAGTCCCAGATTGAAACTTGTTCTAGTTTCGGGCGCCGGCAACGCTGCGAGGTGCGGAAATAGTATCAACAAACATTGCGACATCGTCTCGTGGCGGCTCCGCGGGGTGGTCGACAGCGAGTCGCAGCCCCGCGAATCCGGCCGATGGACTCGAATAGGAACTTGTTCTAGTTTGGGTCTGAAGGTTGACGCACAGATGAGGAGGCGGGCATGGGTGTGCCGGTGATCGTGGAGGCGGCGCGGACGCCGATCGGCAAGCGGGCCGGGTGGTTGTCGGGACTGCATGCAGAGGAACTCCTCGGCATGACGCAGCGGGGACTCGTCGAGAAGGCCGGGATCGACCCGGGCATCGTCGAGCAGGTGATCGGCGGCTGCGTCACCCAGGCCGGCGCACAGGCCGGCAACATCACCCGCAAGGCCTGGCTGGCCGCGGGTCTCCCGGACACCGCCGGTGCCACCACGATCGATTGTCAGTGCGGTTCGGCGCAGCAGGCCAATCACCTGATCGCCGGCCTCATCGCGACGGACGCCATCGACGTCGGAATCGCCTGCGGCATCGAGATGATGTCCATGGTCCCACTCGGGGCCAACGTGGGCACCGAAGCCGGCCCCTACCACGCCGATTCGTGGGACATCGACATGCCGAATCAGTTCGCGGCAGCCGAACGGATCGCGGAGCGTCGAGGAATCACCCGGACCGACACGGACGAGCTCGGCGAACGCAGCCAACGTCTGGCCAAGCAGGCCTGGGCGGAAGGTCGCTTCGACCGGGAAGTGCTGTCCCTCAAGGCGCCCGAGCAGACCAAAGAGGGCGAGTACACCGGCACCATCCTCGACGTCAGCCGCGACCAGGGGCTCCGGGACACGACCATGGAGTCGCTGTCGGCGCTCAAGCCGGTTCTCGAGGGCGGCATCCACACCGCAGGCACCTCGTCACAGATCTCCGACGGCGCCGCCGCGATTCTCATCATGGACGAGGCGAAGGCCCGGGCGCTCGGACTCACCCCGCGCGCCCGCATCAAGGCACAGGCGCTCGTCGGCGCAGAACCGTACTACCACCTCGACGGCCCGGTGCAGTCCACCGAAAGGGTTCTGGAGAAGTCCGGGATGTCGTTGTCGGACATCGACATCGTGGAGATCAACGAGGCGTTCGCATCGGTGGTGCTCAGCTGGGCGCGGGTGCACGGGGCCGACATGGACAAGGTGAACGTCAACGGTGGCGCGATCGCCCTCGGACACCCGGTGGGCAGCACCGGTTCCCGACTCATCACGACCGCGCTGCACGAGTTGGAGCGCAGGGACGGTCAGACCGCGCTCATCACGATGTGCGCCGGCGGCGCACTGTCCACCGGCACGATCATCGAGCGCATCTGATGCCGCTACTCGATCCTGCCAAGCGGCCCGATCAGCTCGGCTCCCCGCTCGTGGCGAAGATGATCAAGGTGGGTTCGCGGCTCAACACCAAGCTGTACAAGGCAACCGGAGGCCGGCTCGGGAAGTACTGGCGGGTCGGCGCGGGGTTCGGCAAACCGGTACCGGTCTGCCTGCTCACCACCACCGGCCGCAAATCCGGTGAACCCCGCACCGCGCCACTGATCTTCCTGCGCAAGGGCGACACCTTCATCCTCGTCGCGTCGCAGGGAGGGCTCCCGAAGAACCCGGCCTGGTACCTGAACCTGGTCGCCGATCCGAAGGTCACCATCCAACTGGGCAAGGAGACCTTCGATCTGACCGCCCGCACCGCGTCCGAGGCCGAGCGTGCGGAGTTGTGGCCGGAACTCGTTGCCACATATGCGGATTTCGACACGTACGCCGCATGGACGGATCGGACGATCCCGGTGGTGATCTGCGAGCCTCGCTGACCCTTCGAGACGCTCGCAAGCTCGCTCCTCAGGGATCGGGAAGACGCTCGCAAGCTCGCTCCTCAGGGATCGGGAGGATCGCATCGCACCCCCCGACCCCTGAGGAGGTCCGGAGCGCTAACGGAGGACCGTCACGAAGGGTCGCCACTCACCCACCGGCCGCCATCGCCCGCACCGCGGCACCGGCCCACGCATCGATGAAGCCCCGGGCGTCATCGACCGAACGCTGCGGATCCCCTGGGTCGATCACCATGGATTGCAATGTGCGCAGGACGATTTCGATGATGACCTCGAGATCGGCATCCGAGTACCCACGCCCGGCCCAGTCGACGTCCATCCGCTCGATGATCGAACGGGCGAACACACGTCCGATCTCCGAGGTGAACTCGCCGACGATGGGCGCACTCACACGGTCGGCGCGCAGCAGCAGCCCCACGTAGTCGTCGCGACGCAGTTCCTCGAGGACCGCCACCAACCCCTCGACGACGGCAACATCGGGTGCCTCGATTCCCCGCAACTGCACGGTCATCCGCTCGAGCAGCGCGTCGACGGCGTCGACGGCCGTGGCGGCGAGGAGCTCATCGGTGCTCCCGAAGTAGCGGTACACGGTTTGGCGCGTGACCCCGAGTTCGCGGGCGACGTCGGCGATGCTCGTCGCCGCCCCGCGAGTGTCGATGGTGGTTCTCGTCGCCGCCAGAATCCGCGATCGCGCCTCCGCATCGTTGACCGGAACGCGTCCTCCCCATCCATGGGTTCGCATCAGCAGCACTCACCTGCGCACGCGCATCCCGTCATGGCGCATCAGCCTATCGGCCGCCCCCGCACGTCACACCGATTCGACTGACCATACGTATAGCGACTTGGTGTATGGTGTAGTGACTGTCGCCACATTTCGGTACACCGTGCCGTCGTGACCAGGAGGTTCCCGTGTCCGCAACGACCGACCTGGGGTCCGTCAGCCCTGGCTTCGACTTCACCGACCCGGATGTCCTCGAGCAGGGAATCCCGATCAGGGAGTTCGCCGAGCTGCGCAAGACCGCGCCGGTCTGGTGGAACGCGCAGCCGGTCGGTACGTCGGGCTTCACCGACGGCGGGTTCTGGGTCATCTCCAAACACGCGCACATCCGGGAGATCTCGAAGAACAATCAGGTGTGGTCGACCAACGCGAACGGTGCGATCATCCGGCTGCCCGACTACGTCACCCCGGACCAGATCGAGTTCACCAAAGCCCTGCTGGTGAACCACGATCCACCCGAACACACCCGGCTCCGCAAGATCGTGTCGCGCATCTTCACACCGCGCGCGGTATCGATGCTGGAGGAGAACCTCGCGACATCGTCGCGGGAGATCGTGCGGGACGCCGCGGAACACGGCTCCGGCAACTTCGTCGACGACATCGCGATCCACCTTCCGTTGCAGGCGATCCTGGACCTGATCGGAGTCCCGCAGGAGGATCGGGCCCGCATCCACGTACTCGTCGACGCGATCATCAACAACGATGACCCCGACCAGACCATCGACCCGACGACCGCGAACGCCGAGCTGCTCGGCTATGCCTATTCGATGGCCGAGGATCGTCGCGCGAACCCACGCGACGACATCATCACCACACTGGTGCAGGCCGACATCGACGGCGAAGCCCTCACCGAGGCCGAGTTCGGCTTCTTCGTCATCCTGCTCATCACCGCCGGCAACGAGACCACCCGCAACGCGACCACCCATGGCCTGAACGCGTTCATGGATCGGCCCGACCAATGGGCACTCTACAAACGCGAGCGCCCGGCCACCGCCGTCGACGAGATCCTCCGCTGGTCCTCTCCCGTGCACGCGTTCCAGCGCACCGCACTCGTCGATACCCGCATCGGGGACCAGGACATCGCACAAGGCCAACGCGTCGGCCTCTTCTACAGCTCCGCCAACTACGACGAGGACGTGTTCACCGACCCGTTCCGGTTCGACATCACCCGCGACCCCAACCCGCATCTCGCGTTCGGCGGCAGCGGTGCGCACTTCTGCATCGGCGCCAATCTCGCTCGGCTCGAACTGAACCTGATCTTCAACGCGATCGCCGACGAACTACCCGACATCACCCGGGTCGGCGACATGCGCCGTGTCCGCTCGGGCTGGCTCAACGGCGTGAAGGACCTGCCGGTCGCCTACCGCACATAGCCGGCCAGAACAGGCAGATCAGCCCACCCCACGGCCCGAGCCCTCCCAGAACTGCGCCCGGAGAGCCTTCTTGTCCGGCTTGCCGAGTGCGGTCAGCGGTAGCGAATCGGCGAACACGACCTGCTTGGGCGACTGGACGGCACCCTTGCGATCTTTCACCGACTGCTGGATCTCGGCGGTGATCTGATCCTTCGCCGCATCGTCGGATGCGACGTCGCCACGCAGCACCACCACAGCGGTGACGGCTTCGCCCCACTTGTCGTCGGGCACCCCGATCACACCGACCTGGCCGACCGAAGGATGCTCGGCGACAACGTCTTCCACCTCACGCGGGAACACGTTGAAGCCGCCGGTGACGATCATGTCCTTGGTCCGGTCGACGATGTACCAGAAACCGTCCTCGTCTTCCCGTGCCACGTCCCCCGTGCGCAGCCATCCGTCGCGGAAGGCCTCGGCGGTCTGCTCGGGCAGTCCCCAGTAGCCACCGGCCAGCAACGGGCCCGCGACACAGATCTCGCCGGGTTCCCCCTGCGGCACCGGCTTGTCGTCGGGCCCCAGCAGCGCGGTACGCAGGAACGCCGACGGCCGACCACAGCTGCTGAGTCGACGCGAGTCTTCTCCCGGTTTCGGATGCTCGTTCTTACCGAGATAGCTGATCACCATCGGGGCCTCGGACTGACCGTAGTACTGCGCGAAGATCGGACCGAAGCGCTCGATGGCCTCGGCGAGCCGGACCGGATTGATCGCCGATGCCCCGTAATACACCGTCTCCAGTGACGAGAGGTCGCGGGTTCTGGAATCCGGATGATCCATCAGCGCATACAGCATCGACGGCACGAGCATGGTCGCGGTGATGCGTTCCTCCTCGATCACGCGCAGCACCTCGCCCGGATCGAACTTGCCCATCACCACCATGCATCCGCCCTTGATCAGGGTCGGGACGAAGAACGCCGCGCCGGCGTGCGACAGCGGGGTGCACATCAGGAAGCGAGGATTCTCCGGCCATTCCCACTCGGAGAGCTGGATCTGCGTCATCGTCGACATCGCACGGGCGGTGCCGATGACGCCCTTCGGCTTGCCCGTGGTGCCGCCGGTGTAGGTGATGGACACCACGTGCTCGGGCGGGAGATCTGCGGCCACAAGCGGTCTGGGCGAGTAGTTCTCCGCCTCGGCCACCACGTCGCGACCGTAGGCGGCGAGTTCCTCGGGGACCGGGCCCAGGGTGAGGACCTGCTTGAGGCTGTCGACCCGATCGACGAGAGCGGCCGCGCGTTCGACGAACATCGGCACCGGGTCGATGACCAGAGTGGTGACGCCCGCGTCGGAGAGCACGTAGGCATGATCGTCCAGCGACCCGAGTGGGTGCAGCGCGGTGCGGCGCCAGCCCTGGGTCTGTCCCGCACCGATCACCAGAAGTACCTCCGGGCGATTGAGGGCCAGAAGTCCGACGGTCGCACCGGTCCCCGCACCCATCGCCTCGAACGCCTGCTGGTACCGGCTGACCGCGTCCGCCATCTCGCGGCCGGTGAGTTCGGTGTCACCGAGGAACAGCACCTTGCGATCGGCATGTCGACGCAATGCGGCCACGAGAAGGTCGCCGAGGTGGGTCCCACCGCGCAGGTGGTCGAAATCAGTCGTCGATTCCTGAGCATCAGTCATGGTGATCAAGACTAGGACGTGTTACAGCGATTGGGAAGAAGATCAACGGTATCGGGCACATGACGTGCG
Source organism: Gordonia prachuapensis (assembly GCF_036350515.1). Lineage (NCBI taxonomy): Bacteria > Bacillati > Actinomycetota > Actinomycetes > Mycobacteriales > Gordoniaceae > Gordonia > Gordonia prachuapensis. The sequence goes on along the minus strand of NZ_JAZDUE010000017.1, from coordinate 67,204 downwards.
ACTATTTGCGCGTGACGACCGCCGTAGGGTGCTAGAACGTGTTTCATTTCGGGAATCGGTGTCTCTTCGACTTCGCGCACCGGCCCCGGGTGCTGAACTAAGATCGGTGACCATGACCGATCTGGATCTGGCCACCGCCCGCCGCGACATCACCGACGCACTCCTGACTGCCCTCGAGCGTCGGCACGAAGTCCTCGACGCCATCGTCGACGCCGAGAACCGCGACGAGGCGGTCGCGTCCGTCGCCACGCTGCTCGACAAGTCCACCCTGGGCGCCGAGGCGATCCTGGGGATGTCCTTCTATCAGCTCACCAAGGACGAGCGCCGTAAGAACCAGGCGGAACTCGACGACCTCAACAACGCCCTGACCTTCACCCTCGCCGAGCGTCCCGCGAGCAGCGGTGACTCGCTCGAACTGCGGCCGTTCGACCCCAGCGCCGATGCAGACCTGTTCCGGACGCGCACAGAGGAACTCAAGGTCGCAGGCGACGGATCGGGCTCCCCGGCCGGCGACATCGCCGACGAGATCGCCAAGGCCACCGAACGCGTGGACAACGAGGACGCCGTGTGGCTCGTCGGTGTGGACGGCGGCACCAAGGTCGGTTTCGTCTTCGGTGAACTCACCGGCGGCGAGGTCGACGTCCGGATCTGGATTCACCCGGATCAGCGCAAGAAGGGCTATGGGACGGCGTGCCTGCGCAAGTCGCGCTCGGAGATGGCCGCCCTGTTCCCCGGTGTCCACATGGTGGTGCGCGCCCCGAGCGCCTAGGACTTTAGGTGGCGCCGGCCCGGACGGCGGCCTCGTTGACCCGGGTGAGAACGCCGTGGAGTTCTTGGAGGACTTCGAGGTCGACGCCGAGCGCATCGACGACCGCGGGCGGGATGGTCAGCGCTCGCTCTCGCAGCGCTGCACCGTCGTCGGTCAGGGCGATGTCGACGTTGCGTTCGTCGTCGCCGCGCCGTTGACGAACGACGAGACCGGATGACTCGAGCCGCTTCAACAGTGGGGACAGGGTCGCCGAATCCAGTTGCAGCACATGGCCGATGTCCTTCACGGCGCGCGGTGACACCTCCCAGAGCGCCAGCATGACCAGATACTGCGGATGAGTGAGTCCGAGGGGCTCGAGCAACCGCCGATAGATCTTCAGAACCGACCGGTTGGCGACCGCGAGGGCAAAGCACACCTGGCGTTCGAGAAGCAGCGGATTCGCCTCTGCGTCTGCGATGTTCACGTCCGACATACCGTCACCGTCCGCGATACTTGCGGTGATACTCCTGGTACAGGTCTGCGTTCCGCTCCTTCTCACGCTTGTCGATGAGGTCGGGGTCGAGGCCGTGCTGACTCAGACGATGCCGCCGGTACACGCGGTTCAGCGCGATGGTGAAGAACACGTACGCGATCGGGATCGGCAGCGCCATCGTGATCCGCACGTCCCAGCCGGCGGGCACGAACAGGAACGGCAGCATCAGGATCAGGCACGGGATCGCCCACCGCACCACCATTCTCAGCGCCGCCCGAGGACCGGCGAGATCATTGGCCACCCACGCGGTCATCGACGCGGGCAGCGTCGCGCCGTAGGCGTAACGCACATACTGCAGACCTCGGGGGCGATCGACCGACTTTTGCACGAATTGATCGTACACGATCGAATCGTGCGGATGCGATCTCGATACGCCTCCTCACTTCGTTCGTCGGCTACTCGATCAGCGGAAGGGGAGCACCTCAACTTTCGCCGGGCGAGCGAGCGTATCGGGACCCGCCGCACCCTTCCGCTGGTCGAGTAGCCTGCGAGCCCCTGGGCGAGCAAGCGTATCGAGACCCGCCAACCCCTCCCGCCGGTAGAGCAAGCCTGCGAGCCCCTGGACGAGCAAGCGTATCGAGACCCGCCGCCCGTCAGACCCGCCGGCGCGGCACCCCGAACCGCGCGACGATCGCCCGGATCCGGTTCTCGTCGTCGATCACGAAGGACTCGGTGACGTGCGCGGCCAGCCCCAGCGCCTTCGGCCGCACGTGGACCCAGTAGCGCGTGGAGACCATGTGGCCGTCGACATCGGCTTCGAACTCGCTGATGCGGTGGATCAGCCGGAACTGGGGTGCGCGCCGAAGGCCGCGGGAGATATGCGGCCCGTTGCGACCCGTCTTGAGTCCCAACTCGATTCGCGTGCACTCCGGATGAAGGGACACCGTCGACGGATCGTGGCTGACCAGCGCGTCGACATAGGCTCGCGCCGCGGCGCCGCGTTGGGCGGCCCGCTCAGGGTCGAGGTCGGGCGTCACGGCTACCGCGCGCCGTACACGGGCACCGGCGCCGGCGACTTCGCCAGGATTTCGTCGACGACGGCGCCCAATTCCGCAGGCGCCCAGCGTGATCCCTTGTCCTGCTCAGCGCTGCGTTGGAAGGCGTCGATGACGGTGACCTTGCCGCCCTCGACCTCGAATACCCGCCCGGTGACCGCCGACGACTCCGGCGAACCGAGCCACACCACCAGCGGCGAGATGTTGGCGGGGTCCATCGCGTCGAAGGAGCCGTCGGCGGGGGCGGCCATCTGTGCGGCCATCGCCTCGCCGGCACCCATGGTCATCTGGGTCCGCGCCGACGGCGCGATCGCGTTCGCGGTGACCCCGTAGTTGCCCAGTTCGGCGGCGGCCTGGATGGTCAGCGCGGTGATCCCGGCCTTGGCGGCGACGTAATTGCCCTGACCGACGGACCCGAACAGTCCGGCGCCCGAGGACGTGTTGATGATCCGCGCGGTCGGCTGGTTACCTGCCTTCGACTGGGCACGCCAGTACGCTGCAGCGTGATGCAAGGTCACGAAATGCCCCTTGAGGTGCACGCGGATGACCGCATCCCACTCGTCTTCCGACATGGCCACGAGCATCCGGTCACGCACGAATCCCGCATTGTTGACCACGATGTCGAGTCCGCCGAGCGTCTCGACCGTTGTCTTGATCATGGCCGCGCCGGCGTCCCAATCCGCGACGTCGGACACGATCGCCAGTGCCTCACCGCCGGCGTCGGTGATCTCGGCTGCCACCGCGTGTGCTGAGTTCGCGTCGAAGTCGTTGACCACCACCTTCGCGCCGTCGGCGGCGAACGCCAGCGCGTGTGCGCGCCCGATCCCCTGCCCGGCGCCGGTCACGATCGCCACACGACCTTCATTGAGCTTGTCAGTCAAGACTTCTCCCCTTCTTCGATTCACTCGTCAGTGTTGCCGGCGGCGGATCACACCTTGTTGTCGGCGGTGGCGGCGGCCAGGAAGGCCGGACGTTCCCCTCCACCGTGGACGGTCAGCGTCGAGCCGGTGATGTAACCCGCGAGCGGACTGAGCAGGAACGCCACCGCGTTGCCGACGTCCTCCGGCATCGCCAGCCGGCCCATCGGGATCGTCGCGCCCACGGCTGCCACCCCCGCGTCGTCGCCGAAATGCAGATGCGCCTGCTCGGTGAGGACCGATCCGCACACGACCGAATTGATCCGCACGTGCGGTGCCCACTCGATCGCCAACGACGTAACCGCGTTGTCGAGGCCCGCCTTGGCCGCGCCGTACGCCGACGTGCCCGGTGACGGGCGGTGCCCGCTGACACTCGACACGTTCACGATGGCACCGCCGGTGGCCTGGTCGCGCATCACCGCATGCGCGGCGCGCGCAACGGTCAACGGCGCAAGCAGATTCAACTCCACGATCTTGCTCGAGAATCGCGGCGACGCATCCGCGGCCAGTGCGAACGGCGACCCGCCGGCGTTGTTGACCACGCCGTCGAGCCGCCCGTGTGACTCGGCGATCCCGCGCACCATCGCCTCGACCGCATCCGCGTCTCGGACGTCACATTCGATGAACTCGATGTCCGAACCCGCCGTCGCGTTGCGGCCGCACGCGACGGGGACGGCACCGAGGTCGGCCAGCACGCGCGCGATGCCCGCGCCCACGCCACGCGTCCCGCCCGTCACCAGCACGACCTTCTTGTCCAGCCCGAGGTCGAGACCGCGACCGGGTACCGGAGTGGCCCCGACTGCCGCGCCGGCGGCCTGACCTGCGGTCTGCCCGTCTGCCTTCATGAGTGCTACCCTACCAAACAACCAAGCACTTGCTTGGTTGCGGTTGAGTACCCGAGAGGAGCAGGTGTGCCGATCACCACGACACGCACCGAGAGCGGGATCGTGACGGTGACCGTCGACTACCCGCCGGTCAACGCATTGCCGTCCGCGGCCTGGTTCGAGCTGGCCGACGCCGTCACCGCGGCAGGCGAGGACATGTCCACCCACGTGGTGATCCTGCGAGCCGAGGGGCGCGGCTTCAACGCCGGCGTCGACATCAAGGAGATGCAAGCGACCGAAGGGTTCGATGCCCTGATCGGCGCCAATCGCGGCTGTGCTGCCGCATTCTCCGCTGTCTATGACTGCAAGGTCCCGGTGATCGTCGCGGTGAACGGGTTCTGCGTCGGCGGCGGGATCGGACTGGTCGGCAACGCCGACGTCATCGTCGCTTCCGACGACGCTGTCTTCGGACTGCCCGAGGTCGACCGCGGCGCACTCGGCGCGGCCACCCACCTCGCGCGGCTGGTCCCGCAGCACATGATGCGCACCCTCTATTACACCGCGCAGAATGTGACCGCTCAGCAGCTCGAACACTTCGGCTCGGTGTACCGCGTGGTGCCGCGCGACGAGCTCCTCGACGCGGCGATGGAGGTCGCGGAGAAGATCACCACCAAGGACACCCGCGTGATCCGTGCCGCGAAGGAAGCCATCAACCACATCGACCCGGTCGACGTGAAGAGCAGTTACCGACTCGAACAGGGCTTCACCTTCGAACTCAATCTGGCCGGCGTGGCCGACGAACACCGCGACGCATTCGTCTCCACCGGTAAGGCCCTCGACACCGCCGGTTCGAACAGCAATGGAGGACGTCCCTGATGGCGGCGACACCGACCGACAAGACCAGTTCCCTCGACGACGTCATCGGCGAACTGCGCGACGGGATGACCATCGGCATCGGCGGCTGGGGTTCACGCCGCAAGCCGATGGCCCTCGTCCGCGCGTTGGCCCGCTCCGACGTCAAGGATCTGACCGTGGTGACCTACGGCGGGCCCGACCTCGGATTGCTCTGCGCGGCAGGAAAGGTCAAGCGCGCCTACTACGGCTTCGTGTCGCTGGACTCGGCCCCGTTCTACGACCCCTGGTTCGCCAAGGCCCGCACCTCGGGAACCCTCGAGGCACGTGAGATGGACGAGGGCATGGTCAAGTGCGGCCTCGAGGCGGCGGCCTCCCGGGTACCGTTCCTGCCCATCCGCGCCGGCCTCGGTTCGGACGTGCCGAACTTCTGGGAGGGCGAGCTCAAGACCGTCACCTCGCCGTACCCGTCGGCCGATGGCCGGACCGAGACGCTGATCGCGATGCCCGCGTTGCGTCTCGATGCAGCGTTCGTCCATCTCGATCTCGCCGACAGCCGCGGCAACGCCGCCTACACCGGCGTCGACCCGTACATGGACGACATCTTCTGCGCCGCCGCCGATCGCCGGTACTTGGAGACCGACCAACTGGTGTCCACCGAGGTGCTGGTGAAAACCGTACCGACGCAACGTATGCTGCTCAATCGGATGAACGTCGACCGTGTCGTGCACGCACCGAACGGCGCACATTTCACGTTTGCGGGCGAGTACGGCCGTGATGAGAAGTTCCAGCAGTTCTATGTGGAATCGGCCAAGGACCCGGAGACCTGGGCGGCGTTCTCGAAACGATTCCTCGAGGTCGACGAAGCCGACTACCAGCACGCCGTCACCGAATGGCAGGGCGAGCAGGAGGAGCAGAAATGAGCACCACTTCCCCGTCGGTTGAGCCTGTCGAAACCATCACCCGCGCCGAAGTCTGCGTGGTGGCGTGCGCCGAGATCTTCTCCGGTGCAGGCGAGATCATGGCATCGCCGATGGCTCCGACACCTTTGATCGGCGCACGCCTGGCCCGGCTGACCACGGAACCCGATCTGCTGATCACCGACGGCGAGGCACTGATCCTCGCCGACACCCCACCCATCGGCAAGTCCGGGCCGATCGAGGGTTGGATGCCGTTCCGCAAGGTGTTCGACGTCGTCGCCTCGGGCCGTCGCCATGTGGTCATGGGCGCCAACCAGATCGACCGATACGGCAACCAGAACCTCTCGGCGTTCGGCCCCTTGCAACAGCCGACACGCCAGATGTTCGGAGTCCGTGGCGCCCCGGGGAACACGATCAACCATCCGACGAGCTATTGGGTGGCCCGCCACTCGCCGCGAGTGTTCACCGAAACCGTCGACATCGTGTCCGGGATCGGTTATGACAAAGTCGATCCCGACAACCCGGCCTTCCGCGACCTGAACATCCACCGGGTGGTGACAAATCTGGGCGTCTTCGATTTCGACAGCCCCGATCACACGATGCGGGCACGCTCCCTGCATCCCGGCGTCTCGGCCGACGAGGTCGCCGAGAACACGGGCTTCGAGATCGCCGGACTCGCCGACGCCCCGACGACACGTCTGCCGTCCGAGGAGGAACTGACGTTGATCCGGGACGTGCTCGATCCCAAGGGTGTACGGAATCGAGAAGTGAAGTGACCTCTTCTGCCCGGGCGGCCGGTCTGTCGACCCGATTCACCGAGCTGGTCGGCATCGAATACCCGATCGTCCAGACCGGAATGGGTTGGGTGTCGGGACCGGCATTGACATCGGCCACCTCCAACGCGGGCGGACTGGGCATCCTCGCCTCGGCGACCATGACCTACGACGAACTCGAGGCGGCCATCGCCAAGACGAAGTCGTTGACCGACAAGCCCTTCGGCGTCAACATCCGGGCCGACGCCACCGACGCACCGGAGCGGATCGACCTGCTGATCCGCGAGGGCGTGCGGGTGGCATCGTTCGCGCTGGCACCGAAGCAGGAGCTCATCGCCAAGCTGAAAGAGAACGGGGTCGTGGTGATCCCGTCCATCGGCGCGGCAAAGCACGCCGTGAAGGTGGCGTCATGGGGTGCCGACGCCGTCATCGTGCAGGGCGGCGAGGGCGGCGGGCACACCGGACCGGTTGCCACCACGCTGCTGCTGCCGTCGGTTCTGGATGCGTTGGCGGCCAAAGGCATCGACATGCCGGTGGTGGCGGCAGGAGGATTCTTCGACGGTCGAGGCCTGGTGGCGGCACTGTCCTATGGCGCCGAGGGAGTCGCGATGGGGACCCGATTCCTGCTCACCTCCGACAGCGCCGTCCCTGACGCCGTGAAGCAGGAATACCTGCAGCGCGGATTGGGCGACACCGTGGTGTCGGTCAAAGTCGACGGCATGCCGCACCGAGTGCTGCGCACTCCGCTGGTGGAGGCACTGGAGAGCGGCAGCCGGGCCAAGGCATTGATCGCCGCGGCCCGAAATGCCAACGAGTTCAAGCAGATGACCGGCATGAAGTGGACCACGATGCTCCGCGACGGTCGTACCATGCGCAAGTCCGGCGAGCGTAGCTGGCAGCAGGTGATCATGGCCGGCAACACCCCCATGTTACTGAAAGCCGGCCTCGTCGAAGGCGATACCCGCGCCGGCGTGCTGGCGTCCGGGCAGGTGGTGGGCATGATCGACGACCTGCCGACTTGCGACCAACTCGTCCAGTCGATCATGACGCAGGCGCACAACCGGCTGAAGGCACTCGGCACGCTGGGGTGAGTCGGACGATCACTGGCGGAGTCATCCAGATATGACGTCATTCCCGAGGTTAGTCACTCGCACGGCCAGCGGTTGGTTGACGCGATCAGTAACACGTTCTATGCAGCGTCACGCCGAGCCCGCTCGCGGGCACTCGAGTGCCGATCCACGTACTCCTGACCCGTGAGCTTCTGGATCGCTGCCATCAGTTCGTTGGTCGCCTCACGCCAAGATGCAGGGTCCGTCGAAGACTCGGACCACTTCGCAAGTCTCAACGGCTCACCGATGCGAATCTCGACCCGACCGCGGCGCCAGCCTCGCGTGCCCCGCGGATTGATCGATCGGGTACCGACGATACCAACAGGCACGACTGGGTGATTACCCTGCAACGCGACCCGCATTACGCCAGTCCGTCCGCGCCACAGACGGCCGTCGGGGGAGCGTGTGCCTTCTGGATAGATCGCCCACACTCTCCCGCGCTGGAGGATTCCACTCGCCGTCGCGAGGGCCACGTCCGCGCTACCAACGCCGTCCCGCTGGATCGGAATCTGGCCAGTCAGTCGACAAAGCGTCCCGTAGAACCGGGCTCCCGCGCCGTCGCGCGCAAAGTACTCGCTCTTCGCAACAAACGTCAGTCGCCGGGGCAATGCCGCGCACAGTACGAGTGAGTCGATCTCCGCGAGGTGGTTTGGTGCGAGTACCACCGGCCCCTCAGGCAATGCCCCGCTCACGACAGGCCGCGCAAACCAACGGTCTACCGGCCCCATGAGTATCCACTTGAGAATCCAGTACAAGGACAACCTCCCAGACAGTGTCTAGGAGACATTCTGACGATTTACTTAGACACTGTCTACATGGACGTGCGTGAGCAACTGGTCCGAGCCGGTGTCGAACTCCTGGAAGAGAAGGGCATCGGGTCGCTTACTCAGCGCCTCATCGCGACCAGGGTCGGCGTCTCCCACGGCGCCCCCCGACACCACTTCCCCTCATATGCCCATCTACTGGCAGCGATGGCAAGATCAGGCGTCGACGACCTGGATGTCGGCGTCCAGGACAGTCTCTCTATCCCGAACCCCCAACTGGCATTGTTCAGTGTCGGCAAGTGCGTCATCGACTTCGCCATCGCTCGCCCCGCGATGTTCGAGTTGATCTCCCGCCACGACTTACTCGAAGGAGCGGGTGCAAACCTGCGACAGACAACGAACGGGTGGCTGGTGTCTGCCAGCACTCGCATTCGTGAAATTCGTTCCGACGGTGACCAACGACACGCGCTCGCACTATGGGCGGGGGTACAGGGCCTCGGAACAATGTTCAGTCGGCGCAGCGTGGAAGCCATCGCGTCGGACGGGGTCGATCCGAGCCCAGTGCTCGGCGTCCTCATCGAGGGCGTACTTCGAGCACCGTGACGCAATCATCTTGCGACTCGTGCAGCAACCTCCGAGCGAGGACATCCGCCGCGGACGGCTGTTACCTATGTGATTTCTGTTCACCACAGCCCACCACGGTCTACCACTGTTCACTGAAGGCGCTGGATGTGTTTGCACCACTTCACAATTCACCCTCAAATCGAACATTTGTTCGTGTACTCTGGAAGCATGAGAACTTCGGGGGATCTCACCACCATCAGCGACCTACTACGCGACCTATGTGTCGATGACCTGTCGGGTCGCGACGCGTTCGAGGCGATGCAGCTCATGCTCATCGTCCGCAACCTCACCGACCACCACGCCGCACGCCTCGCCGGCCTCCTGGACCGACACGGCGTCGCCAAGAGTCAGGGCCGCAGCACGCGCGAACTGCTCATCGTGATGGGCTTCGCACCATCAGTGGCGCAGCGGCTCCTGCGTATCGCCGGATCCTTGGCGGCGGCGTTACCGACCCTAGATGCCCACGCCGCCGACGGCGCCATCCCCGCCGAACACGTCGACGCCATCGCCCGCGGAGTCAGCCACATCGCCGGCAGAACAGCGGAACCGATCGACGACGCGCTGCGTCTAAATCATGTGACCGATCTTCTGGGACAGTTCTTCTCCGGCGCCACCCCCGCCGACATCGACAAACGTGCCCGCACCCTGGGCAACCAACTCGCCGACGACACCAACGGCCTGCCCGCCGCCGAAGACCGCACCCTCAACGAACTCGCCCACCACATCGACGACGACGGCCGCCTGCACCTCGAAGCCGACCTCGACGTCGAAGTCGGCGAAAAACTCTGCGCCGCCCTCGAAGCGTTGGGTAAGCCACGACCCGAACCCGACGGCCGCACCGACCTGCGCACCACCGCCCGGCGCCACGCCGACGCCCTCGACACCCTGCTCGACATCGCCGCCCGCATCGACACCGCCGGCGCCATGTCAGCACCCAAAACCCAAGTCCTGCTCACCGTTCCCGCCGACACACCCGACCAGTCCAGCCTGGAGTTCATGGGATCGATCACCGACGCCACCCTGCGCCGCCTCTCGTGTGACAGCAGCATCACCACCATGATCGTCGACGGCGAACGCGTCCCCCTCGACATCGGCCGCGAACAGCGCCTGTTCCCCGCCCACCTGCGACGCGCCCTACACGTACGCGATCAGGGCTGCATCAAGTGCGGCGCACCCGCCACCCGAGCCCACGCCCACCACATCATCCACTGGGCCGATGGCGGCGAAACTTCCTTGGACAACGGGTGTTTGCTGTGTCCGGCCTGCCACGCCGACGTGCACCACAACGGCTGGGACGTGATCATCGGCGCCGACCACCACCCCTGGCTCATCCCACCCGTCACCGTCGACCCGCAGCGGCGACCCTTGCCCGCCCACAACCGACGAACGTTGAACCTCGACAACCTGCCCGCCGCCGCCTGACCGTGTCCCAGCAGTAGCAGGCCCACAGATCTCGATACGCCACCTCGCCCAGCGGCTCGGCGGCGACTTGATCAGCAAGCCCGCACCCGCCCCCGCGGGACCGCATCCGTACCTTGACAACTCCACAGAGTGAAACACCCACGCCACCAACCGGTGTCGCGTACCCGACGGCCGCCCCCCGACCTCACCAGGTCGGCGCGGAGCGCGGTACGCGACACCGGACGGTGGCGGTGAGATCGATCGTCAGACCGATACCGTCATCGGCCGGATGCCGCCATCGTCCATCCGGCCGCTGCCGTGCGCTGCGCCCAGAACTCGGCGTAGCGGCCTCCGCGAGCGAGCAACTCGTGGTGGCGGCCGATGTCGACGACGCGACCGGTGTCGTCGAGCACCACGATCTGGTCGGCTGCCACGACCGTCGACAGTTTGTGCGCGATGACGACGACGGTGCTGTTGTCGGCCAGTGCTCGGATCGACGCCGCGACATGTGCTTCGTTTTCCGGATCGAGGGCGCTCGTGGCCTCATCGAACAACACGATGGGCGCGTTCTTCAGCAGTGCTCGCGCGATGGAAACACGCTGCCGTTCACCGCCGGAGAGTGCTGACCCGGCTTCGCCGACACGCGTGTTCCAGCCCTCGGGTAGTCGCTCGACGATCTGGGTCACACCGGCGATCTCGGCCGCAGCAGCTATCTCGGCGTCGGTGGCTTCCGGCCGGCCGATCCGGATGTTCTCGCGCAGTGAGTCGTCGAAGAGATAGACGTCCTGGAACACCTGCGAAAGCTGCCCCATCAGAGTGACGGTGTCCTGGTCGCGAACGTCGACGCCGCCGACGCGGACCCCACCATCGGTCACGTCGTAGAAGCGTGCGATCAGCCGGAAGATCGTCGTCTTGCCCGATCCGGATGGCCCCACCAGGGCGGTCATCGTGCCCGGCCGGGCCACGAAGGACACGTCCCGCAGTACCGGAGAACTGTCATCGTAGGCGAAGGCGACGCTGTCGAGTTCGATACTGCCGTGGTCGGTGAGTTCCTTCGGCCGGTCCGGTGCCGGCATTCGTTCGGTGTCGAGAACGCCGGTGATGCGGTTGATCTCGTCGGTCGACATCCGAAGCGTCGAGCCCAACTCCGCGAGTTCACCGATGGGACCGAAGAATCGGGCGGCAAGGCCGAAGATCGCGATCAGCAGAGCAGGCTCGATCCGGTCAGTCACCGCCAGCCAGGCGCCGAAGGCGAGAACCGCGGAGAAGACGATCTGAACCGACAACCCGTTCAACAGAATCCCCAGCACCGACCGCCACATCATCGCCTTACCGATCCGAGCCTGCTGTGCCAACGACTCGGACAGCGGCACATGATGGGAACCGGCATCACCGAACGCCCGCAACACCGCCTGGCACCGGGCGAACTCCAGAACCCGGTTGTTGACGTCGACGGTCGCCCCGCGCTTGGTGTTCTCCGCATCCGCGAGCATCGCGCTCGATGCCCGCCCGACCAGGGCCAGAAGTAGAGCCCCGGCGATCATCAGCACACCGATGCGCCAGTCGAAGAAGCACAGGCCGATCACCACGACCACCGAACTGACGGTGTTCGCAACGACCGGAGTGATGAAGTGGGCGCCGGTACTGCCGACGAACATCGTTCCCTTGACGGCGATCTGGGAGACATCGCCGACACGGTCCCGGGTGAACCAGCCGAGCGGCAGGGTGACCATGTGGTCGCCGAGCCGGTGATGCAGCATCCGCATGCTGTAGACGGCCATTCGCATTCCCTGCATGGCCTGGATGTAGCAGGCACACGCGCCGACGGCGACAAGGACGGCGAGCGGCCACAGCCACGCAGCCGCGGCATCGATGTCACCGTCGAGGAGGTGACGGACGAACGGCACGAGGGTCAGCATCGCGAGTCCCTGGGCGGTTCCGTAGACGACCACCCAGAACAGGAAGACCGTGAGCCGGGAACGCTCCGGCCCGAGGATCGTGTAGAAGCCGCGGATCATCGTCGGGCCTCCTGTCGCGCGATCTCTTCGTCTTGTCGGCTGGTGCCCGCCTGATAGCTCGCCCACATCGCGGCGTACACGCCGCCCGCCGACACGAGGTCGGCGTGCGTCCCCTGCCCAACGACACGGCCACCATCGAGGACGACGATGTTGTCGGCGTGCGTGATCGTGCCCAGGCGGTGTGCGATGACGAGGACGGTCCGACCGGCCACCAATGTCGAGATCGCCTCTTGGATCTGGGCTTCGGATTCCGGATCGGCGAATGCGGTGGCCTCGTCGAGGACCAGGATCGGTGTGTCGGCAAGGAGTGCCCGAGCTATCGAGACCCGCTGCTCCTCGCCCCCGGAGAAGTGGGCCCCGACACCCACGATGGTGTCGTATCCGTTGGGCAGTTCGAGGATGCGGTCGTGGATGTTGGCGGCACGGGCTGCGGCGAACACGTCGTCGTCGGTCGCGTCCGGACGCCCGAGGCGGATGTTGTCGGCCACCGACGTCGACAACAGTTGGACGTCCTGCAGCACGAAGCCGACGTGCCGATAGAGCTCCGAGGAGGCTATCTCACGCACGTCGACCCCACCGATTCTCACCGACCCCGAATCGGGATCGCCGAACCGCGGCAGCAGTGTTGCCAGAGTCGACTTCCCACTTCCGGAGGGTCCGACGAGGGCGGTGAGACTGCCGGCAGGGAGTCGGAGGCTGACACCGTCGAGAGCCTTGACGCCCGCCGACACCCCCAGTCGCGGCGGGTACGTGAAGTCGACGTCCTCGATGACGACATCGTGGCCCACCGGCGACTTCGGGCTGTCGGTCGTCGGAAGCTCCGGCTCACCGAGCAGGTCCACGATCCGTTGGGCCGCACCAGAAGCCTGCTGGCGCGTGTGCACGGCCATCGACACCGTCAGCAGTGCTGTCGGCAGCACCATCGCGATCAGGGTCGAGCCGACGAGTTCGATCGGCTCCACCCATCCGCTGTCGACGAACCAATAGCCGCCGGCGAGATTGACGAGCAAGATCAGTGGGGCGGAGAGGAAGATCGATGAGACCGCCTCCAAGCGGAGCATCGGACCGATGTACCCGGAGAAGTCGTCGTTGAACTCGTCGGCGGCGTCGACGAATCGTCGATGCGCCTTGCCCACCTGACCGAATGTCTTCACCACGGAGACACCCGCGATGAACTCGACGATCGTCGCGCTGATCTTCGCCACACCCGCATCCATCCGGGCCATCTGCGCGGTCATGTCCCGCGCCATCCACGCGTAGGCGAGCGCGTACAGCGGCAAGGTGGCGATCGCGAGCAGACCCAGTCGCCAGTCCAGGACAAAGCAGTATGCGAGTGCGAACAACGGGGTGACGGCGGCCGCGGTGGCCTCGACGTTGGCGTGCGCGACGAGGTAGTGGAGTTCGGCGACGTCGCTCTGCACGGATTTCCGTACCGCTCCCGAACTCGTACGACTGAACCATCCGAGCGGCAGACGGCCCAGTTTGTCCGCGATCCGGACCCGTAGCTGCGCCTGAAGATCGAGATCCGCGAAGTGAGTCACCGTCAGCGCCAGGAAACCGAACAGTGCGCGGGCCGCAAGTCCGACACCAACGATCAGCACGATCAGCCACACCCGGCCGGAATCGACGGGACCCGGCGCGAGCAGGGTGCGACCGATTTCGACGATGCCGATGAACGGGACCACCGTCGCCGCCGACGCCAGCAGCTGGATGGCCTGCCCCAGCAGCGTGCGGGTCCGAACCGGCTCGAGCAGTTCGCGCAACGCCGCGGCTTTGGCTTTGGCCTCCGCGCGTACATCAGGTTCGGCGTCGTCGGCCGGCGGGTCAGCGACGTGCGTCGCCCGCGCGCCGTCCTCGAGCTCTGCACCAAGTGTCACGTGCGTACGATATCGGCGCCGAGACACCGCTAGCAAGGGTTACCTAAGTTTGAGCCCGTTCGGACGACATCGCACCGATGCGTCGACGCGACCGACAACGGTCAGCGCGGCAAGATACCGTCGAGAACGATCGAAAGATACTGTTGCGCAATGTCGTCGGCCGACAGGGAACCGCCCGGCCGATACCAGCGCACCGCCACCCAGACCGTGTCACGCAGGAATCGGTAGGCCAATTCGACATCGAGGTCGGCGCGGAACTCGCCGTCGTCGACCCCACGCCGCAGCACCGCGTGCCACAGCTGGCGGAACTCGGTGTTGAGCTCCCCGATGTAGGCGAAACGTTCTTGCGCGGCAAGGCGTTTGGCCTCGTCCTGGTAGATCGCGACGGCGTTGCGCTGCGCGTCGATCGACTCGAACGACGCGACGACCAGACGGCGAAGGGTCTCGGCCGCGCTCAGACCGGCTCCGGCGATCTCGCGGTACCGCGAGAACAGGTCGTCGAGGAAACCTCGCAGCAACTCGTCGACCATCGACTCCTTCGAGTCGAAGTGATGGTAGAGGCTGCCGGAGAGGATCCCGGCGGCGTCGGCGATGTCGCGGACCGTGGTCGACCGAAGGCCCTGCTCGGCGAACATCCGACCCGCGGTGGACAGCAGTTCGTCGCGCCTGGTGGAGCCGGGAACGGTGCTGCGTGGGGCCATGGGCCTACCCTAGCAAGCGCTTGGCCGGGTCCGCGGTGTGCGAACCCGGCCAAGCTGGGCGAACCCAGTGAGAGAAAACCGTCAGCGCTTCTTCTTCAGCTTCTTGATGGCCTTGTTGTTGAAGAACGCCCACATCTTCAGCTGACCGTTGGTCATCCGCTTGTCGCTTGCGGTGAACGGCGGCGACATCAACTCGGCCACCGACACCGGCAGCGTCGAGACGGTGACAGCGCGGGCATGGCTGAAGGTCTCGAAACCGAACCGGCCGTGGTAGTTGCCCATGCCGCTCTTACCGACACCGCCGAACGGCAGTTCCAGGCTGAACAGGTGGGTGGCGAAGTCGTTGGCGTTGATCGATCCGCTGCGGGTGCCGTCGGCGAGCTTCTTGAAGTTCTCGTTGTCGTCGCCGGACCAGTACATCGTCAGCGGGTGCGGATGGCTGCTGATGTGGCTGATCGCCTCCGACAGGTCGCGGTACGGGTAGACGGTCAGGACGGGACCGAAGACCTCGTCCTCCTCGACCTTCATGCCGGCCTTGACCCCGGTGAGCAGCGTCGGCGGGATCTTGCGGGTCTCGGCATCCGGCAGTGACTCGCCCGCCGGGATGACCTGGTGCTTGGTGGCGCCGAGCTGTTCGGCGTCCTCGATGAGTCCGACGATGCGGGTGAAGTTCTTCTCGTTGATCGTCGAGGTGTACTCGGTGTTCGAGCGGATGGTCGGGAACTTCTCTTTCCAGCGCGCGATCACCTTGTCGGTGAACTCACCGAGCTTCGCCTCGGGCACGAACACGTAGTCGGGGCACAGGCAGACCTGGCCGCCGTTGACCAGGCGCGCGTCGGCGATGAACTTGGCGGCCTTGTCGATGTCGGCATCGACATCGACCACGGCGGGATTCTTGCCGCCGAGTTCCAGGGTGACCGGCACGAGGTTCTTTGCCGCTTCCTGCGCCACGGACGATCCGACCTCGGGCGACCCGGTGAAGAACATGTGGTCGACCTTGAGCTTCGCGAAGTCCGACCCGGATCCGTGCTTGCTCGTGATGACCGCGAGCTCTTCGATCGAGAAGTAGTCGGGTGCGTGCTTGGCGATGACCTCGGTGGTCCGCGCGGTGACCGAAGACGGGCGCATCAACACGCGGTTGCCGGCCGCGAACGCCGATCCCGCGGGAACGAAGGTCAGGTTCAGCGGGAAATTCCAGGGCCCCATGATGCCGACGACACCGAGCGGGTCGTGGCGGAGACGCTGCTTGAAGCCGGCCAACCCCTGCCCCTTGGCGACGTTGACCTCCTTCATCCACTTCTCGGCGTGACGCCGCTGATGGGTGAGGTCGATCATGCAGCCGACGATGTCGGTGGCCATCGACAGCTCGCGAGGACGCGACCCGAAATCGGCCTCCAGCGCCTGCGCGATCTCCTCCGAGTTGTCGAGCAGCAGCGACGACAAGCGGGTGATCCGGTCGATACGGGTCTTCGCGTCCGGGATGCCGTCACGCAGGAAAGCGGCACGCTGGATCTCCAGCAGCTCGGTCATGGTGTGCGCTTCCGACGAGACACGGTCCCCGACCGCCGTCCGCAACTCTGCTGGTTTGGTCATTAGTGATCCTCCGAACGTTGCCAGTGCCTCGCACGAGCTCGTGAGACGAACTCGTACATCAGTTCCAGCCTAGTATGCGTCAGATCACAGCGTTCTGGCCACATGGGTTTTCAGATGCGGCCCCCGCCTCACCCCAGGCGCTCGATGATGGTGACGTTCGCCGTGCCGCCGCCCTCGCACATCGTCTGCAGGCCGTACCGGCCGCCGGTCCGTTCGAGTTCGTTGAGCAGGGTGGCGAACAGCTTGGCCCCGGTCGCGCCGAGCGGGTGACCGAGGGCGATCCCCCCGCCGTTGCGGTTGACCTTCGCCGGGTCGGCTCCGGTTTCCTTGAGCCACGCGAGTACGACGGACGCGAAGGCCTCGTTGATCTCGATCACGTCGATGTCGTCGATGCTCAGGCCGGTCTTCGCCAAGGCGTACGCGGTGGCCGGGATCGGCGCCGACAACATCATCACCGGGTCGTCGCCACGCACCGACATGTGGTGGATACGGGCCCGCGGGGTCAGGCCGTACTCCTCGAGGGCCTTCTCCGAGACCACCAGGGTGGCCGATGCGCCGTCGCAGATCTGCGATGACACGGCCGCGGTCAACCGAGATCCCTCGGCCAGCGGCTGCAGTCCGGCCATCTTCTCCATCGACGTCTCGCGCGGGCATTCGTCGACGACGCAGTCCCCGAGCGGCACGTTCTCGTTGTCGAACCGGCCCTCGGCGATCGCGGCACGAGCGCGTTCGTGTGACTGCAGCGCCCACCGCTCCATGTCCTCGCGCGAGATGTCCCATTTGTTGGCCATCATGTCGGCACCGTTGAACTGGGAGATGGCGGCGTCGCCGAAGCGTTCCCGCCACCCGGCGGATTCTGCGGTGGGAGTGGTGAATCCGAGTTCCTGCCCGGCGATCATGGCCTGCGAGATCGGGATGGCGCTCATGTTCTGCACACCGCCCGCGACGACGACATCCTGCGTCCCGCTCATGACGCCCTGCGCCGCGAAGTGGATGGCCTGCTGCGACGACCCGCACTGGCGGTCGACCGTCGTACCGGGAACAGCCAGCGGCAATCCCGCGGCAAGCCAGGCGGTGCGGGCGATGTTGCCGGCCTGCGGACCGATCGCATCGACACAGCCGAACACCACGTCGTCCACCACCTCGGGGTCGATACCCGTGCGATCGACCAGTGACTTGATGATGTGTGCCCCCAGGTCGGCGGGGTGGGTCTTGGCGAGCGACCCGTTGCGCTTGCCGACGGGCGTGCGGATGGCGTCGACGATGTAGGCCGTAGGTGTGGACGATGTCATGATCCGGACTCCGATTCTGTTTTCAGGCACGCTGGCTGGAGATCGAGACGACCTCGCCGGTGAGATAGGTGGTGTAGTCGCTGGCGAGCATGGCGATCGTGGCGGCGACCTCCCAGACCTCGGCGGCGCGGCCGTACGCTTCGCGCGAAGCCAGTTCGTCGAGCAGTTCGTCGCTGGTCACCTTCGCCAGGAACGGATGCTTGGCGATCGACGGCGCGATTGCGTTGATCCGCACGCCGAAGTCGGCCGCCTCGACCGCCGAGCATCGGGTCAACGCCATGACGCCGGCCTTCGCCGCGGCATAATGCGCCTGCCCACGCTGCGCTCGCCACCCCAGGACCGAGGCGTTGTTGACGATGACTCCCCCGTGCTCGACACCGCGGAAGTACCGAAGCGCGGCGCGGGTCGCGCGGAAGGTGCCGTTGAGGGTGATGTCGACGACCCGATCCCATTCGTCGTCGGTCATGTCGGCGACCGGCGTCTCGCCACCGAGGCCGGCGTTGTTCACCAGGACGTCGATTCGTCCGAGTTCGCTTGCGGCGGAGTCGATCAGGGCGTCGACATCGGCGGACTCCTGCACGTTGCACACGATCTGGCCGACCGTCTGGTCGGCGAACTCCGACGCGAGCGCGTCCCGGGCCTCACCGAGGCGGCGTTCGTGCCAGTCGCTGATCACGACGTCGGCGCCCTCGAGGAGGGCCCGGCGGGCGGTGGCGAAGCCGATGCCGGTCCCGGCGGCGGCGGTCACCACGACCTTGCGGCCGAGCAACAGGCCGTGCCCGGGCGTCTCCGCCGGTGGGTCGGACAGCGGTGAGCGCTGCTGGGAGATGGTCGATTCCGTCACTGTCGGGCCTCCCGGGGTAGGCCGAGCACCCGCTCGGCGATGATGTTGCGTTGCACCTCGTTCGAACCTCCGTAGATGGTGTCCGCGCGTGTGAACAGGAAGAGTCGTTGCCATTCGTCGAGTTCGACGTGGTCGGGGTCGGTGATGTCGTTGGCGACGCCTTCGACGGTGTGCGTGGGCCCGAGGAGTGACCGTGGGCCGACGATCGACATCGCCAGCTCACCGAGATCCCGATGCCAATTGGCCCACAACAACTTCGACACCGATGCCGCGCCGGCCTCGGAGACGATGTCGCCGGCGAGTGTGCGCTGGGCGTTGGCGCGCATGACCTTCAGTCCGATCCACGATCGGGTCAGACGGGTGGCGATCTCGGGGTTGTCCACCGCGCCGTTGGCCTGGGCGATGTCGACGAGTTCGCGCCATTCACGCTCGAAGCCGACCTGCTGGCCGAGTGTGGAGACACCCCGCTCGAACTGAAGCAGCCCCATCGCGACCTTCCAGCCCTCCCCCGGCTCGCCGACGATGAGGTCGGCGTCGGTGACCGCATCGTCGAAGAACACCTCGTTGAACTCCGAGGTCCCGGTGAGCTGCTGGATGGGCCGCACGCTGACGCCGGGCTGGTCGAGGGGCACCAACAGGAAGCTCAGGCCCTTGTGCCGCTGGGAGCCCTTCTCGGTGCGACAGATGACGAAACACCATTGCGCGACATGCGCGAGCGACGTCCACACCTTCTGCCCGTTGACGACCCATCGCTCACCGCTGTCGTCGAGTTGCGCGGTCGTGGACACCCCGGCGAGGTCGGAACCGGCGCCGGGCTCGGAGTACCCCTGGGCCCACAGTTCGGTCACGTCGACGATCCCGGGCAGGAACCGCTGCTTCTGCTCCTCGGTGCCGTACTCGATCAGGGTGGGGCCGAGGAGTTCCTCGCCGAGGTGATTGACCCGCGCGGGCGCGTTGGCCCGCGCGTACTCCTGATGGAAGATGATTCGCTGATCGAGCGTGGCGCCGCGGCCGCCGTAGCGGGTGGACCATCCGAGGCAGGTCCAGCCGGCGGCGGCGAGATGGCGATCCCAGGCGAGCCGGCCTTCGAAGAACTCGTGCTCACTGCCCGGACCGCCCCGTCCCTTCAGATCGGCGAACTCGCCGGTGAGGTTCTTCTCGAGCCACTCGCGTACCGCGACGGCGAACTGCTCGTCCGCGTCGGGCACGGATCTCGCCCATTCACCCAGGTCGACGGCCCGGTCGGCGAGGTTGATCGAGGTCATGACCGCTAGCATAACTCACCAAGCAAGTGCTAGGTTGGGGCGTATGGAGCCGATTGTGACGACTCCGGCTGCCCTGCGTCGGGCGGTGCGGACCTGGCCGGAGAAGATCGCCATCGTCGACGACCAATGGTCGTCCACGGACAGCCCTCACGTCGCGCTCACGTGGTCGGAGCTCTCCGCAGCGGTGGTCACCTTCGCCGGCGCACTCGTCGCCTCCGGTATTCAGCCGGGCGACCGCGTGGCCATCTGGTCCCCGAACAGCTACCACTGGCCGATCGCGGCGCTCGGCGTCCACCATGCCGGAGCGACGCTGGTGCCGCTCAACACCCGATACACCGCGGGTGAGGCGATCGAGATCATCGAACGCTCGGACGCCAAAACGGCGATCGTGTCCGGCGAGTTCCTCGGCAGCGATCACCTCGCCGAGCTGATGAGCGATCACCGCGAAACCATGCCCGACGTCGTCGTCGGGGTCACGCTCAACGAATCGTCGGTTGTGCCCGAAGGGGCGGTGTCCTGGGCGGACTTCCTCGACCGCGCCACCGATGAGTCGCGTCGTGAAGCCGAAAGCCGTGCGGACGCGGTGGCTCCCGACGACATCTCGGACATCCTGTTCACCTCCGGGACGACCGGCAAGTCGAAGGGCGTCCTGGCCGAGCACCACCAGACGGTCGCCGGCTCGCGCGCGTGGGGCGCCAACGGACAGTTGTCCGACGACGACCGGTATCTCATGGTGAACCCGTACTTCCACACGTTCGGCTACAAGGCGGGCATTCTGCCGTGCGTGTTGTTCGGGGTGACGATGATCCCGCTCGCGGTCTACTCGCCGACCGAGGCGATGAAGCTCGCCGAGAAGCAGCGCGCCACCGTGTTCCCCGGCGCGCCCACGATCTTCCAGACCATCCTCGACGACCCCGCCCGCAGCGGCCACGATCTGTCGTCGCTGCGACTGGTGGTGACCGGCGCGGCGATCGTGCCGGTCGTACTCGTCGAACGCCTGCAGCACGAACTCGGCGTGGACACGGTGATCACCGCCTACGGATTGACCGAGGCCAGCGGGTTCGTCTCCACCTGCACCCCGGACGACGACGACGAGACGGTCGCCAACACCTGTGGTCGTGCGTTCGACGGCATGGAGATCAGGCTGTCCGAGGAGGGCGAGGTGCTGGCGCGCGGCACGATGGTGATGCGCGGTTACCTCGACGACCCGGCCGCCACCAAGGAGACCATCGACGAGGACGGCTGGCTACACACCGGCGACATCGGCACCATCGACGAACGCGGCAACCTGAAGATCACCGATCGCCTCAAGGACATGTACATCTGCGGCGGATTCAACGTCTATCCGGCCGAGATCGAACAGGCCCTGGCCCGGCTCGACGGTGTCACCGAGTCGGCCGTGGTCGGCGTGTCCGACGAGCGTCTGGGTGAGGTCGGGCGGGCGTATCTGACGGTCCGCGACGGCAGCGACCTCGACGAGGCCGCCGTGATCGCCTACGCCAAGGAACATCTCGCGAACTTCAAGGTGCCCCGCTCGGTGGTGTTCGTCGACGCCTTCCCGCGCAACGCCGCCGGTAAGATACTGAAACGCGAACTCGCCTGACCCACTGTCGAACTCGCGCTCAGTTGCGCGGCTTGACCAGCGGGAACAGAATGGTCTCCCGGATGCCGAGACCCGTGAGCGCCATGAGCAGCCGGTCGATGCCCATGCCGGTTCCCGCGGTGGGCGGCATGCCGTATTCCATCGCGGTGAGGAACTCCTCGTCGAGGCGCATCGCCTCGTCGTCTCCTGCGGCGGCCAGCCTCGCCTGGTCGACGAATCGCTCGCGCTGGATCACCGGGTCGACGAGTTCGGAGTAGCCGGTGGCCAGCTCGAAACCGCGCACGTAGAGGTCCCACTTCTCCACGACGCCGGGCACCGAGCGGTGGGCACGGACCAACGGTGATGTCTCGACCGGGAAGTCGCGGATGAACACCGGCTGGTCGAGCTTCTCCCCGACCATGTGCTCCCACAGCTCTTCGACGATCTTGCCGTGGCCGTAGCCCTTGTCCTTCGGGATCTCCAGACCCACGCGTGCGGCGATCGACAGCAGTTCGTCGACGCTCGTCCCGGCATCGCCGCTGTCCGGGACGATCTCCTCCCCCAGCGCCTCCGACAGCGACGGGTACATCTGGAGCGACGTCCACTCACCGGACAGGTCGTATTCGGTTCCGTCGGCCATCACCGGTGTCAGCGTGCCCAGCGCACCCTGCGAAACCTCTTGCACGAGTTCACGTGTCATCACTGCGGCATCGTCGTAGGTGCCGTAGGCCTGATAGGTCTCGAGCATCGCGAACTCCGGCGAGTGCGTGGAGTCCGCACCCTCGTTGCGGAAGTTGCGATTGATCTCGAAGACCCGCTCGATGCCGCCGACGATGCAACGCTTGAGGAACAACTCCGGCGCGATCCGGAGGTAGAGATCGATGTCGAAGGCGTTGGAATGGGTCACGAACGGCCGCGCCGCCGCGCCACCGTGCAGCGTCTGCAGCATGGGCGTCTCGACTTCGAGAAAGTCACGTCGCGCCAACGCATTTCGCAGCTCCGAGATGACCGCGATGCGGGTCCGGGCGGTCTCGCGGGCCTCCGGACGCATGATGAGATCGACGTAGCGCTGCCGAACCCGGGTCTCCTCGTTCATCTCCTTGTGCGCGATCGGCAAGGGACGCAACGCCTTCGACGCCATCTCCCACATGTCGGCCATCACCGACAGCTCGCCGGTGCGGGAGCTGATGACCTGACCGTGCACGAAGACGATGTCACCGAGATCCACCTCGGCCTTCCATCGGGCGAGCGCGTCCTCGCCCACCCCGTTGAAGCTGATCATCGCCTGCAGCTGGGTGCCGTCGCCCTCCTGCAGCGTGGCGAAGCAGAGCTTGCCCTTGTTCCGCAGGAAGATGATCCGGCCCGCGACACCGACCACCTGTCCGGTCTCGGTCCCGGCCTCGAGATCGGGGAACGTGGTGCGGATCTCCGAGAGACTGTGGGTCCGAGCGATGGAGACCGGGTAGGCCTCGCGCCCCTCACTCAGGATCGCCTCGCGCTTCTCGCGACGGATCCGGAGCTGCTCCGGGGCGTTGTCGTCGGCGTCTGCGGGCGCGTTCTGCGTGGTCGGGGTGTTGCTCACGCCGGAAACCCTATCGGAACCGAACGTCCCGACCCTAGTCCGGTGGCTGGGCGGCAACTCGGCAACTCGGTCCGTGCTGACGCGGGTCGGATCGGGTGGAGCGAGTCGGTTCGGGTGGCGCGGGTCGTCGACTGCCCGCGGGAACAGGGACGACCCGCCGGACCGGAGACGACCCGCGCGCCAATGTCAGAACGGATATCGCTCGATGTCTGCCTGCATCGTCACCCACTGCAGGTCACAGAAGGTGTCCAGGTTCACCGACGACCCGAAGTACCCGCCGGTTCCGGACGCCTTCGTTCCGCCGAACGGCGCAACGGCCTCGTCGTCGACGGTCTGGTCGTTGATGTGGATCGCGCCCGACCGGATGCGGTCGGCCAGTTCGTAGGCACGCAGGGCGTTGCCGGTGAGGATCGACACCGACAACCCGAACTCCGACGAGTTGATGATGTCGATCGCCTCGTCGACGGTGTCGTAGGTGGCCACCGGCGCGACCGGTCCGAAGATCTCCTGTGTGAACGCGGGTGCGTCCGGTGAGACGTCGGCCAGGACGGTGGGCCGGTAGAACAGCTCGTCGTAGGTGCCGCCGGCCGCGAGTGTCGCACCGCCACGCACCGTCGACTGGACGATGTCGTCGACCCGCTCGAGCTGACCGCGGTCGATGATCGGGCCGAGCGCGTTGGCGGGGTCGGTGGGGTCACCGACCGGTATGGCGTCGGCCTTGTCGGCGAGCTTGCCGGTGTAGGACGCGGCGAGGTCGGACGGCAACAGGTGCCGCCCGGCGGTCATGCAGATCTGGCCCTGATGCAGGAACGAACCCCAGGCGCCCGCCGATGCCGCGGCGTCGAGGTCGGCGTCCGGGAGGACGAGCAGCGCATTGTTGCCGCCGAGTTCGAGGTGCACCTTCTTGAGCAGCGGGGCGGCTGCTTGGCCGATCTTGCGTCCAGCCGGGGTGGAGCCGGTGAACGAGATGCAGCCGATGTCGGGGTGGGTGACCAGCTCGGCTCCGACGTCGGCGCCGGCGGGCAGGACGTGCAGCAGGCCATCAGGGAGGCCCGCCTCGGCGAGGAGGTCGGCGAGTGCCAGGCCCCCGGAGATCGGGGTGCGCGGGTCGGGCTTGAGGATGACCGCGTTGCCGACGGCCAGTGCCGGCGCCACCGACCGCATCGACAGGATGGCTGGGAAGTTGAACGGGCTGATCACCCCCACGATGCCGATCGGCACGTATCGGCCGATGGACATGCGGGGCTTCATGCTGCGCAGCACCTGTCCGAACGGCTGCGACGCGAGACCGGCGGCCTCGGCCAGCTCGGAGGTGACCAGGCCGGCCTCGAATGCCGCCTTGCCCTGGCCGGAGCCGGATTCGGGGACGAGCCAGCGGGTCAGCCGGTCGGGGTCGGCGGCGAGCAGGGCCGACGCGCGGCTCATCACCGCCGCACGCTCGGTGTACGGGAGCGACGCCCACTCGCGTTGTGCGGCGGTCGCTTTGGTGACCGCGGCGCGCAGGTCGTCGATGTTCGCGCCGCCGACGGTGGCGATGCTGTGGCCGGTGGCGGGCGCGGTGACGTCGATGGTCCCGGCGCCGCCGTCGATCCAGCTGCCGTCGAAGATCTTGCCGTCCCAGGGAGTCGTCGTGGTGGTCATGTACCCGACGATAGAAGCTCGGGACGACTCGGTGTGGAGGGATTCAGTGGGCTGAGATAGCCGCGAGTTCCTGCTCGCTGATGGTGCCGACCACCCGGGCGCGGCGCAGAGCGCGGAAGCCGCCGACGACGAAGACGGCGCCGGTGATCCCGCGCGCCTGCAGATGCCACGCCAGCCACTCGGCTTCGTGGCCGTCGTCGCTGATGAGCAACCACCGCGCGTCGGCGTCTGCACTGGTCAGGGACTCGTCGCTGCCCGGGGTGAGGCGGGTGAGGATCTCTGCTGCGTCGATGGCCAAGGCGCCGGAGAGTACGCCGTCGGCGTCGCGCTTGCGCTGGCTGCGGACGTCGACCGGGGTGGTGCCGGTGGCGACGAGCATCGCGTAGTCGGCGGCCTGCGCCGACAGCGGTGCAGCGGTTGCCTGGGCAACGGTGGGATCGAGGGTGACGGATTCAGTGGCGAGGGTGCCGAGCACGGCGGTCATGAGGTGTCCTGGGAGTGATCGAAGCGAGCGGGGGTCGTCGAAGGAGGGCGGCCGCAGATGCGGAACTCAGCCCTGACAACACTCCAGACAGCTCTTGATCACGGCGAACAGTGTGCCACAGATAGTGGTCTGCCGCCAGACCTCGGTACTCGCGAGGTCACGAGGTCTCGATTTCGACAGGCTCAATCCGGCGGATACGCCCTCGCCTAGCGGCTCGGACTACTCGACCAGCGGTTGTAACCACGACTCAGCGACGACGCTGCTGCTTGGACCGCTCGTGGACCAGCCGGAGACCGTCGAGGGTCAGGTGCGGGTGGTGCTCGGTGAGGGTTTCGCACTCGTCGAACATCAGCGGGGCGAGGTAGCCGGTCGCGACCACGGTCACGTCGTCGGAGTCGAACCCGTCGACGGTGTCGCGGACCCGGTCGACCAGGGCATCCACCTGCCCGGCGAAGCCGTACAGGATGCCCGACTGCAGGGCCTCGACGGTGTTCTTGCCCAGGACGCTGCGGGGCGGCATCAGCTCGACCTTTCGGACGGTGACGGTGTGCTCGGACAGCGCCTCCACCGCCAGGTCGACGCCCGGAGCGATAGCGCCGCCGAGGAACTCGCCTTTCGCGGAGATCGCGTCCACGACCGTCGCGGTCCCGAAGGCCACGACAATGCACGGACCTTTCGGGTAGTTGTGATGAGCCGCAACGCAGTTGGCGACACGGTCGGTGCCGACTTCCTTCGGGTTGTCGACGAGTAGCGGAACCCCGGTCCGCACACCGGGTTCCAGCAGCAGATGGTGATGCCCGTCGCCGAAATAGCGCGGTACCATCACCCGCAGCTCACGTAGCAACGACGGCACCGTGGACAGCGCGGCGACACCGGTCACCTGGTCGACGTCGCGCCCGAGCAGACCACGGATGAGGAGTGCCAGTTCGTCGGACGTGAGATTGGGCTCGGTGTGAATGCGCCAGTCGCGCACCAGGGTCGCGTGATCACCCGCTCCGGCGAAGACGCCGAGATGGATGTTGGTGTTCCCGACGTCGACGGTGAGCAGCATCGTGGGTGAGGTTTCCTAGGCGCGGGTGTCGACGAGCTCGCGCGGGTCGCGCAGACCGGAACCGGCGGGGACGCGCGCGGGATCGGTCCCGGCCTCCAGGACGCGGTTGTGATCATCGACGAAGACGACCGACGGCGAGTAGTCGCGCAGTTCCTGCTCGTTCATGATGCCGTAGGCGATGATGATCACCAGGTCGCCGGGATGGACGAGATGTGCTGCGGCACCATTGATCCCGATCACGCCGGAGCCTCGTTCACCGGCGATGACATAGGTCTCGAGGCGGGCGCCGTTGTCGATGTCGACGATGGTGACCTGTTCGCCCTCGAGCAGGTCGGACGCGTCGAGCAGATCCTGGTCGATGGTGACCGACCCGACGTAGTGCAGGTCGGCCTGGGTGACCCGGGCCCGGTGGATCTTTGATTTCATCATGGTGCGGAACATGGTGTGTGCTTTCCCTTTCGTCGGGGTGATCAGTGGTCGATTGGTTCGGGGTCGCGGCCGGCGAAGCCGGTGCCGATGGCGACGCCGACGTTGTCGATGAGGCGGGCCGGGCCGATTCGGGCCGCGACGAGCAGGCGTCCGTCGCCGCGTTCCGGCGGGTCATCGAGCAGCCGGCCGGTCAGTGCGAGATAGTCCACGTCGATCTCGGAGTGGGCGTCGAGGACGGACTGGGCGGCGGCGAGGATCGCGTCCCGGCCACCGGCCGCCGCGTGGGCGCCGGCGACCAGTGCCGCCGACAGGGTGGTGGCGAGTTCTCGTTGGGATTCATCGAGGTAGCGATTACGTGACGACATCGCGAGCCCGTCCGACTCGCGCACCGTCGGGACACCGACCACGTCGACGTCGATGTTCAGGTCGTCCACCATCTGCTTGATGAGCACGAGCTGCTGGTAGTCCTTCTCGCCGAAGAAAGCGGCGTGCGGCGACGCGATCGACAGCAGCTTGAGCACCACCGTGAGCATCCCGGCGAAGTGGGTCGGCCGCGAAAGCCCATCGAGCACAGCGCCGGCCGGCCCGGGCTGGACCAGGGTGCGCTGCCCGTGCGGATACATGTGCGCGACGGTGGGGGCGAACACGAGTTCCACGCCCACCGATCGCAGCAGCGCGCAGTCGGCGTCGAAGGTCCGCGGATAGGCGTCGAGATCCTCGTTGGCACCGAACTGCAACGGGTTGACGAAGATGGACACGATGACCACCGCGTCACCCTTGGCCTTGGCGGCACGGACGAGTTCCAGGTGACCGGCGTGCAACGCGCCCATCGTCGGTACCAAGACCACCCTCTTGCCGGCGCGACGCAGCGCCTGGCTCACGCGATGCAGCACCGTCGGGTCGCGATGCACGGTGAGTTCTCCGGGCACGAAGGACGTGCCGTCGAGTCCGCCGGTCATGATGCCTCCAGCACGGCGAGCAGATCGGCCGACGCATCGGTGTGGCCGGCGGTCCGGCGCGCCATCACCCGGTAGGCCTCGGCGATACCGGTCGCCCCGGCCCGGTCGGCGGGCAGGGTGCGCAGCGCGGCGAGGTGATCGGCGACGGCGGCCGCGTCGTCGCGGGCGACGGGACCGGTGAGCGCGCGCGGCCCCAACTCGAGGACGTTGCGCAGGGACGCGGTGACGAGCGGTCCGAGGATGCGTTCGGCGAGCATGGTGGCGCTGCCGTCCACGGTCGCGGTGGCCCGTGCCGACTGGCCGTCATGGCCTTCGATCGCGGCGTTGAGGGCGGCAACCGCGTCGGTGATGAGGGTGACGAGGTGGTTCGCGCCGTGCGCGAGCGCCGCGTGATACAGGACGCGGTCGGCCTCGGCGATCCGCACCGGCTCCCCACCCATCTCGAGGACCAGGGACTGCGCGATCGCGTACCCGACCTCATCGGCTGCGGTCACGCCGAAACATGCCTGCCGCAGCCGGGTGGTGTCCTCCTCGGAGCCGACGAAGGTCATCGCCGGATGAATCGCGAGGGGCAACGCCCCGAGGTCGGCGAGCGGCGCCAGCACGGCCACGCCGGTTGCGCCCGCGGTGTGGGCGACGAGGGTGTTCGGTCGAAGGGCTTCGCTGCGCGCGACGTCGGCGACCACGTCGGCGAGCGCGGCGTCGGGGACAGCGAGGATCAGCAGTTCCGCGCGCGCGACGACGCCGGCGAGGTCGAGGATCTCCGATTCGGGCAGGCGTTCCGCGGCGCGGCGCCGAGACGCCTCCGAGCGGGCCAGGACGGCGCCGACGACATGGCCGGCCTGTTCGAGGGCGGCGCCGAGGGCGGTGCCGACGCGCCCGGCGGAGATGATCCCGACGGTCAGGCGGGCCGGGGCGGGCAGGTTGGAGACGCCGGACAGGTAGGGGGCAGCGCCAGGCCGCCCCGACGGGCCGAGTTCATCGCTCGGTGAGGTCACCACTGTCCTCCGCTGATCAGTTCCAGTCCCGGCTGAGCTCGGGTACCAGACGTTGCAGAGCAAGAGTAGTTCGTCCGGCGGGCGCGGGGCCAACACCTGTGACAGGGTTCACCGCGCCCCGGCCGGGCGGGCATCGCGATGTGTTTGGGGCGGGTCTCAGTCCTCGCGTCGGCGGCGCCCGCCACCGGGTGCGCCGGATCCACGCAGCTGGCTGAGCAGTTCGGAGACGGGCAGTCCGGCCGAGTGTGCGCTTTCGCCATCATCGGCACGGCGACGACGCCTTCCCTGCAGCACCGGGCTCACCTCGTCACCGGTGCCTTCGTGACGTCCGGGGACGGCAGCGGGTTCGTCAGCGGGAGTGGCGGCCTCGGCGGGCTCGTATTCGACAGGTTCGGCTTCGACGGCAGGCGCGGGTTCGACGGTCGGTTCGGGCTCGACGGCCCGTTCCGGTTCGGGGGTGGGCGGCCACTCGTCGGTCGGCGCCTCGTCGACGTAACCCTGCGGTCCCGCGCCGGTCCCGGGTCCTGCCGGGGCGGCGTCGCGCAGGGCGTCTTCGTCGTCGGCCAGGATTGCGTCTTCGACGTGCTCGTCGACGCCGGCGTCCGGGACCTCGGTGGCGATCCGGCCGGAGATCGGTGCGTCGTCGGTGATGACCGGGATCACCTCGGTCATCTCGTTCGGATCCACATCTGCCATGTCACGGTCCGGGACGCGGCGGCCGATGTCCGTGGCAGGGGCGGTCGTCGCGAAGTCCTGTGCGGCCCGCACGCTGTCGTCGGTGCCGTAGCCGCCGAATCCGTGGCCGTATCCCTCAGGCTGACCGATGCCGGACGCCAGCTCGCGCAGCTTCTCGTTCGGCAGGGCCGCGCGGTGCTCCGGCAGCGACTCGCCGAGTAGCATCTCGAGGCTGGAGCGCAACGCGAGCACCTGCGCCTTGAGGTCGGCGAGTTCCTGGTTCGCCTCGGCGCTCACCTCTTTGCGGACGGTGGTCTCCACGTCGAGCTCGTACTGGCGTCGCGCGGCGATCTCCCGTTCGAGCTGGAGTTCGTACACCAGCCGGAGATCACGACTCTTGGCCTCCGCGCTCTCGGCCTGGCGACGGAACTTCGTGACGAGGATCGCCCCGATCACGGCCGCCCACAGGGCCGCGATCACAGCCAGTGACCCGCTGATCGACAACTGGTCGGTGAACACCATGAGGATGCTGGCGGCGATGGCCAGCACGATGAGCAGACCCAGCAGCCACTGTCCCACCGATCTACCGGAGCGCCGCGGCTCCGTGGAACGGCCGTTCGAGGTCGTCATGTCCGTGAACATACCGCCTGATCGCACCGATATTGCCCAACCTCGGCGGAGAGTCACGAATCGCCGGACCGCGACTCACGCGAGGTCAGGCGTGGCCCGGGTGCCGTCCGACGGCCTCGTCGGTGGGGTCGTCGGGTGCGCGACAACAGTATTCGAGCCACAGCGCAGCGGCGACGAGGAGGACGCCGCCGATGAGTCCGACGATCGCGCCGGGCCGGTCGTGTTGGGCCGCTGCGAGATCATGCCGGGTGGCGAGGTAGACGAGCAGCCCGGCCCACACCCCGACCGCGATCGCACCGAGGATCGCCGACGACTTCGCCAAAGCGAACACCCGCGCCGCGGTCAACGGGTGCAGCTGACCGCGGGCGCGCCCGACGTCGCGGGAGGCCACCCGCGCGCGGACGACGAACGCGATCACCGCCTCCAACGCCGCGAGAATGTAGAGGACGAGGCCGGCCAGCAGCGGCATCGGCGGCAGGCTGCCGTAGTTGTAGCGGACCAGGATCCACGCCACCACCGCGACGACGCCGGCGATCAGCGCGAGGTCACGCAGCCGGGTCGGGCCGAGACCGGGCTCTTCGTCCTGGTTCTCCTCCGGCGGCCGTTTCGGCGAGGTCACCGTGGCCCCACCCCCGGGAGATCGGCGACCGGCCGCACGCCGGCGCGTTCGTCGGCATCGAGGTGCTCGACCAGGTCGGCGACGGGCCGCACGCCCTCCGGGGTCCACAGGGCAGCCTCGGGATCGATCGCCAGCCAGGGCACCAGCACGAAGGCGCGTTCGACTGCGCGGGGATGCGGAAGGAGCAGGTCCGGATCGTCGCTGCGGACAACCTCACCGTCATAGCTGACCGAGATCACATCCACATCGAGAGTTCTGGGCCCCCAACGTATTTCGCGGGTCCGGTCGGCGGACTGCTCGAGCTCGTGGCAGATCTCGAGCCAGTCGTCGGGACGTTTCGCACCCTCGACGATGAGCGTGATGTTGTAGAAGTCGTCCTGTTCGACGCCGCCCCATGGGGGTGTCGAGTAGACCGCCGACGTCGCGACGAGGTCGTCGGCGAGCCGCTCGACGACCGTGGTCAGGTGGTCGAGCCGGTCGCCGACGTTGGAGCCGGCCGACAGCACCGCACGCGACCGGATCATCGGCCCATCGACTTCCGCGAACGGCGGGTGACCACGGCGACGTCGGCGAATTGCAGCGGGATGGGCGCCGACGGCTTGTGCACGGTGACCTCGCAGGCGGCGATGCGCTCGTCATCCATGATGTCGTCGGCGACCTCGCCGCCGACCGCCTCGATCAGATTGCGGGGCGGTCCGGCGACGATATCGTGGGCACGCTGGGCCAGCGCGCCGTAGTCCACGGTGTCGGCGAGGTCGTCGGATGCGGCTGCCTGCGCGAGGTCGATCCACAGGACGATGTCGAGGATGAAGTCCTGGCCGTCGCGACGCTCGTGTTCGAACACCCCGTGGTTGCCCCGGACGACCAGTCCCCGCAACTCGATCCGATCGGCCATCAGTCCGTGACTCCTGCGCTGTGTTGAACGTTCGGCTTTCCGCGTTGCCCACCGGCGCGCCAGGCGCTGGCCACCGCGATCGCGTCGCGACTCTTCTGCACGTCGTGGACCCGAACCGCCCACGCCCCTTCTGCTGCCGCCAGCGCCGAGATGGCAGCCGTGGCGATCTCCCGCCCGGCTGCCGGGCGGGGCTCGCCAGCGCCGTGATCGCCACCGTGGGCGAGCAGTGTGCCGAGGAACCGCTTGCGCGACGCACCGATGAGGACCGGGAAACCGAGCCCGACCAGGGTGGGCAGCGCGTGCAGCAGTGCCCAGTTGTGGTCGCCGGTCTTGGCGAAACCCAGGCCCGGGTCCAGGATGACGCGGTCGGGGTCGACGCCTGCGGCGACCGCGGCGTCGACCTGCGCGAGGAGTTCGCCGCTGACCTCGGCGACCACGTCGCGGTAGCCGCCGGCGTCGTCGATGCCGTGGGTGAAGGTGGCGCCGGCCCGCTGGCTCACCCGGTCGATGGGACGCCAGTGCATCAGAATCCACGGCAGTCCCGACTCGGCGACGACGCGGGCCATGTCGGCGTCCGCGCGTCCCCCGGATACGTCGTTGATGATGGTGACCCCTGCCTCGATGGCCGCTTCGGCCACGGCCGAACGCATGGTGTCCACCGAGATCGGGACGCCGGCACCGGCGAGCCCTTTGATGACGGGTGCCACGCGGGCCGCCTCCACGTCCGGGTCGACGCGGGTGGCGCCGGGCCGGGTCGATTCGCCGCCGATG
The DNA here is from genome assembly GCF_036350515.1 of Gordonia prachuapensis. Lineage (NCBI taxonomy): Bacteria > Bacillati > Actinomycetota > Actinomycetes > Mycobacteriales > Gordoniaceae > Gordonia > Gordonia prachuapensis. The sequence continues at coordinate 34,818 of NZ_JAZDUE010000017.1, read as the reverse complement.
TCGATCAGATCTGCGCCCTGCGCGATCAGTTCGTGGCCGTGGGCGATGGCCGCATCCAGGTCGAGGTAGCGGCCACCGTCGGAGAAGGAGTCGGCGGTGACGTTGATGACCCCCATCACGAGGGTGCGATCGGCATCCAGGCGCATCGGGTCGATGTGGTCGCTCAGGTCCGCGAGATCAGGTCGAGGGCTTCACCGCGGGAGACCGCACTGGTCTTGAACAGACCCCGCACCGCCGACGTCGTGGTCTTGGCGCCCGGCTTGCGGATGCCGCGCATCGCCATGCAGAGGTGCTCGGCCTCGATGACCACGATGACGCCGCGCGGATCGAGCCGCTTGACGATCGCGTCGGCGATCTGACTGGTCAGCCGCTCCTGCACCTGCGGCCGCTTGGCGTACAGGTCGACCACCCGCGCCAGCTTCGACAGCCCGGTCACCTGCCCGCTCTCGCCCGGGATGTAACCGACGTGGGCGACCCCGTGGAACGAGACGAGGTGGTGTTCGCAGGTCGAGTACATCGGGATGTCCTTGACGAGCACCAACTCGTCGTGGTTCTCCTCGAAGACGGTGGCGAGCACTTCGCTCGGATCGGTGTAGAGACCCGCGAACATCTCGCGATAGGCGTTGGCGACGCGGGTCGGGGTGCGCTGCAGGCCCTCCCGGTCCGGATCCTCGCCGACGGCGATCAGCAATTCCCGGACCGCCGCCTCGGCGCGCGGCTGGTCGAAGTGCCGCCCGGCCGGGGTGCGCGGGGCGAACTCGTCCACGCCGTCGCCACCCATGCCTTCAGATCCGAGGTCCGTGTGGTGCTGTTCGCTGATCGTCATCGTGTCATCTGGTCCGTTCTATGAACGCTGGTCGGCCGTGGTGGCTGTCACCGGTTCTCGGTGCCGGGATCGGCCGGGCCGGCGTCATTCGGCCCACCAGCCTGAGGACCGCCGTCGTAGGGGCCGTAGCCGTTGGCACCGTTCCCGTAGCCGCCGTTGCCGGGGCCACTGTTGCCGTAGCCGCCGTTGCCGTACTGACCGTGATCGCCGGAACCGTTGGCGCCGGACCCGTGCCGGGGACCGCCCTGCACAGGGCCACCGTGACCGGAACCGTTGCCGCCATTGTTTCCGCCACCGTATCCGCCCGAGCCGTTCGGTCCCTGCGGGGCGTCCTGCGGAGGCCAGCCGGGGGCCGACCAGTCGCGGGGTGCGCCGTAGTCGGGACGGGTGCCGTGGGTCGGCTGACCGGGATAGCTGTCCGGCCGGGCCTGCTGACCGCCGTAGGGACCGTAGCCGGGAGCCGACTGCGGCGGGTAGGACGGCGGATACGACTGCCCGGGAGTCGGACTCGGGTATCCGGGGCCGCTGCCGGGGGGCCCGCCGGGGCCGCCGGCGCCGACCGGCTCCGGAACGGGCTGGGGCTGCACGGGCTCCGGCGGCCACGGCTCGCCTCGCTCGATCGCCAGTTCGCCCGGCGTCTTCACCGGCGGCTTGTCACTCGGGGTGCGGTCGCCGAACTCGTTGAACGTGGTGATCCGCGGACGCTTGTGCACCTCGGAGAAGATCTGCTCGAGATCCTTGCGGGTCAGCGTCTCCTTCTCGAGCAACTCGGTGGCGAGAATGTCGAGGGTGTCGCGGTACTCCGACAGGATCGCCCACGCTTCGGTGTGCGCGGCCTCGATCAGCCGGCGCACCTCCTCGTCGATCTCGCTGGCGATCTCGGCCGAGTACGACGCCTGGTTCCCCATCGAACGACCCAGGAACGGATCGCCCTGTTCCTGGCCGTAGTGGACGGCGCCGAGCTTGGCGCTCATGCCGTACTCGGTGACCATCGCACGCGCGATCTTGGTGGCCTGGTCGATGTCGGACGATGCACCGGTGGTCGGCTCGTGGAACACGAGTTCCTCGGCGGCACGACCACCCATGGCCATGACGAGACGCGCGATCATCTCCGATCGCGTCATCAGGTCCTTGTCCTGCTCCGGCACCGCGAGGGCGTGACCGCCGGTGCGGCCGCGGGCCAGGATGGTCACCTTGTAGATCGGGTCGAGGTCGGGCATCGCCCACGCGGCGAGGGTGTGTCCACCCTCGTGGTAGGCGACGACCTTCTTCTCGTGCTCACTGATGATGCGACTCTTGCGGCGCGGGCCGCCGATGACGCGATCCACCGCTTCTTCCAGCATCTCGGCGGTGATGGTGTCCTTGTGTTCGCGCGCGGCGAGCAGCGCCGCCTCGTTGACGACGTTGGCGAGGTCGGCGCCGGACATGCCGGGGGTGCGCTTGGCCAGGCCGTCGAGGTCGGCGTCGGCGTCGATGGGCTTGCCTGCGGCATGCACCTTGAGGATGGCGCGGCGGCCGGCGATGTCGGGGTTGCCGACGGGGATCTGCCGGTCGAAGCGGCCGGGCCGCAGCAGGGCCGGGTCGAGGATGTCGGGGCGGTTGGTCGCGGCGATCAGGATGATGCCGGAGCGGTCGCCGAAGCCGTCCATCTCGACGAGGAGCTGGTTGAGGGTCTGCTCACGCTCGTCGTGTCCACCGCCGAGGCCGGCGCCACGCTGGCGGCCGACGGCGTCGATCTCGTCGACGAAGATGATGCAGGGGCTGTTGTTCTTGGCCTGCTCGAACAGGTCACGCACGCGGGAGGCGCCGACACCGACGAACATCTCGACGAAGTCGGAGCCGGAGATGGTGAAGAACGGCACCCCGGCCTCGCCGGCGACGGCCCGGGCGAGCAGGGTCTTACCGGTGCCGGGCGGACCGAACAGCAGCACGCCCTTGGGGATCTTGGCGCCGAGCGCCTGGTAGCGCGTCGGGTTCTGGAGGAAGTCCTTGATCTCGTAGAGTTCCTCGACCGCTTCGTCGGCGCCGGCGACGTCGGCGAAGGTGGTCTTGGGCATGTCCTTGGTCAGCTGCTTGGCCTTCGACTTGCCGAAGCCCATCACGCCGCCACGGCCGCCGCCCTGCATGCGGTTCATCACGAAGAAGAACAGACCGAACAGCAGCAGCATCGGCAGGATGAAGATGAGGATCTGCCAGAGCGCGGACTGTTCGTTGACGTGCGTCTGATACGGCGCGCCCGTTTGGGTGACCGAGTCGAAGACCTGTTCGCCGGCCGCCGCCGGGTACTGGGTGCTGATCTTGGTGACGTCGGTGCCGTCGACCTGGATCGGGTTCGTCAGCTCGATCCGCAGCGTCTGTTCCCGGTCGTCGATGTCGATGCGCTCGGTGTTCTTCACGTTGAGCTGCGTCAATGCGACCGAGGTGTCCACGGACTGGAATTCGCGGCCCGAGTCACGCATCACGCTCCAGCCCCACAGGGCGAGCACGATCAACGCCACGATGGCGAGGTTGCGGAAGACTGACTTTCGGTTCATGCCTGTTGGTGGTGGTCGGGACCCGGCCTCACGACCTGCGTCCGCGCCGTTCCCACTGTCCTTCCCGGTCGACGTCGTGGCCGGCCGCGCGACGCGCCGCGCGACTGTCCGTATTTCTAGAGGCTACCGGTCAACGAACATCCAGGGAAAACTGTTCCGCGCCCGCCTGCGAGGCATCTCACCCCTGGTGAGGGTCAGTTCTGGTAGACCGACGGCCGCAACCGCCCGATGAAGGGCAGATCGCGGTAGCGCTCCGAGTAGTCCAGGCCATAGCCGACGACGAATTCGTTCGGGATGTCGAAGCCGACATCGGCGACGTCGACCGGCGAGCGGACCGCTTCGGGTTTGCGGAGCAGGGTGCAGACCTCGAGCGATCGAGGTGATCGGGTCGCGAGGTTCTTCATCAGCCACGACAGGGTGAGGCCCGAGTCGATGATGTCCTCGACGATGAGGACGTCGCGACCGGTGATGTCGCGGTCGAGGTCCTTGAGAATGCGCACCACGCCCGACGACGACGTCGAGGACCCGTAGCTCGACACCGCCATGAACTCCATCTGCGATGGGATGCGCAACGCCCGCGCGAAGTCGGTCATGAACATGACCGCCCCCTTGAGGACGCCGATCAGGACCAGATCCTGCTCGATGTCCGCATAGCGGGCGGCCACCGAGTCGGCCAACTCCTGTGTTCGTTGCTTGATCTGATCCTCGGTGATGAGGATCGCTTCGATGTCGTCGCCGTACCCATCTGCGGACTGCACGCCTCAAGCTTGTCATGCCGCGCGGCGCCGCTCGCTCCCAACCGCCGCTTCGCCGCCCAAAGGCCGCCCGGCGGCGGTCGCGCGCGCGTACGTCATTTGTAGGACAGCGAATTGTGGGACCGGCGTGTCACTGATCACACTCAGATCACGAATGACAACATGACTCACACGCGACACATTTTTCTCCAGCAGGGAACATTAATTTGTGAAAGTGAATCCGTTCGCGGCGAATTGATTTATTGGGGGCCTGGTCTTTTGTTCCGCGAACGAGATTGTTGAACACCGAACACTCACCCAGGCTCCTCGCGGGAGCCGTCGACCGGAAAGACCACCCTTTGATGAACGCAGCCACCGGCGCCCGCGTCTCCCATCGAGGCTTTCGCGCCCCGCTCCGACTCCTGACCATCATTTCTCTTGTCACTGTGGCTTTTACGGCATTCGCCGGGGTCGCGCAGGCGGTGCCGACCGGATCGGCGCCCACGACGTACGACATTCATACGACACCGTCGTCATTCACGATCACCGTTCACAACGGCACGATCAGCACCGCGAACGGCGTGCTCGCGATTCGCAATTCCGCAGGTGCGACGGCATTTCAAATGCCGCTGAGCTATCGAAAGGAATATCAGCAATTTCCGATCGATGCCAAAACCGTCGGCAATTCCGCCACGCTGATACCTTCTCGTGACCTGTCGCGGGCGAATCCGGTCAGTCCGGCCGAGGTGGAGCCGTTACGGGTCGAGGCCGCCACGAAGCAAGTCGACGGACCTCGAACCAAGCAGGAGAGAGATGATCAGGCGTTGGCGCGGTTCAATCAGACACTCGGTGCGGGCTTCACGATCGCGCAGCTGGTGGGAACAGTCCTCGGTGCGATAGTCGGTGGCGTCCTCGGATGCGCAGGCGGAATCGTCGTCGGATGCCTTCCGTTTATTCCCCTCGGCGCCGGCATCGGCGGGATCATCGGCCTGGCCCTGGGCGGCGGAGGAACATTGATCGTCGCGGCCATCCAGTACTTCGAGACCATCAACTCCCCCTTCGTCCCACCGAGGAACTAGACCATCCACCCCGACGGTCCGCCTCAACGTTTCGACGAGGCGGGCCGTCATCGTGTCTGGAGTTCTGGCCGCAGTTTCAGGTTCCGGCTTGGAGCCGGAACTGCGGCCAGACCCTGGAACTGCGGCCAGAACTTGAGCGCAGCGTCAGCGTGGCGTGCGCTCGACGCGCAACCGGCTGTCGGAGCGCACCACGACGGTCCGCGCGGCCGGGTCGCCGCCGATCGCCACCTGGGCACGCGAACGTCGGTCGGTGACCATGGCGTCGACGGCGCCGATCACCCGGTGCGTGGGCTCGGTAGCGCCGACGTCGAGCAGCCAGCAGCGCAGCGCCCGGGTACGCACCGCCGCGGGAGCGACAGCGAGAACCTCGGCGTCGAGGTCGTCGCCGACGGCTGCCCGGGTGCGCAGGTCGTCGGCCAGGGCGTCGAGCGCGTCGTTGTCGGCCTGTAGCGAGTCGGCGGTGCGACCCAGAGCCTCGACGACACCCCCGTGCAGGACGTCGTCGAGCAGCGGCAGCACCTCGCTGCGCACCCGCACACGGGTGAACCGCGGATCGCGGTTGTGCGGATCGTGGTGGGGTCGAAGGCCGAGTTCGGCACAGGCGGCGAGGGTCTGCGCGCGCCGCACATCCAGCAGGGGCCGCCCCCACGGCGGGTTCCAGGCGCGCATCCCGGCGATCGACCGTGCTCCCGAACCGCGGGCGAGGCCGAGCAGTACGGTTTCGGCCTGGTCGTCGGCGGTGTGGGCCAGCAGCACCGGCCGCCCGTCGCGGGCGTCGTCGAGTGCTGCGTACCGGGCGGTGCGGGCAGCCGCCTCCATCCCGCCGTCGGAACCGACCCGCACCGGTAGCACCGTCGCCTCGGCACCGAGCGCGAGTGCCGCGTCGGCTGCCGCGGACGCGACCGCATCCGATCCGGGTTGCAGTCCGTGGTCGACGACGAGGGCGTGCACGTGGAGGTCGGCGCGCAGGGCGCACGCGAGCAGCGCGAGCGAATCGGGTCCGCCGGAGAGTCCGACACACACCTCGCGTCCGAGGTCGGGGTGGTGCGCTGCGAACTCGGTGACGGCGCGGGTTACAGCACCCGTTGCATCCATCGGCGCGGCTCGTCGATCTCGTCGGGACGCGGCATCGTCTCGGGCGACGTCCAGATGGTGTTGAACCGCTCCATACCGACCGCGTCGACCACCTCATCGACGAAGGCCTTGCCCCGAATGTATTGCGCCAGTTTGGCATCCATGCCGATCAGGGCTCGGATGATGCGCTGCACGGGGTTGCGGGGCGCGGTGCGTCGTTTGTCGAAGGCCTGCCGGATCGTCGCCACCGTCGGCACGTGCGCGGGACCGACGGCGTCCATGACGTGATCGGCGTGCCCCTCGAGCAGGGTGCCGAGCATCATCATCCGGTTGAACGCCTCGTACTGTTCGGGCGTCTGCAGCAGCTGCATCGCGCCGAGCACACCCTTCTCGCGGGGCTTGTCGCCGCGCAGGGTCTCGGTGATGCGCCCGACGATCTCGCCGGTCGATTCGCCGGAGTCGGCGGTGAGGATCTCCAGGTTGTCCACCATGTACTGGCGCAGCCATGGATTGGCGGAGAACTGGACGCGGTGGGTCACCTCGTGCAGGCACACCCACAACCGGAAGTCGCTGGGCACCACCCGCAATGACCGCTCGACGGCGATGATGTTGGGCGCCACCACCATCAGCACACCCGGATCGCCGGTGTCCGGGTCCGGGGTGAACGGGTCGTACTGCCCGAGGATCGCTCCCGACAGGAACGCGAGCAGCCCGCCGGCCTGCACGCCGCCCACCTTCGCCGAGAGTCCACCGAGCACCGAGTCGTCGGCGGGTGTCCCGTCCAGGCCGAGCATCGACTGCATCGACTGCGCGGCGGCCTCCACCCATTCCTCGCGGTCGAGGATGCGGGTGGTGGGCACGCGGAGTCCGTCGGCGAGTCCGGTGACCTCACGCACCGGCGCCTCCGCGCGGGTGGCGGCGTCGGCGAGTTCGGCGTGTGCGGCGTCGAGTGTGTAGGCGGTGGTCTTCGGACCGGGACGCGACAACCGTTTGCCCGTCGCGGCCGCCAGTCCCCAGTCGATACGCGCGCCGATCGATTCGGTGTCGACCTGTTCGAGAGTGGTCTCGTTGCTGTTCATCGGCACCCGCATTCCCTGAGCTCGCCGGCCACGTCGTCGAGGGCGGGCCGCGCATCGGCCGGTGACGTGCCACCGGACATCAGGGCGAACGCCAGCACTCGACCGTCGATCGTCTGGACTATCCCGGTCAACGAACTGACTCCGGTGAGTGTTCCCGTCTTGGCGCGCACCCATCCGGCGCCCGGGTTCGTCTCGGGATCGAACCGGTCGGTCAGCGTCCCGGTGCCGCCGGCGACCGGCAGGCCGTCGAGCAGCGAACGCATCAGGGGCTGCGCCGGTCCGGCGGCCGCGCCCATCAGGGTGTCGAGCACGGTGGCCGGGACGCGGTTGGCGTAGGACAGGCCGGACGCGTCGCGCAGGGTGACCGCGGACATGTCGAAACCGTGTCGCGCCAACGAGCTCTCGATGGCCGCCACCCCGCCCGCGATGGACGCGGGACCGCCCTGGGCGACGGACAGTTCGATGGACAGCGTCTCGGCCAGCACGTTGTCACTCAGGCGCATCATGTCGTTGACGCGGGCGACCAGGGGCGCCGACTGCACCTGGGCGATCACCTGTCCACCGCCGGATGCGGTCTGCTCGGTGACGGGGGCGTCGACGCCGAGGGCGTAGGCGAGCGCCTCACCGGCGGTGATCGCCGGGTCGGCCACGCGCGGGGAGTACTCGTCGAGCGGTTCGATACGCCCGCCGTCAGCGATGAGGGACTCGATCGGGGTGATGTCACCGCCGGCGATGTCGGCGTCTTCCCACGTGCGTTCCATGGTCGGCCCGGTGAAGGCGCTGGTGTCCACGGCCACCGACGTCACGTCGATGCCGGCCTCCCGGATCTGCGCCGCCAGGTCGGCGATGCGTGCCGGGTTGGTATAGAAGGTGTCCGCCCCGGTCGGCTGCGCCGACAGCGTCGGGTCACCGGCGCCCTTGAGGATCACCTGCCCGTCGGGGCCGGCGACGACGGTCGTGGTGATCCGCTGATCATGTGGCAGGTCCAACAGTGCCGCCGCGGCGGTCAGGATCTTGGCGTTCGAGGCGGGGACGCGCGGCTCGGTGGGCGACTCCGACCACAGGGTCTGGCCGGTCAGTGCGTCGCTGATCTCGCCGGTGAACTCGCCCAACGCGGGGTCACGGACGGCGTCGGCGATCGCCTGCTGCACCCCGGTCGGCGTGGGTTCGGGAGCATTCGGTGGCACCGCCCTGATCTGCGGATTCACCGTGATCGCCGCGGGTTGCGGTGGGATGCCGGGTGGCAGTTGGTCGGATGCGTCGATCTGCAGGGCCACCACCACCGCGCCGGCCCCGATGAGGGCGACGATGACCACCGAGATGATCGTCCACAGCACGCCCCGCCGTGAACGGAGCGAACGGCCCGATGTGCTGTCTCCGGTTGTCGATCCGCGCCGCACTCCCTGTGAACCTCCGGTAATCGCCCGTGGGGTCCGACCCCCGTTGTGCCCTCACAGTATCGTTGAGGCGATCTGCGCAGGCGACTGCTCGTCGGCTGCCGTCACCACCAGCGATCAAGTGCCAGGAGGAACCGTGGAATTCGATGTGACCATCGAGATCCCCAAGGGCTGCCGTAACAAATACGAGGTCGATCACGAGAACGGCAAGATCTACCTCGACCGCTATCTGTACACCTCGATGGGCTATCCGGCCGATTACGGCTACATCGACGGCACGCTCGGCGAGGACGGCGATCCGCTCGACGCCATGGTGTTGCTGCCCGAGTCCGTGTTCCCCGGGGTGATCGTCCGCGCCCGGATCGTCGGCATGTACACGATGACCGACGAGGCCGGCGGCGACGACAAGCTGCTGTGCGTCCCGGCCGGCGACACCCGCTGGGATCACATCCAGGACATCACCGACGTCAGTGAGTTCGAACTCGGACCCATCGCCCACTTCTTCGAGCACTACAAGGACCTCGAGCCGGGCAAGGAGGTCGAGCCCGGCGGCTGGGTCGGCAAGGCCGAGGCCGAGCAGGTCGCCAAGGCGGCCGTCGAGCGCCTCAAGACTCATCCGGAAGAGGCCAACGAGCCGAGCCGGGGGTAGTCGCCTCAACGCGACCCTAGAGCGCCTTTCGTGTCGAGTGGGCGCCGAATTTCGTCGAGTGGGCGTCGTACTTTCGCAGTGACGTGGCGTCATTGCGGTACGCGACGCCCACTCGACGAAATTCAACGCCCACTCGACCTCCGTGCTGGGCACGTTGCTACGTAGGGTTACGGGGCTTTTCCGCTGCGGAGCGGCAGTTCCTTCCACGTGAGCGTGCCGAGGACACCGACCAGCGACACGATCGACACGGCGAGGAACACCCCGTCCATCGAGTCGGCGAAACCGACCTTGATGGGTCGGGCCAGTTCGGCGGGCAGCTCGGAGATCACCGAGGTGTCGGACATGACGTCGTCGGACGCGCCGGCAGCGCTGGCGGGGTTCTGCGCCGCAGCAATGAGCCCGTCGGCGAACTGGCGGACCTGGGGATTGTCGCTCTGCGAAGCCTCGACCACCGCGGCCCGGTATTCGGGTTGTTGTGCGGCCGAGGTCATCTCGTCAGAGATGTTGGGCCCCATCAGCGAGAACAGCACCGAGAAGAACACCGCCACACCCATCGTTCCGCCGATCTGACGGAAGAACGTCGCGGTGCCCGTGGACAGGCCCATATCCTTGGGCGGCAGGATGTTCTGCATGGCCAGTGTGACCGGCTGGAGAAGATTGCCCAGGCCGAATCCGATCAGCGCGGCGGTGCCCATCACCAGGTAGAGCGGTGTGTCCACGCCGACGAGGTGCATCAGGAACGCGCCGACGGTCACCAGCACCGACCCGATGATCGGGAAGATCTTGTAGCGACCCGTCCGCGAGATCAGTTGACCGGACAGGATCGAGCCGGTCATGAGTCCGACGACCATCGGCAGCATCTGCAGTCCCGCGATCATCGGACTCGATCCGCGCAACACCTGGTAATACTGCGGGAGGATCGAGATGCCGCCGAACATCGCGGCGCCGACGACCACCGAGATGACCACGCCCTGCGCGAAGACCGGGTTCCGGAACACACGCAGCGGGATCAGCGCGTCGTCGCCCATCCGGTGCTCGATCCAGACGAACGCGGCCAGGCCCACGGCACCGATCGCGTAGCACAGCCACGCGGTCCCGGAGGTCCATCCCCATTCGCGACCTTGCTCGGCCACGATCAGCAGTGGCGCGACGGTGACGGCCAGGCCGGTGGCGCCCCAGTAGTCGGTGCGGCCACCGGCGCCTTTCTGCTGGTCGTAGTTGAGCACCTTGTAGACGAGGAGTAGTGCACAGAGCCCGATCGGCACGTTGACGAGGAAGACCCAGCGCCAGCCGCTGATCCACAGGATCGAGCTCTGTCCGGCGAACAGTCCGCCGAGGACCGGTCCGAGCACGCTGGAGGTACCGAACACGGCCAGGAAGTAGCCCTGGTACTTGGCGCGCTCCCTCGGCGGCACGATGTCGCCGATGGTGGTGAGCGCCAGGGTCATCAGGCCACCGGCGCCGAGACCCTGGAATGCGCGGAACGCCGCGAGCTCGTACATCGACGTCGCCAGGCTGCACAGCAGAGACCCGACGACGAAGATCGAGATCGCGACCATGAAGAACGGTTTACGGCCGTAGAGGTCGGACAGTTTGCCGTAGAGCGGAGTGACGATGGTTGCGGTCACCAGGTAGGCCGTCGTCGCCCACGCCTGCATGTCGTAGCCGTTGAGGTCGTCGGCGATCGTGCGGATCGACGTCGAGACGATCGTCTGATCGAGCGCGGCCAGGAACATCGCGCTCATCAGGCCCGCCAGCACCGTGAGGATCTGGCGGTGGGTCAGCCCGGCCCCGGCGACGTCGTCGCGGGCCTCGGCGGCTGTGTCGGTCATGCACGTCCTTTCATCAAGTCCTCCAGGCTGCCGGGCTTGTCTCCCGACGGCGCGAAGAGTGGCTCGGCCGCGTCGACGAACCGACCGAGCAGCCGCACCAGGGTCCGCAGCTCGTCGTCGGTCCAGTCCGTCATCGCCCGGTCCATCGCATGTCGCCGCACCGCGCGCATCGCCGCCACGCGTTCGCGGCCGATGTCGGTGATGACCAGCAGCGTGGCCCGGCCGTCGGCGGGGTCCGCTTCGCGACGGACGAACCCCAGGTCGACGAGTTCGGCGACGTATCTGCTCACCGACGACGGCTCGGCGTGCAGGCTCTCGGCCAGCTCACGGGCGCGCATCGGCTGGCGCGCGAGATGGAACAGGCACTTGAAAGCGGCCGACTCGACGTCACCGTCCGGTGTCCGGAACGTTCGATGGGCCGCGCGGTCGCGCATGCGGACGTAACGGGCCAACACGTCGAAGAGCTCATCGAGGGCGTTCTGGTCGAGCATCGGCGCAGATCCCTTCCGGAGGACTTCTTTACTTTCCCTTTGCAATTAGTTGCGGAATGCAATCAATTGCTGGACGCAAGTATGCGCTCGGATTCGATCCCAGGCAAACCGTTACCTACGATGAGAAAACGTGACTCCTCAGCCGCCGCCCTCGTCGGGCCATCGCCCGCACTTCACGTCCATGCCCGACCTCGCCCTTCGCGACCTCGGGGGCGCGGTGGTCTGGACCAACGACGATCTCTTCGCGGAGGCGCAGAACCTGATCAAGACGCCACCGGCGGAGTACCGCCCGGCGACGTTCGGCCACAAAGGTCAGGTGTACGACGGCTGGGAGACCCGTCGTCGCCGTGTGGGTGGCATCGACCAGGCGATTGTCCGTCTCGGTGCGCCGGGAGTGGTGTACGGCGTGGTCGTGGACACGTCTTGGTTCAAGGGCAACTATCCCCCGCACATCTCGGTCGAGGCGGCCGCCGTCGAGGGCGTGGTCTCGGTCGATCAACTGCTCAACGACGTCGAGTGGGTGACGATCGTCGAGAAGAGCCCGGCCGAGGGCGACACCCGCAACCCGTTCAAGGTCGGCGCGAAGAACCGCTTCACCCACGTGCGACTGTCGATGCATCCTGACGGCGGCGTCGCCCGATTCCGGGTGCACGGTCGCGGCGTGCCCAACCCGCACTTCTTCCGCTACGGCCACTTCGACCTCGCCGCCCTGGAGAACGGCGGCCTGATCACGGCCTGCTCCAACATGTTCTACAGCTCGCCGAACAACCTGCTGATGCCCGGCCGCGCCCGCAACATGGGTGAGGGCTGGGAGACGTCGCGGCGACGCGACGACGGCAACGACTGGGTGCAGGTGCGCCTTGCGGGCCGCGGACAGGTGAGCCTCGTCGAGCTCGACACCAGCTATTTCCTCGGCAACGCCCCCGGCTCGGCGACGGTCCGCGGGCGCGACGGCGAGGACGGCGAATGGTTCGAGGTGTTGCCGCGCACCGATTTACAGCCCGACACCCGTCACCGTTTCGTCATCGATCTCGACCGGCCGATGACCGAGGCGCGGATGGACATCTTCCCCGACGGCGGCATGGCGCGGTTCAAGCTCTACGGCACCCTGACGCCCGACGCGGAGGCCGAACTCGTCGAGCAGTGGGAGCGCGGCGAGGCCTGAGGGTTGCCACGCCCTTCGTGGAAGCGGTTGCTGCCCTTCGTGACATCCCTCCGCAGGCTCCGGGATTCCTCAGGGAGCGGTTGATCTTTCCCTTCGCAGGCTCCGGGATTTCTCAGGGAGCGGTTGATCATCCCCCGGTCCCTGAGGAGCCCGCGACGAAGGAGCGGTTGACCTATCCCCCGGCCCCTGAGGAGCCCGCGACGAAGGAGCGGGCGTCACGAAGGGCCAACTGCCGCAGAGCATCCACCAACCGGTCGATGTCGTCGGAACCGGTACCGAGGCCGAAACTCGCGCGCACCGCGCCGTTCGGGAATCCGAGCCGCCGCAGCAGCGGATGCGCGCAGAACTTGCCGTCGCGGACGCCGATTCCCGCTCTGTCGCTGAGGAATTCGGCCAACTCGCGGGGCGCACGACCGGCGACGACGAAGCCGGCGATGCCGACCCGTTCGGTCGAGTCGTCGAACACACGCAGCGGCTCGACGCCGTCGACCGAGTCGAGGCCTCTGTCGAGGCGGGCCAGCAACGCGGTCTCGTGGAGTCCGATCGCGTCGAACCCGAGGGCCGTCAGTGACTCACACGCAGCAGCGATGGACAACGCGCCCAACACATTAGGCGATCCGGCCTCATGTCGCGCGGCGCCGCGGTGCCAGGTGACGTCGGCCGACTGGGTCGCATCGTCGACCGCGACGGAGGCCGACGCACCACCCCCCGCCAGGTACGGTTCGGCCGCGTCGAGCCAATCCGAACGCCCGACCAACACCCCGGCCCCGAACGGCGCGTAGAGCTTGTGGCCGGAGAACACGAGATAGTCGACGCCGTGGGTCACCATCGACACCGGCCGATGGGCGACGAGTTGCGCGGCGTCGACGAGAATCCGCGCGCCGTGACGGTGTGCGACGGCGGCGAGGCGACCGACCGGCAGAACCTCGCCGGTGACGTTGGAGGCGGCCGTCACCGCGAGGAGCGCCGCCGGCGACGACGCGAGTTCGGTGTCCAGCGCGGCGAGGGTGTCCTCGATCGTGGTCGCGGCGCGGACCACCCGAAGCCGCGACGACCCGGTGCGTTCGCGTGCCGACCACGGCAGCAGGTTCGCGTGGTGCTCGATGTCCAGAACGACCACGTCGCCGCGGGTGATGTGGGCTGCCAGGTTGATGGCGTCGGTCGTGCCGCGGGTGAACACAACCGCGTCGTCGACCCGTCCGCGGACGAACTCACGCACCGTCTCACGGGCCGCCTCGTACCTTGCGGTGGTGACCTGGGAGAGATGCCCCGCCCCGCGATGCACACTCGCGTACTGGCCCAGCGAACACTGCACGGCCCGCGCCACATCGGCCAGGGCGGGAGCGCTGGCCGCATAGTCGAGATTGGCGTACCGCACGACGTCACCGGACGACAGCGGCACCTTTTCGCCGGCGCCGACGACCTCGGCGAGTGGCGCGATCGGCGGCCGCTCGGACGTTCGCGCCGAGAGACCGGCCGGCGACGTGACCAACGGGGATGACAACACAGCAGACATGACAAACACTCCTGGAGAATCCGCGCTTGCCGTGATCACCTCGACCACGGCCGGGTCGTCACCCGGAGCACCCCACCGCGGAGGAGGGTTGCCGGCCAGCGAGCCGGGGCTTGTCACTGGCACTCATGACCCGCATCAAGACTCACCCATCGATCGGGCGAAGTCAACTACTGATTCCGCGTGAGCGAAACCCCGTCTGCGTAGCCGGTACGGTGAGGTCATGGCCTCCTCCGACGGCGCCGACGACGATGTGTTCGTCCTGTCCGGGCCGCACGGGACGGTTCGCGGACGCGGCGTCGGTCGCACGTTCGACGACGTGACGGCCGCACGGGCGGCCCTGGCATCGGGGCCGGTGCGCGCGATCACGGGCGCGATCCCGTTCGATCCCAGCGACCCTGCAGCATTGGTGGCGCCGGTCGCGTTGACGGCCGAGCCCGCACCGCTGGCACCCACGAGTCCGGTCCGGCGTCGAGCGACGTCGATGAACGCGCGCCCGGACCCGCGAACCCATCGCGACCGAGTCATCGGCGCCATCAAGCGGATCGCCGACGGCGAGCTCGACAAAGTGGTGCTCGCTCGTGCGGTGGACATCGTCGTCGAGCCCGCGGTGGACGTCCCCGAACTCGTGGCCGCGCTGGCCGGCGGCAACAGCGACCGCAACGCGTTCGCCGTCGATGTGGGCGCAGTGTTCGGTGACGACTCGTGGCTCCTCGGCGCGAGCCCGGAGATGTTGCTACGCAGACGGGGTCGCGTCGTCACGTGCCGCCCGTACGCGGGCTCCGCACCACGGTCGGCGGACCCAACGGTCGACCGGGCGGCCGCGCGAGCTCTCGCAGCATCACACAAAGATCAGTCCGAACATCGGTTCGTCGTCGACTATCTGCGAGATCGTCTCGCACCGTTGTGTTCTGACCTCGACGTACCGTCGACGCCGGAAGTCCATCCGACCGGCGAGGTATGGCACCTCGCCACTCCGATTCGCGCGACGCTCCGCGATCCGTCGATCACGGCACTCGACCTGGCGTCGGTCCTCAGCCCCACTCCCGCGGTCTGCGGCACCCCCACTGACGCTGCCGCACAGCTGATCCGCGAGATCGAGGAACCCCGCGGCCTCTACGGCGGCGCGGTGGGTTGGTGCGACGCGGCGGGAGACGGCGAATGGATGGTGACGATCAGATGCCTGCAGCTGGGTGCCGATCGTCGGAGCCTGCGGACCTGGGCGGGCGGAGGGATCGTCGCGCAGTCGGACCCGCAGGATGAACTCGACGAGACCACGGCGAAACTCGCAACCGTTCTGCGGGCGTTGGGAATCGAGCATGCCTGACGACTTCCTCGTCGCACGCAATCCCGAAGAGGGTTCGTCGCTGCCGTATCTGGTGCGAATCCCCCTGGGCGCCAACGGCGTGGTCCTCAAGGTGCGCGACACCTGGCCGCGCACGTCCAAGATCTATTGCCACCGCGCGGAATCGTGGCCGGCAGACGCCGAGATCGTCGATCGGCTCCCGGTGCGGACGGTGTCGAGGCGTGGCGCGGCCATCGACCTCGTGCTCGACCGCGGCCGGGAGAACCGATCACAGTTCGTGCTGACCCGGGCCCGCGGGCGCGAGATGATCTTCTGGCAGTCGCGCCGCACCGCGAAGCAGGCCCGGCCCAATGTCACACTGCCGACGGCCCGGGCGCACGGACAGGTGCTCGACATCGTCGTCGACAGCGGCGAACGGTATGCCTACAAGTTCGACCATCAACAGACCACCACCACCCGCCGAAAGCTCCCGGCCGGCGACTATGCGATCACCGACGGCGACACCGTGATCGCGGCGGTGGAACGCAAGTCCGTCGACGACCTCAGCGCCGGACTCACGTCGGGCAAGCTGACCTATCAGCTCGCCGATCTCGCCGGCCTGCATCGCGCGGCCGTCGTCGTCGAGGCCGGGTACAGCTCACTCTTCAAGCGCGAGTACGTGTCCGGCGCGACGCTCGCCGAAGCCCTGGCCGAGGCCCAAGTCCGCTTCCCACGCGTGCCGATCGTGTTCTGCGACAACCGGAAGCTGGCCGAAGAGTGGACATACCGGTGGCTCGGTGCGGCGTTGCACGAGTGGCGGCTGTCGGCGCGCACCGACGTCGTGGTCGCGGACCTGGCCGGGCCGCAGGCCTCACCCGCCGAGATCCGAACCTGGGCGCTGACCCAAGGGCTCGATGTGCCCGCGAAGGGGCGGATCCCGGCGCGCATCCGGTCGGCGTGGGAGGCGCGGAACGATCGGCCGGAGGGGTGAATGGTGGAGCGGGTCTCGATACGTCGCTCGGCTAGCGCCTCGCGACTACTCGACCAGCGGATGGAGTCCCCCATTCGCTGATCGGCGGTTGGAGCCAACCTATTCGCTGATCGGCGGTTGGAGCCGCCTTATTCGCTGATCGAGTAGGGCCGAGGCGCTAGCCGAGGACCGTATCGAGATCCAGAAGCGACCGCCGAAACCCTTACCCCAGGGCCCGATCCAGATCCGCCAGCAGATCGTCGACACCTTCGAGTCCCACCGACAGCCGCACAACGGAGTCGGTGACGCCGATCGCAGCGCGACCCTCGGGCCCCATGGCACGGTGGGTGGTGGTGGCGGGGTGGGTGATCAGCGACTTCGAGTCGCCGAGATTGTTCGAGATGTCGACGATCTGGAGGCCGTTGAGCACCTCGAACGCCCGCTTCTTGCCGCCGACGCCGTCGCGGTCTGCGATCTCGAAGGTCACCACGGTGCCACCACCCGACATCTGCGCCTTGGCGAGCTCGTACTGCGGATGAGACTGCAGGAACGGATATTTGACCCACGCGACCCGCGGATCGGCTTCCAGGAACTCGGCGATCCGCAACGCCGACGACACCGACGCGTCGAGCCGCAGCCGCATCGTCTCGAGGCCTTTGAGCATCGTCCACGCGTTGAACGGACTCATGGCGGGGCCGGTGTGGCGCATCAGGGTCTGCACCGGACCGTCGATGTACTCCTTCTCGCCGAGTACCGCACCGCCCATGACACGGCCCTGACCGTCGATGTGCTTGGTGCCCGAGTACACGATGACGTCGGCACCCATGTCCAGTCCACGCTGCAGTAGTGGAGTGGCGAAGACGTTGTCCAACACCACTTTCGCGCCGGCGGCGTGCGCCATCTCGGTCACCTTGGCGACGTCGACGAGCACCTGCATCGGGTTGGACGGGGTCTCGAAGAACACCGCGTCGGTGGGCTTGGCGAGCGCCGCCTCCCACTGGTCGAGATCCTCACCGTCGACGAACACGGTCTCGACACCCCAGCGCGGCAGGATCTCGTTGCAGACCACGAAGCAGGAACCGAACAGGCTGCGGGCGGCGACCAGCCGGTCACCCGCCTTGAGCAACGCTCCCAGCGCGACGAACACCGCCGCCATGCCGCTCGCGGTGGCGAAACATGCTTGCGCACCTTCGATCTGGCGCAGACGCTCCTGGAACATCTCCACCGTCGGATTGCCGTACCGGGAGTACACGAATCGCTCGTCCTCACCGGTGAACGCACGTTCGGCGGCTTCGGCGGAGTCGTAGACGTACCCGCTCGTCAGGTACAGCGCCTCGGAGGTCTCGAAAAATCCGGAGCGGTCCAGACCGGCCCGGACGGCCAGCGTATCGGCCGAAACGCCTTCGGGCAGTTGCTTGCTCACGACTGCCGCCACGGCAGGTTCAACGCTCGCCAACCGACGCGGCCGCGATGGCCGTTCTCGTCGAGGCCGCCCTCGAAGCCGTCGAGCACGTTGTAAGCCTTCGCGACGCCGTCGGCCGTCGCCGCCTCGGCCGCCCCGATCGAACGATGCCCGGACCGGCAGATGAAGATGACCTCGTTGTCGTCGGCGATCCCGGCGTCGCGCAGCTGCGACACGAACGCGCCGTTGTGGCGACCGTCGGGAAACGTGTTCCACTCGATGAACACCGTCTTCTTGCCGATGATCTCGAGATCCGGCACCCCGACGAAGGCCCATTCGGCCCGGGTACGGCAGTCGACCAGCACCGCGTTCGGGTCGTTCTCCAGTTTCTCCCACGCCTGCTGCGGCGTGAGGTCACCCGCGTAGCTCACGACGTACACACCTTCCAGTCCCCGTCTTCTCGTACCACGACCACGTTCGTGACCTGTTCCTGATCGGGCTTCTCGTCGAAATGCCAATGTACCTGCGCGGTCGCGCGATCTCCGGTGACGGTGATGTCGGCGATCTCCGGGATCACGATCTGACCGTTCTCCTCGAACGAGATCCGGTTGTCGTCGACAAACGTGGCCTCGTCCGGGAAGCTGTCCGACCCGAGCTCCTCCGCACACATCGCGCCGCGGTAGGCCGCATAGTCGAGCTCGTTGCGCGCCGTGTAGGCGTCGTTCACGGCGTGCTGGATGTGGGCCTCGGTGTTCATCCGGTCATCGGCAGGGCGGATCAGATAGGAGATGCCGATGCCGAGGGCGACGACCACGATGATCCCCAGGGCGACCAGGAACGGCCACG
This sequence comes from Gordonia prachuapensis, assembly GCF_036350515.1. NCBI lineage: Bacteria > Bacillati > Actinomycetota > Actinomycetes > Mycobacteriales > Gordoniaceae > Gordonia > Gordonia prachuapensis. The sequence goes on along the minus strand of NZ_JAZDUE010000017.1, from coordinate 15,942 downwards.
CCTCTTTCCACGACCGACCGGCCGGCGCAGTCGGCTCGCCACGACGCCCCTGCGACGTCGAACGATCCCGATCACCTGCACTCTTGGCCATGGCGGGCAGTCTATCGAGAGCATTCGTGCACCCGCCCCGGGGCACCGTCGACCTCTTGCTGGTAAGGGTTGGGTAACCAATCCGACAGGGTAACCGAACCGACGAGGCGGAGGTAGCTTTGCGAGCACATCGAACACGTCACTTCCGGCCCACCGGTGTCGCGATCGCAGCGATCGCCGCCACGATGGCCGTGGCAGTCGGCGCGTGTAGTGCACCCGAGGAGGACACCGCCGCGACGTCGTCGATGCCCTCGGCCGATCCCGGCGCGCTGCCCGTGACCATCGACCACTCCTACGGTTCGACCACCGTCTCCGAGCAACCGTCCCGGGTGGCGGCGATGGGCGTCGGCGATGCGGACACCCTCCTGGCCCTGGGCATCACGCCGACGACGATCGCACCGTTCAACGATCCACCGGAACGCTCCACGCCGTGGAACGCGGAGCTGCTCGGCGACGCGGAGCCGGTGATCCTGCCCGAGGCAGCGTTCGAGTTCGGCAGCCAGATCCCGCAAGCACTCGAGACCGATCCGGATCTGGTCACCGCCGTCGGCGCCGCCCCGACTCGCGAGCAGTACGACATCCTCTCCAAGGCCGTCCCGACCGTCACCCGCCCGGCCGAGTACCCGGATTGGCAGGTGCCGTGGGACGCACAGACCACGCAGATCGGTCGCGCAGTCGGCCTACCCGAGCAAGCTCAGGCGAAGATCGACGAGACCAGGGCATTCCTCGCCGACGTCCGCGAGCAGCATCCGGAGTTGGAGGGCAAGACGGGGGTCGTGGTGACCTCGTCGCCGACCGGCGGGCTGTCGATCTACAGCGCCACCGACGGCCGCGGCCAGACCCTCACCGACTACGGCCTGGCCTTCCCCGAATCGCTGGAGCCGGCCATCACCAACGGCTTCTACGGGGAGATCTCCGCGGAGAACTACGCGATGCTCAACGATGCGGATGTGGTGGTGGCCGTCGACTGGGACGGAGCCAACGACCGCCTGCGCAACGATCCGAACTGGCAGCGGCAGCCCGTTGCCCAGGAGGGACGCGTCGTCTACCTGGACCAGCAGGTGGGCACCGCCATGTCGGTACCCACGCTTCTGACCATCCCCTGGGTGGCCGAGCAGACCGTCGGACCAATATCCGAGGCCGCGAAGCGCTGACCACCCACGACCCAAGTGAGGTTTACCTCACACGGAGATTTTGGTGACGGCCTGTCAGCGCCTACCGTAGAAGGGATAGGCGCCGCGTTTGCGGCCACCGCCAGCGACTTCTTCGCCGAAGTCACCGAGAGAGCCACGGAAAGCACCTATTCCATGAGTGACACGAGCCGCCCGTTGCGGGTTGCCATCGTCGGAGCCGGTCCCGCCGGGATCTATGCCGCCGACGCGTTGATGAAGTCTGACACCGCCAAGGATCGTGGCGTGAGCATCGACCTGTTCGAGCGCATGCCCGCACCGTTCGGTCTGATCCGCTACGGCGTGGCGCCGGATCATCCGCGGATCAAGGGCATCATCACCGCGCTGCACAAGGTGCTCGACAAGCCGCAGGTGCGGCTGATCGGCAACGTCGACTACGGCACCGACATCACCCTCGACGAGCTGCGTGACCTCTACGACGCGGTGATCTTCTCCACCGGCGCCACCGACGACCGCGCCCTCGACATCCCGGGTACCGATCTCGACGGCAGCTACGGCGCCGCCCAGTTCGTCGCCTGGTACGACGGACACCCCGACTTCCCGCGCACCTGGCCGCTGGATCAGGAGAAGGTCGCCGTCATCGGCGTCGGCAACGTCGCCCTCGACGTCGCGCGCGTGCTGGCCAAGACCGGCGACGAACTGCTGCCCACGGAGATCCCGGCCAACGTCTACGAGGGCCTCAAGAACAACAAGGCCGTCGAGGTGCACGTGTTCGGTCGTCGCGGACCCGCGCAGGCCAAGTTCACCCCGCTCGAACTCAAGGAACTCGACCACTCGCCCAACATCGAGGTCATCGTCAACCCCGAGGACATCGAGTACGACGAAGGCTCCGCGGTGGCGCGGCGCGGGTCGAAGATCACTGACCAGGTCGCCACGATCATCGAGAACTACGCCATCCGCGAGCCGAAGCAGGGCGCGATCCACAAGCTGTATCTGCACTTCTTCGAGAATCCGGTGGAGATCCTCGGCGAAGACGGCAAGGTCGTGGGCCTGCGCACCGAACGCACCCAGCTCGACGGCACCGGCAACGTCAAGCCGACCGGCAAGCACACCGACTGGGAGCTCGGCGCGGTCTACCGCGCGGTCGGCTACCTGTCGGACAACCTGCCGCAGATTCCGTTCGACACCCAGGCCGGCGTCATCCCCAACGAAGCCGGACGCGTGTTCGACGAGGGCACCCACCTGACCGGCATCTACACCACCGGTTGGGTCAAGCGTGGCCCCGTCGGCCTGATCGGCCACACCAAGGGCGACGCCAACGAGACCGTGGACTGCATCCTCGAGGACATGACCAACGAGGCGCTGTTGTCGCCGAGCCGCCCCGCCGAGGACGCCCTCATCGAGATCCTCGAGTCCAAGAACATCCCGTTCACCACCTGGGACGGCTGGTACCGCCTCGACGAGCACGAGCGCGCTCTCGGTGCCGCCGAAGGCCGCGAACGCGTCAAGGTGGTCGAGCGCGAGGACATGCTCGCCGCCAGCGAGCCCGACAAGGTGGCCCGCCCCAGCTCGTAAGGTCACCTGCCAACGTGCTCAGCACGGCGGCCGACAGAACCCAAAAAATCACCGAGAGAACCCGCCCGCGATCACGGTCGCGGGCCTCCGTCCAAGACGGTGGGTTCTCTCGGTGATTTTTTGGGTTCTGTCGGCGTACGCCGGGTCGGCGCTTCCTAGTCCTCCGGCGTGACCTCCGACTGGTCACCGCGCTCCTGGCGGACGTTGGCCCAGAAGCCCCAGTTGTCGAGCAGATCCTCGGTCTCCGTGGCGATCGCGTAGCCGGAGATCGACGACGGCCAGCAGCCTTCCCACGTGGTGTCGAACGCGATGTAGGTCTGCCCCGGGTTCAGCGAACGTGCCGGCTGATTACGGAAGTTCGGCGACTTGGCCGCGCCGAACAGTTCGGTGACCGTCACACCGTGCATCCGCTGGCTACCGGTGTTCTTCACACCCATCCAGCGATGCATACGCCAGCCCGGGAGGTTGTCCCACGTCGGTCCCCAGCCCTTCCAATAGCAGTTGATCCCGCCGATCATCTGCAGGTTGTGGACGCCGGGGACGGCCTGCGCCGGTGCCGTCCCGGCCAGCGAGCCGGCAGCGATGCCGACCGTCGCCAAAGCGGCGGCGCCTGCACGCTTGATTGATGCTCTCATCGGACCTCTCCTCTGATTTGTCGACCTCAAGTACTGGTTGATCTATCGATCCCCACGTATCGAATCGTTACGTACCTCAAAGCATCTTCACAGACGCGGGCGGCGTTTCGTTATGCAACGGAGATTGTCACGATGGGCGCCACCTAACCCCCGAAAGGCGTTGGTAAGGTAACCCTTTGTGCGTCGGATGACCGGAATCGTGCTGCTCATCGCAGTACTCGTCGTGGCGCTGCTCGCGTCCGTCGCGATCGGCACCCGGCAACTCGGGCTCTCTGAGGTCCTCGACGTCTTGCAGGCCGGTGGGTGGCCACATCTGAGCCTGACCGACTTCCACGGGATGCCGTGGATCGTGCTCGAGTCCCCTGCTCCCCCGCCCGGCGCAGGCGACGTCTACGGGATCGTCTGGGATCTCCGCTTCCCCCGCACCGTTCTCGGTTTGATCGTCGGCCTGGCGATCGGCGCGGCGGGGGCGCTCGCCCAGGGGCACACCCGCAATCCGCTCGCCGACCCGGGGATGCTCGGGGTGAACGCCGGCGCCGCCTGCGCGGTGGTCGTCGGCGTCTATGTGCTGGGCATCTCGAGCCCGATCGCCTACATGGCATTCGGGCTGCTGGGCGCGCTGATCGCCGCCAGTGCCGTGTTCGGGCTGTCCGCCCTGTCGGGGGCAAGCCCCCTGACCCTGGTCCTCGCCGGCACCGGCCTGTCCGCGATGTTGCTCGCGATCACCTCGGGGATCGTGCTCACCGACAGCGTCACCCTCGACGCGTGGCGCTTCTGGAACGTCGGTGCCACCACCGGGCGCGGACTCGACGTGTTCTCTGCGAGCCTGCCGTTCATCGTGATCGGACTGGTCCTCGCGCTGGGCAGTGGCTATTTCCTCAATGTGCTGAGTCTGGGCGAGGACATGACCAAGGCACTCGGATCGCGGGTGGTGCTGATCCGCACGGTCGGCATCCTCACCATCACGCTGCTCATCGGTGCCGCGACTGCCGCGTGCGGCCCGATCGTGTTTCTCGGGTTGGTCGTGCCGCACATCGCCCGTGCCTTCGTCGGGCCCGACTACCGATGGATCGTCCCGTACTCGGCCCTGCTGGGCGCGATCCTGATCCTCGTCTGCGACATCCTCGGCCGTATCATCGCCCGGCCGGGAGAGATCCAGGTCGGTGTCGTGCTCGCGCTGGTGGGGGCCCCGTTCCTGATCGCGATGGTCCGACGACGGAGACTGGTGAGCGTATGACCATCGACACGCGCACGCAGCCCGCCCCGGAACCGGATCGGGCCGAGACGACCATGGGTTCGACGGCCCGACGGATCGTCCATGTCGGGCCGTCGTCGTGGATCGTCCGCCCGCGAATGCTCGTCGTCGCCGCCGTCGGCGCGGCGATCACAGTTCTGCTGTTCCTGCTCAGCATCGGGGTCAGCGACTACCCGATGGGTCCCTTCGACGTCGCGCGGGTCCTCCTGGGCGGCGGGACACGCATCGAGAACGTGGTGGTGTTCGACGTCGCCTTGCCGCGGGCACTGGTGTCGCTGCTCGTCGGTTTCGGGCTGGGGATGGCCGGTGCACTCACCCAGCGGATCGCCCGTAACCCGCTGGCCACGCCCGACATCCTGGGCATCACCGCCGGTGCCAGCGCCGCGGCGGTCGCGGCCATCGCCTTCTCCACCTCGTGGGGCGCCTGGCTCGCCGACCTGGGCATTCCGGCGGCCGCGTTGCTGGGCGGATTCGCGACCGCGATCGCGATGTACATCCTGGCCTGGCCGGGGCGTCGCGCCAACGCGGGGATCGACCCGTTTCGGCTGGTCATCATCGGCGTCGGCGTGACCTGGATGCTGCAGGCGCTCACCACCTACATGCTCACCCGGGCCCGGATCGATGATGCCGCCCGCGCGCAGACGTGGCTGGTCGGGTCGGTGTCGCAGGCGACCTGGTCGGACGTGTGGCCGTCGCTGATCGCCGTGACGATCGGCGTGACGATGGTGATCGGACTGTCCCGTCCGATCGGGGTGCTGGGTCTGGGCCCCGACATCGCTCGCGGCCTCGGGATCAACGCGGGCCGGGTGACCGCGGCGGTGCTGGTCGCCGCCGTCGTCGTCACCGCCCTGTGCGTGTCGGCGGCCGGTCCGATCGCCTTCGTCGCGTTGCTCGCACCGCAGATCGCGCTGCGTCTGACGGCGTCGCCGCAGCCGACGCCGCTGGCCTCCGGACTCGTCGGGGCCATGCTGGTGTTGGGCGGCGACCTGTTGTGTCGCACAGTGCTTCCCGGCAACCTTCCTGTCGGCATCGTCACCGCGGCGATCGGCGGACCGTTCCTCATCTACCTCATGATCACCATGTCCCGGAAGGCGACGGTATGAACCACGGTCCCGGCATCGACGTCACACCGCACGCCACCGGCTGCCGACTGCGGGCCGAGGGCCTCAGCGTCGGCTACGACGAGCGGACCGTGATCACCGATCTGGACATCGCGATCCCGGGTGCCCAGATCACCAGCATCATCGGCCCCAACGGTTGCGGGAAATCCACGTTGTTGCGGGCGCTGTCGCGGCTGCTTCCGCCGCGCGCCGGCACGGTGTACCTCGACGACGAGGACATTAACCGGATGCGTCCGAAGACGGTGGCCCGCACGCTCGGCCTGCTGCCGCAGAATCCCGTTGCGCCGGAGGGACTCACGGTCGCCGATCTGGTCATCCGCGGTCGTCACCCGCATCAGCGGTGGTATCAGCAGGCCACTCCGGCCGACGAGGCGGCCGTGGCCCGCGCCCTGGAGCAGACCGAGACCGCCGACCTCGCCGACCGCACCATCGACGCGTTGTCGGGTGGCCAGCGTCAGCGCGTGTGGATCGCGTTGACCCTTGCGCAGGAAACCGATCTGCTCCTGCTCGACGAGCCGACCACCTACCTCGACCTCGCGCACTCGGTGGAGATCCTCGACCTCGTGCACACGTTGCGCACCGAACACGGCAAGACCGTGGTGATGGTCCTACACGATCTCAATCTTGCTGCGCGATACAGTGATTCACTGTTCGTGATGCGCGAGGGTCAGATCATGGCGCACGGCCGCCCCGGTGATGTGATCACCAGCGCGTTGCTCGAGGAGGCGTTCGGCCTTCAGGCGCACGTGATGGAGGACCCGATCGCGGGCGGCCCGATGATCATCCCGTTGGGTGCGCGGCACGCGCCAGTGAGATCGTGAGCGCCATCGCTGCCAGCAGTGTGGCCGGAATCCACATGGCAGGCAACGACATCCACCGGTAGCAGTACCCGCCGCCGACCGCACCGACGGCCAGCAACGACCACATCCCCAGCGACCCCAGCCACGACCAGCGTCGGCCGGGCGCCTCTCCCACCACCGTGTCGGCGAGCTGCCGAGCCGACCGCACCAGCGTCCCGGTGATATAGGTGAGGCCGTAGGGCACTGCGGCCTCCTTCTCGAAGATCGCGTTGATCATGCCCGTCGCTACCGCCACCACGAGCATCCCGGCGACACCGGCACCGTCCATTTCACCTGCGGCGGCAACGGGTTCCAGGCTCACCAACACCGCACCGACCGTCGTCGCGGCCGCGATCGTCCACACCAGGAATTCCCGTGGACGACGTCGGGTCCTGTTGACGACGGATCCGAGGAACACCCCGGCGAAGAACAAGGCGATCAGCCCGGCGCACACCGCGACATCCGACCAGTGACCGAGGCTCGGCGACACCCCCATGACCGTGGTGTTGCCGGACATGAACGACACGAAGTTGGCCTGCAGATAGATGAAGGCAACAGCGTCCACGAATCCGGCGACGAGCAGCAGAAGTCCGGCGGCGATCATTCCGCCGGACGGATCGGTCCGGGTCACCAGACCCCCGCCCCGACGAGCCAGACACCGGTGGCCAGCAGCGCCGCGAACAACTCGATGCCGATGGTGATGACCGCCGCTTTCGACGCCGCGCGGGTGCCGCGCCAGGCGGCGGCGGCGCTGCGCGTCCGGATCAGTTCCGTGACCAGCGCGCCGACGACGAACCCGATGAACAGTCCGATCACCGGGATCACGAAGAATCCGACGATGCCCAGCACCCCGCCGACGGCGATGGTGGTGTTGGGAATGCCGTCGGCCTTCAGGGAGCGTCCGGCGACGAGGTACTTGACGACCTCACCGATCACGATGATGACGGCGGCGGCTGCGAAGATCCCCCACGCCCAGCCGCCGACGAGCAGCGCCCAGATCCCGATGGCGGCCGCGACGAGCAGGCCACCGGGGAGCACCGGGAACACGATGCCCAGCAGCCCGACGAGGATGACTGCCCCGATGAGCAGTTCCCCACCCAGCGACATCGACGGGTGTCCGGGTCAGTCGACCGATGCGCGCGACGTCTGGTCCGCGGGCGCGGCCGGCTTGTCGTCGCCCGATCTCGATGTCTGGTCGGCCGGGCGGGGCGGCGGCGGTCCGGCGGGACGGCCCGCGTTCGGGGGCATCGGGCGCGGCGGAGGGCCACCCGGTCGTCCGGGGGCACCGCCGCGCGGCGGCATCGGCCCGCGTGGCGGGGGCGGTCCCGGTCGCGGACCGCGCGGCGGCGGTCCCTGCGGTGCGTTTCGCGGCGGCGGTCCGGGACGCGGCGGGGGCGGCGGTCCGGCTTGACCGGCTGGTGACGGCCCACCGGGCCGGCCGGCCGGCATCGGCGGGGGTCCGGGACGGCGTGGGGGTGGCGGCACCGGCGGTCGGCCCATGGGCTGCGGCACCATACGTTCGAACGGCCGGCCGGCCACCGGGGTGACCAGCGACGCGGCCTGCACCGCCCGCTGTCGGGCGGTGGCGACGTCGTCGGCGGTGGCGGTGATGACGCCCATCCGCCGACGCTGGAAGCTCGCCGGTTTGCCGAACAGCCGGACGTCGGTCTCGGGTACGGCGAGGGCGCGCGCGACGTTGGCGAATCCGATCGCCGGCTCGTCGAGCTGGCCGTAGATCACCGCGGACGCTCCGGGTGAGGCGAGGGTGATGTCGACCGGCAGACCGAGGATGGCGCGGGCATGCATCTCGAACTCGGAGAGCCGTTGAGTGGCCAGGGTGACCAGGCCGGTGTCGTGCGGGCGCGGACTCACCTCGGAGAAGTACACGTCGTCGCCCTTGACGAACAGTTCGACACCGAAAACCCCTCGCCCGCCGAGCTTCCCGTCACCCATCGCGGTCGCGATGCGCGCGGCGATGGAGGTTGCCGAGGCGAGTGCGTCGCCGCTCATCTCGTGCGGCTGCCAGCTCTCCACGTAATCGCCGCCGACCTGCTGATGACCGATCGGAGCGCAGAAGTGCGATGCCAGGCGCCCGGTCGCCGGGTCGATCGCCCGCACGGTGAGCAGGGTGATCTCGTAGTCGAACTCGATGAAGCCCTCGACGATGACGCGTTCGCCCTGTACGCGGGCCCCGGTCGTCGCGGTCTGCCACGCGGCCTCGATGTCGGCGGGCGCGCGCACCACGGTCTGCCCTTTGCCCGACGACGACATGACCGGCTTCACGACACAGGGGAACCCGATCTCGGAGACGGACGCCTCCAGTTCCTCCTGCGAGGACGCGAACAGGTACGGCGAGGTGGGCAGCCCCAGCTCCTCGTCGGCGAGACGGCGGATGCCTTCGCGGTTCATCGTCGCCACCACCGCGTGGGCCGTGGGGATGACCTCGGCGAGGGCACGGTTCTCGACCTCGACGAGCGCCTCGGTGGCGATCGCCTCGATCTCGGGCACCACATAGTGCGGGCGGTACCGATCGATCAGCGCGAGCAGCGCGTCACCGTCGGTCATGTCCACGACCTCGGCATGATGGGCGACCTGCTGGCCGGGGGCGTCGGCGTACCGGTCGACCGCGATCACCTCGACACCGAGCCGCTGGAAAGCGATGGTGACCTCTTTGCCGAGCTCACCGGCACCGAGCACCATCACCTTGGTGGCCGAGGGGCTGAGCGGGGTTCCGAGCACCGCGGGCGGTCCGACGGCCGGTGCGGGAACGGCCGTCGGTGCCTCCGGATCGACCGGGGGTGGGACCTGCGGGCCCGGCACCGATGCGGCCTCCTCACCGGCCTGCACCGACGCCTCCGAAGCGCTGTGGCTGTCTGACGTCATGCCCAGATCCTACGTGCAGTTCAGAGCGTGCCTCCGCGGAGATCTCGGTCGGGCCCGTCATCGATGAGCGCCGCGTAGACGACCGTCTCCTCGGTGCGTCCCCGCAGCGTGATCGTCTCCTGCCGTTCCCACGACGCCGATTCGTCCCCGGCGGCGTCGACCGCGCGTCCCGCGGCCAGTGGGCGCGACGGATCTCTTTTGGCGAGCTCGGAGAGCCGGGCGCTCTCGTTCACCGGGTCGCCGATCACCGTGTACTCGAAGCGTTCGATGGCGCCGATGTTCCCGGCGACCACGGGCCCGTAGCCGACGCCGATGCCCGCGGAGATGTCCGGGACGTCCTGGGCGAGTCCCTGCGCGATGTCGCGGGCCGCGACCAGGGCGGCGCCCGCCGGATCGTCGATCTCGATCGGTGCGCCGAAGATGGCGAGCACGGCGTCGCCCTCGAACTTGTTGACCAGCCCCTGACCATGTTCGACGGCGCGGACGATCACCGCGAAGAACCGGTTGAGGATCTCCACCACCTCGGTAGGGGTGCGACCGGCCGCCAGGGTCGTCGAACCGATCACGTCGACGAACACCACCGCGACGGTGCGTTCCGACCCACCGAGTTCCGGGTCCCGCTCGAGCGCCGCCGCCGCCACATCGCGGCCGACGTGGCGGCCGAACAGGTCCCGCATCCGTTCCCGCTCCCGCAGGCCCACCACCATCGAGTTGAAGCCGACCTGCAGGTCACCGAGCTCCGTGCCGTCGTAGACGACGATCTCGGCGTCGTCGAGGTCCCCGGCGGTCACCTGATTCATGCCCGCGCGCACGCTGCGGATCGGGCCGGTCACGCTGACGCTCGACAACACGGTCAGCAGCAGTCCGGTGAACAGCGCGGTCAGGCCGAGCACGATCACACCGACGAACATGTCGAGTTTGGTGGTGTCGTCGCGCGCGAGGCCGAAGCCGACGACGAGCATGATCCCGACGATGGGGATGGCCGATCCGACGATCCACGACACCACCGAGCGGGCCCGCACGCCGCTGCGTTTGCGGCGGTGGAATCCGGCGCTGATCAGTTCCGCCGCGACGGGACGCAGCGTGAAGTCGATCAGCAGGTACGAGATCGACACGACGACGATGCCGCTGAGCCCCACCACGAACAGGGTTTTTGGAATGAGTTGCGGGTCCACGATCCCGTACATCAGCGTGAACATGACCGTCGCGCCGCCCCACAGCATGCCCTGCACCAGCGACAGCACCCACGGCACCCGCATCGTGCGGCGCGCGTCGCGCTTGGTCGGCGGCCGGTCCGCGATGGCCCACCGCAGATCCCGAACGGCGACCGCTGTGCCCCAACCGATTCCGACGACGAAGGCGGCGAAGATGTACACCGGCACCGCGATGAAGTTCACCCACCACAGTTCGCCGGTGAAGACCGTGGGTTCGGGGATGCCGACCGCGGTCAGCGCGACGGCGACCAGGGCACCGAACAGGTTGGCCGTGACGATCGATCCCGTCAGCAGCGTCTGTATCCGGATCCGTTGCCGGAACCCGCTCTCGTCGGCCGAGCCGAGCAGGATCGACCCGTAGTCGCGGCTCCCCCGCCTCGAACGCATGCCGCCTAGTATCGCAACCACATGGGGAGTTGACATCCACTGGGGATATTCCCCGTGTGGATGGGCAGTTCCCCGTGTGGTTGCGGCAACGGCCGTTCGACGAGTCGGGTCAGATGATCGCGCGCCGCACGATCGTCTGGTCGCGGCCCGGGCCGACACCGATGCACGAGATGTGTGCCCCGGCAAGGTCTTCGAGCCGAAGGATGTAGTCCTGTGCGGTCTTCGGCAGTTCGTCGAAGGTCCGGGCGCCGGAGATGTCCTCCCACCAGCCGGGCATCTCCTCGTAGATCGGCTTCGCGTGGTGGAACCCGGTCTGCGTCATCGGCATCTCCTCGACGCGTTCGCCGTCGACGTCGTAGGCGACGCAGATCGGCACCGTGTCGAGGCTGGAGAGCACGTCGAGTTTGGTGAGGAAGTAGTCGGTGATGCCGTTGACGCGGGTCGCGTAGCGGGCGATCACCGCGTCGAACCAGCCGCACCGGCGGGCGCGTCCGGTGGTCACGCCCACCTCGCCGCCGGTCTTGGCCAGGTAGGCGCCCCACTCGTCGAACAGCTCGGTCGGGAACGGTCCTGACCCGACGCGGGTGGTGTATGCCTTCAGTATGCCGAGCACCGTGGTGATCTTGTTGGGGCCGATACCCGCCCCGACCGCCGCGCCGCCCGACGTCGGGTTCGACGACGTCACGTACGGGTAGGTGCCGTGGTCGACGTCGAGCAGGGTGCCCTGCGAACCCTCCAACAGCACGGTGTCGCCGCGCTCGAGCGCCTGGTTGAGCAGCAGCCGGGTGTCGGCGATGCGTCCCTTGAAGCCCTCCGCCTGCGTCAGCACCTCGTCGACCACCTGCGCCGGCTCGAGGGCACGGCGGTTGTAGATCTTGACCAGGATCTGATTCTTCAGTTCGAGCGCCGCCTCGACCTTCTGCGTGAGGATCTTCTCGTCGAGCACGTCGGCGGCCCGGACGCCGACGCGGGCGATCTTGTCCTGGTAGCAGGGACCGATACCGCGTCCGGTGGTGCCGATCTTCTTGTTGCCGAGGAATCGCTCGGTCACCTTGTCGATGGCGACGTGATACGGCATCAGCAGGTGCGCGTCCGCGGAGATCATCAGACCCGAGGTGTCGATGTCGCGGTCCTCGAGCCCACCGAGCTCGGTGAGCAACACACCGGGATCGACCACGACACCGTTGCCGATGACGTTGTTGACCCCCGGCGTGAGGATGCCGGACGGGATCAGGTGCAGCGCGAACGTCTCACCGTTGGGCAACACCACCGTGTGACCTGCGTTGTTGCCGCCCTGGTAGCGGACAACCCATTGCAGCTGCCCACCGAGGAGGTCGGTCGCCTTGCCTTTGCCCTCGTCGCCCCACTGGGCGCCGATCAGCACGATCGCGGCCATGGTCGGTTACTCCTTTGAGTTGGCACGCTGAACAACAGGCCAACCTTACTTGCTCACCGGGATCGATACGCTACTCACGTGTCGATTGTGCGTATCGCCGAAGCCGAGGTGGGGAATCAGAAGCAGGCGGTACGAGCCGCGGTGACGGGTTTTCTCGCCGACGAACAACCTTCGCGACTCGTGGTGGTGGGGGCCGACGCGGCCGGTGCCGATGCATTTCTCGCGCAGGTCCTCGCGGTTCTGATGCTGACGGAACGTCTCGACGTGGAGGTCGGCTACGTCGCGCCGGCCGCCACCCGCGCCACCCGGGTCCACGGTCTCCCCCACGGGCGGGAGGCGGCAGAACTCGCCGAGCAGGGCAGTGCCCGCGCGGTACCGCTGATCCGCGACGACGCAGCAACGGTGTTGGTCGGGCGGGCTCGTCACCTGGGCGGCGACGGCGCGAAGCTGCACGGCGAGACGTATGTCGACAACACCCGACTGTTCACCGGCGAGGTGCGCGGGGTGGAGATCGAGCCGCTGGCGCACGCTCCCGGCCTGCGCGCGCGGCTGATCCGGCCGCTGCGCCCGGGTGGCTGGCACGAGGGACGAGCGGCGCAGACCGGTGGTACCAACATCGTCGTCGAGCGAGAGGGCGTCCTCACGACGCGCACGCTGAAGCGTTCGACGTTCTATCGGCATCATGTGGACATGAACCTGGTGTGTCCGTGAGTGCGTTCGGGTCGGCCGCCGGTCGCGGTGCCGGGCCGACGAGCCGTGAAATCGTCCGCGCCGTCCGCCCGGGGCCGCTGTTCCTCGGGCTCGTCGCGGCCGCGGCCGTCGGTGGTTGGCTGGTGGCCGGCTCCGAACCCGGCCGCAATCTCGAGTCGGTGGGCGGAACACTTCTGTTGGTGCTGGCCGGATGGGTCATCTCGCTGTGCCTGCACGAGTTCGCCCATGCCGTCACGGCATTCCGGTTCGGCGACCGCAGCGCCGAACTGCGTGGCTACCTCACCCTCAACCCCATGCGGTACGCACATCCGGGCCTGTCGATCGGGCTGCCGCTGCTGATCATCCTGTTGGGCGGCATCGGTTTTCCGGGCGGCGCGGTGTACGTGCACCAACACGGATTCAGTCGGGCCCAACGCACGATCGTGTCGCTGGCCGGTCCGCTGACCAACGCCGCGCTCGGCGTGATCCTGCTGATGGTCGTGCGGTTCGCCTCGCCCAGCTCCTATGGGGCACAGGGTTTCACCGGCCCGGACAACGTTCTCTATGCGGTCGACGGCCTCAACCTCTGGGCGGCGTTGTCGATGCTGGCGTTCCTCCAGATCACCGCCGCGGTGCTGAACCTGTTGCCGGTTCCGGGATTCGACGGGTACGGAGCGATCGAGCCGTATCTGTCCGACAAGACGCGGTTCTCGATGCAGAAGGTGGCCCCGTACGGCTTCCTGATCGTGTTCGCGCTCTTGTTCATCCCGTTCCTCAACCGCGCGTTCTTCGATCTCGTCTACTGGCTGTTCGGTCTGTCCGGGGTGCCGAGTGTGCTCGCGTCCTACGGCTGGGATCTGTTCGTGTTCTGGCGGTAGAGGTCTCGCACCGATCGGGGAAGCTCACCCGGTGTCGCCACCACCGGTTCGTCGTAGACGGTGCGGACGGGGACGTGGCCCGTCCAGCCGACTGCGCCGTCGGCGACACCGGGACCGCCGCTGCGTGCCTTCGTCAACCACTGGCCCTCGATGATCGGCAACGCCAGGATCGCCGTCGCCGACACCTCTTTGGGGGTGTGGTCACGTACTTCCGCACTGCGGCCGGGCAGCACCGCGTCCGAGAAGACGTCGAGTGCGCGTAGGGCGTCCGCGGGGTCCACGCGTTCCAGCCGTCCTCGGACGACCGCCGACCGGTAGTTCACCGAGTGGTCGAACAAGGTGGCGGCGACCACGAGTCCGTCGACGAGGAACGCGGTGAACGTGGCGGGCGCACCGGCGGCGACGTGCCGGAGGGCGCCGGCTCCGGACGATCCGTGCACGAGCAACCGGTTCCCGTCGCGAGCCACCAGCATCGGCACCGACCACGGGAACCCGTCGTCGGTCACCGTCGACAGCACCCCGACGGTCGCTTCGTCGAGGACCTCGTCGAGGAGTGCACGGTCCCCACCGCGGTCGGGTTTACGTGTGAGAGTGGACAGATCGCCGATCGTCATGCTTCACAGCATGGCGAGTCGGGTGCGTTCACGCCAACGGTTTTCGTGCCGTCACCACTGCAGTTCGTCGCGACACTTCCGTTGCACTGACTCGGGGTCCACCTGGATCGTCGCGTGGCCGAGCCCGTGGCGGACCATGACCTCCTGTGCGGCGGTCAGGACGTCGGTGTTGGTGCCGTCGCTGTCGAGGTGCACTGTCGCCACGTCCATCCCGGTCGTCAGGGTCCACACGTGCAGGTCGTGGACGTCGTCGACGGCGGGGATCGCGGCGAGGTCCCGGCGCAGTGCATCGACGTCGACATGCGCGGGGGCCTGCTGGTTGAGGATCCGCAAGGCGTCCACTGCCAGCCGTACGGCACGCGGCACCACCCACAGCGCGATCAGCACCGCGACGACGACGTCCGCGTATCCCCAGCCCGTGGTCAACGCCACGACGCCGGCGACGAGGACACCCACACTGCCGACGGCGTCGGCGAGCACCTCGAGGTAGGCACCGCGCACCGCGATGGATTGCTTCGAGTCGGCGCGCAACAACACCATCACCGCGACGTTGACGGCCAGACCGACCAGCGCGACCACGATCAACGTCAGCCCGGGGACCTCGGGGTCGGTGCCGATACGCCGGATGGCCTCGTAGAAGACGAACACCGCCACCCCGATGAGCAGCACCGCGTTCGCGACGGCGGTGAACACCTCGGCGCGGTGCCAGCCGAAGCTGCGGTCGTCGGTGGCCGAACCGTGCCTGGCCAGCAGCAGCGCCATCAGGCCCATCGTCAGCGCGGCGACGTCGGTGAGCATGTGGCCCGCATCGGCGATCAGGGCCAGGGAGTCAACGATGAGTCCGGTGACGAGCTCGACGACGAAGTAACTGCCGATGATCCCGACGGCGACAGCCATCGGCCAGATCCGGCGATGCCCCGTCGATGCGGTCGTCGTCGGCCCGTGGGTGTGCGCGTGCGAATGTGAGTGCCCCATGTCGTCGCCAATATATGCAGACTTTCGCATATATCACAAGCGAGGACCCACCCCGACCCCTGCGGAGTGCCAACCCCTCGATCCCTGAGGAGACCCGGAGCTTGCGGAGGGTCGTCACGAAGGGGCCCTTCGAGACAGTGAGGATGATGGTGGGTAGTCGAGGAGGCTGTCGGGTCTGACCTTCTTCGTGACTGACCGCTCCCGGTGGGTGTGTCCTTCACCAGTGACCTGTCGGCCCGGGAAGCCTGCTCGGCTGCTGT
>NZ_JAZDUE010000016.1:0-144600 GCF_036350515.1 Gordonia prachuapensis | reverse complement strand
GCCAACCGCCTCGTCGGCATACTCCATGGCTGCCTAGCCCGCGGTATCCCCTACGACCCCGCCACCGCATGGAAGGACCAAACCCCCGCCGCGGCTTGACATCAAACCTTCAGGGATGTCTCGATCACCGGAGGGGGACACCCACCCGCCTGGTTGAGTAGCGGCGCGCGAGCCTGCGAGCCCGCCTGGTTCACCCGCTGGTTGAGTAGCGGCGCGCGAGCCTGCGAGCCCGCCTGGTTCACCCGCTGGTTGAGTAGCGGCGCGCGAGCCTGCGAGCCCGCCGCGTATCGAAACCAGCCGCACCCCACCAGATCTCGATACGCCCTCCGCTAGCGCTCCGGGCTACTCGATCACCGGAGAGGGTCACCCACCTGCCCGGCCTGGTTCACCCGCCGGTTGAGTAGCGGCGCGCGAGCCTGCGAGCCCGCCGCGTATCGAAACCAGCCGCACCCCACCAGATCTCGATACGCCCTCCGCTAGCGCTCCGGGCTACTCGATCATCGGAGGGGTCACGCCGCCGACTGCACCGGGGCGTTCTTCAGTTCACGCAGGGCGGTGCGCAGACCGCGGCGTTTGCCGGTCTCCGGATCGACCCCGAAGTGGTTCGCCATGCCCTCGCGGACGGCGAACCGCAACTCGGACGCGGTCTCCGGTGCGTCGTCGGACGTCGCCTTCAGCATGCCGTTCGGCACGGCCAGCTTCGCGATGGTACGGAACGACTGGAAGTACTGGTGGGCAAGCGAACCCGTGGTGTAGGGCAGGTCGTACTTGTCGCACAGTTGCCGTACCCGGACCCCGATCTCCTCGTACCGGTTGCTGGGCAGGTCGGGGAACAGGTGGTGCTCGATCTGGTGACTGAGGTTGCCGCTCATGAACCGCATCAGCGGCCCGGCACGGAAGTTGGCCGAGCCCAACATCTGTCGCAGATACCAGCGCGGCTGATCCTCGTTCTCGTATTCCTCGACGGTGAACTTCTCCGCGCCGTCGGGGAAGTGGCCGCAGAAGATCACCATGTACGCCCAGTAGTTACGGACGATGTTGGCGGTGAAGTTCGCGGCAATCGTCGGCTTCCAGTTGGCGCCGGCCAGCGCGGGGAAGATGAGATAGTCCTTGGCGGCCTGCTTGCCGACCTTACGTCCGATGATGCGGAGATCCTTGGCCGCCTGCCGGTAGGACTTCTCCTTCTTCCGCAGCTTCTCCGTCTCCAGATGATGCAGCGCCACACCGTATTCGAAGAACGTGCCGAGAGTGAGATTGTAGACGGGGTTACCGACCATCCACCATTCCCACGGCTGGTCGCGGGTGACCCGCAGGATGCCGTAGCCCACGTCGTCGTCCATCCCGACGACATTGGTGTACTTGTGGTGCACGAAGTTGTGCGAGTGCTTCCACTGCACGCTCGGGCACGTGGTGTCCCATTCCCACGACGACGAGTGGACCTCGGGATCGTTCATCCAATCCCACTGTCCGTGCATGACGTTGTGCCCCAACTCCATGTTCTCGATGATCTTCGCGAGCGAGAGCATGGCGGTGCCGGCGATCCACGCCGACTTGCGGTTGCTGAACATCAGCGCGAGACGACCACCGGCAGCGAGGCTGCGCTGCACGGTGATGGTGCGACGGATGTAGCGGGCGTCGCGCTGACCCCGGGACTCCTCGATGTCGCGTCTGATTGCGTCGAGTTCGGCGCCGAGCGCGTCGATGTCGGCCTCGGTGAGATGTGCGTATCGGTCGATGTCGGTGATGGCCATCTGGCCCCCTAGAGGTCGAGTGTGCATTCTCCGGACACGCTGCTGATGCATGTCTGGATTCGTTCACCTTCGCGACGTTCCTCGCCACTGCGCAGATCGCGCACATAGCCCCCGGCCAACGGAACGACACAGGTTTGGCAGATACCCATCCGGCAACCGAACGGCATCTGGATGCCCTGCTCCTCGCCTGCTTCAAGGAGCGTGGTGGCACCGTCTATCTCGACAGTCTTCCCAGACTTCGAGAAAGTCACCGTACCGCCTTCGCCGCCGTGATCGGTCCGGGCGATGGCGAAACGTTCGATGTGGAGCTGGTCGCGCAGCCCCTCCTCGGCGTACCGCTCTTCGACGGTGTCGAGCATGGCGACGGGACCGCACGCCCAGCACTGCCGGTCCCGCCAATCGGGCACCGCGGCGTCGAGCTGGTCAAGATCGAACTTCCCGTGTTCGCGGGTGAGCTGCAGCTGCAGATCATAGGACAGGACGTCGGCGTCCATCTTCTCGAGCTCTTCGAGAAAGATGACGTCGTCTCGGGTCGGGGCCGAATGGACGTGCACGATGTCGGGGACGGTGTCGCGGGACCGCAGCGAGCGCAGCATCGCCATGACCGGGGTGATGCCGCTGCCGGCGGTGAGGAACAGCGCGCTGTCCGGCAGCGGTTCGGGCAGGTGGAAGTCCCCTTTGGGCGCGGCGAGCCGGATGATCGTGCCGGGGCTGACGCCGTCGACGAGGTGAGTGGACAGAAAGCCGTCCGGGTTGGCCTTGACGGTGATGGCGATGGTCTTGTCGCTGGTGTCGCCGATCGAGGTCAGCGAGTATGACCGCCAGTGCCAGCGGCCGCCGACCTGCAGGCCGATGCCGACGTACTGGCCCGCCTTGTAGGACGCCGGAAAACCCCAGCCGGTGCGGATGGTGACGGTCGCGGTGTCCTCGGTCTCGCGGACCACCTCGACCACGCGGCCGCGCAGTTCACGCGCCGACCACAGTGGGTTGACGAGGTGCAGGTAGTCGTCGGGCAACAGCGGGGTGGTGGCGCGGGCGATGAGCCCACGCACGATGTTGACCTCGGGTTTTCTGGCCTCGACGTCGGCCGCCGGGCGTTTGCTCCACTTCAGCAGATCCATTCGGAACACCTCCCAGAACCTTGTGCACGACTGTACACAGAACTGCGCGGACGGGGCACGATCCGCGAATCTGAGTCAACACCGAGACTCCTCAGGTTGCCTGCAGAGAGTTCCCAGCTTTGCTGGCTACATTCGTTCCTGTGACCGGATCCATCGCTGCGCGCCGTTCCTCCCTCTCACGCGCAGCGATGGTGATGGCCGCATTTGTCTGTTCCGCCGCGATTTTCGTGCTCGCGGTATGGACGGCGCCCGGTCAACGCGTCGATCAATGGCTGCTCGACGTGTGCCGGGCGTTGCCTCCGGTCGATCAGATGCCGTTCCTGCTCGACATCGGGATCGTGTCCAGCCCACTGCTCTGGGTGGTGATCGCGAGCGCCGTCGTCGTGCTGGTGCAATGCCGCCGTTTCTCGTCGCGCGCCGATGCGCGACGCGAACTCGGCGTCACGGCGATGTTGCTGGCGTTCGCGCCGGTCACGGTGCTGGGCGTGCAGTTGCTGCGCGATCATGTGCTGACGCGCCCGCAACTGCACACCTGGATCGCGGAGACCGCGAATTCGGCGCCGAGCGGGCACGCGGCCGCGGTGACCGCCGCGGTCGTCGTGTTGGTGGTCGCCAGTCCCCCCGCTTTGCGGCCGTTTGTCGGAACGGTCGTGGGGACGTGGGCTGCGGTTCTCGAGTTCGTGCTGGTCGCCGCCGGATGGCATCGGCCCAGCGACGTGATCATCTCGACGCTGCTGGTCGTGGGGGTCGGGGTGTTGCTGCCCGACCCGTGGCGCGGCACGGTCCGCGGTGTGCCGCCGCGCTGGTTGCGGGCGTTGCCGCTGATGATCACCCTCGCCGCGCCGGCCGTCGTCGCGTTCTACTTCCCCACGATCACCCAGGTCGCCGCCGCCGGGGCGATCGCGCTGGTCATGGCGATCGCGGTGCTCGCGCTCGGGGTGGGCAGATCACCTGTTCACCGGCCACACGATCCGCTGCAACGTCCGTCCTTCGGCGAGTCGACGGATGTTGTCGGCGATGTCTTGCACCCGCCTTACGAAGGTGTCGCGGGTGACGCCGGACGTATGCGGCGTCATCAGGACATTCGGTAGCTCCGCGAACGGCAGTTCGGCCGGTTCGGCGTGGTCGCCACCCATCGGGTAGCGGTACCAGACGTCGAGCGACGCTCCGCCGATGGTCCGGTCGCGCAGCGCCTCGTAGAGATCGCGCTCCACCACCAGCGGACCGCGCCCGACATTGACGAGGATGCCGTCGGGGCCGAGCTGGGCCAGGTCTGTGGAACCGATCATCCCGGACGTCGCGTCGGTCAGTGGCGCCGACACCACCACGATGTCGGATTCCTTCATCAGCCGTCCCAGGTCCCCGGTGTCACCGTGCCAGTCGAGGCCGGCGGCGTCGGCGACGCGGCCCGAGCCGGTGACCGCGCATCCGCGAGCTCCGAGCGCAGTGAGCAGCTGCGCGGTGCGGCGACCGATGTGCCCGAAACCGACGTAGCCGACCATGGCCCCACGCATCGTCGGCGGTTGGGCCACCCCGTCCTGATACACCGAGCTCGCCCACACGCCCTGCCGCAGCGACGCATCCTGGCCGATGAGGCCGCGCCGCAGCATCACCGTTGCCGCCACGATGTACTCCGCGATCGAGTCCTCGTGATGAAAGGTGTTGGCGACCTGCGTGTCCGCTCCCAGTTCACCGAAGGCGACCTTGTCGGTGCCGGCCCCGGCCACGTGGATCAGCCGCAACCCCCGGCCGGCCCGCGCCATCGCCGGCGTCACCCGTCCGCCCACATACACGTCGGCGTCGACGAGATCTCGGGACAGCGCATCTTCGTCGAACCGGTCATGCCACGACAGTTCGATGTCCGCGGAGAGGAGCTGTGACACCAGGAGGTCGCGGTGCGGCAACAGATTTCGCTCGCCGACGACGACCTTGAGGTAGTCCGTCACCGCTGTCAGCTCCGGACCAGCGCCGGACGCTTGCTGTCGAACGCCCAGTCGGGGATCAGGAACTGCATGCCGACCGCGTCGTCGCGGGCCCCGAGTCCCTCCGACAGGTACAGCTGGTGAGCCGCCTCCACCTGATCCATGTCGAGGTCCACACCGAGACCCGGCCGGTCCGGGACACTCAGATGCCCGTCGACGATCTCGTAGGGTTCCACGGTGAGCCGCTGCCCGTCCTGCCAGATCCAGTGCGTGTCGATCGCCGTGATGTCACCGGGCGCGGCCGCCGCGACATGGGTGAACATCGCCAACGACACGTCGAAGTGGTTGTTGGAGTGCGATCCCCAGGTCAGACCCCAGGCGTCGCAGAGCTGCGCCACCCGCACCGAGCCGGCCATGGTCCAGAAATGCGGATCCGCGAGCGGGATGTCCACGGCCCCCGTCCGGATGGTGTGTCCCATCTCGCGCCAGTCAGTCGCGATCATGTTGGTGGCGGTCGGCAACCCGGTGGCGCGCTTGAACTCCGCCATCACCTCGCGACCGGAGAAGCGGCCCTCGGGCCCGACCGGGTCCTCGGCGTAGGCCACCACGCCACGCAGTCGACGGCCGATCGCGACGGCCTCCTCGAGCAGCCACCCGCCGTTCGGGTCGAGCGTCACCCGCGCGTCGGGGAAGCGTTCGGCCAGTGCGGTCACCACGTCGGCCTCCGCGTCGGGTGCGAGCACGCCGCCCTTGAGTTTGAAATCGGCGAAGCCGTACCGCTTCTGCGCGGCCTCGGCGAGGGCGACCACACTGTCGGCGTCGAGCGCCTCCTGGTGGCGCAGGCGCAGCCAGTCGTCGGTCTCGTCGGCGCCGTCGGCGTAGTCGAGGGTGGTCTTGGTCCGGTCGCCGACGAAGAACAGGTACCCCAGCGCCGGAACGCGTTCACGCTGTTGGCCTTCGCCGAGTAGCGCGGCCACCGGGACCTGCAGGTGTTGCCCGAGCAGGTCGAGCAGCGCCGACTCCACCGCGGTGACCGCGTGGATGGTGACCCGCTGGTCGAACGTCTGGTCGCCGCGCCCGGCGCGGTCGCGGTCGGCGAACGTGCGTCGGATGTCCTGCAGCACGGCGTTGTACGCGCCGATGCCGCGGCCCACGACGATGTCACGCGCGTCGCCGAGGGTGGTCCGGATGGGTTCTCCGCCGGGCACCTCACCGACACCCTGGTTTCCCTCGGAGTCGGTGAGGATCACCA
Source organism: Gordonia prachuapensis (assembly GCF_036350515.1). NCBI lineage: Bacteria > Bacillati > Actinomycetota > Actinomycetes > Mycobacteriales > Gordoniaceae > Gordonia > Gordonia prachuapensis. The sequence continues at coordinate 138,554 of NZ_JAZDUE010000016.1, read as the reverse complement.
GATTCCGGGTGAAGTAGGGGGCGTGCGCGCCGGACAGGTTGAGCAGCATGCTGTCCCGGCCCGCCACCGGGATGACCCGCATCTCGGTGATCACGGGGGTGTGGGCGGTCATGATGATGTCCTTTCGGGAAATCCGGTCAGAAGAGAATCAGTTCAGAAGAGGATCTGTTGTCCGATGAGCAGAACCGCGCCGAGTGCGGACACGGTGATGGACGCCGTGCGCAGCCGGTCCTTGTCGAGCACCCGGTTCACCACCCGCGATGCCGCGAAGCCCAGCAGGACGACGGGGATCAATGCCACGAACGTCCGCGCGATGTCGGGGTGCAGGCTGCCCGTGGCGGCCAGCGCGACGAGCGACATGACACTGCCCACCAGGAAGAAGGCGCTCATGTTGCTGCGTACTCGGGCGCCCTCGGCCCCCGAGTAGACCAGCGCCATCGGTGGGCCACCGATCGACGTGGCGGTACCGAGCAGCCCCGACGCCGCACCCGCCGTGGCGAGGTTGCGTCGCAGCGGGGCGGGCCGCCAGCCCAGGGAGGCGAGGATCACCCCACCGAGGACCACCGCGGCCAGCAGTAGCGACAGGCCCTGGGTCGGCAGCCAGACCAGAAGCAGCGCACCGGCGATGGTGCCCGGAATCCGGCCGACGAGCGCCCACCCGGTGCCGCGCAGATCAAGGCTCTGTCGTTCGCGGATCACCACCATCAGGGTCACCACGGTCGCTGACGCGATCAGGGTTCCAGGTAGGAGGGCCGGTTCGATGAGCGCGACGACCGGCGCGGCGAGCATGCCCATCCCGAATCCGATGGACGCCTGCATACACGACGCCGCGAACACCGAGACGGCGATGATCGCGAAACCCACTGCACTCATTTCCCTACATTCATTTGACTGCACTCACAGCGCTTCGCTCATGCCACCGCCGGAATGCCCAGCGTGACCCGACCCCGCGGGTGATAGCACTCCGCGATGTGACCGGTCTCCGCCGCGTCGACGGCCGTCGGCGGCACCGCGGTCGCGCAGACGTCGGTGGCGTGCGCACAGCGGGTGCGGAAACGGCACCCCGACGGCGGGTTGAGCGGCGACGGCACCTCGCCGCTGAGCAGGATGCGCTCACGGCGCTGCTCGGCGTCCAGCGTGGGTGCCGCCGACATCAACGCTTCGGTGTACGGGTGTGCGGGATGGTCGAATACCGCTTCGGTACTGCCGGTTTCGACGATGCGGCCCAGATACATCACGGCGACCCGGTCGGCGACGTGACGCACCACCGACAGGTCATGGGAGATGAAGATGTAGGACAGGTCCAGCTCCTGCTGCAGGTCGTTGAGCAGATTGAGCACCTGCGCCTGCACCGACAGGTCGAGGGCCGACACCGGCTCGTCGCAGATGATGACCTCCGGGTTGAGCGCGAGCGCCCGCGCGATGCCGAGCCGCTGACGCTGGCCGCCGGAGAACTCCTGCGGGCTGCGGTGCTCGTCGCTGGGCCGCAGGCCGACCAGATGCAGGAGTTCCCGCACCCGGGCCGCGCGGTCGCGTTTACGCGGATACAGATCCTTGTGGGTGCGCCACGGCTCGCCGATGATCTCCGCCGCAGTCATCCGGTTGTTCAGGGACGCATACGGATCCTGGAACACCATCTGCACCTTGCGGCGCAGCGCCAGCAGATCTTTGCCCTTCAGCCCGTACGGGTCGGTGCCGTCCCACCGCACGGTGCCGTCGTCGGGCCGCTCCAGCATCATCAACGTGCGTGCGAGGGTCGATTTGCCGCAACCGGATTCGCCGACGAGGCCCAGGGTCTCGCCGCGGCGCAGGTCGAGGTCGATGCCGTCGAGGGCGCGTAGTTGCTTGCGTCCGGACTTCCCGGACACGGTGAACGTCTTCCCGACGTCGCGGACCTCGAGAACCTGGTCAGTGGTGTCAGACATTGGGTGTCTCCTCCGAGAAATGGCAGGCGGCCTTCCGGTCGTCACCGACGACGTCGAGGACGGGTCGTTCCTGTACGCAGCGGGCGCGGGCCAACGGGCACCGGGCCTGATAGACGCAGCCGGACGGGATCGAGTGCAGATCCGGCGGCGTGCCCCCGATGGACTTGAGGTCGGCACCGCGTTCGGCGCTCACCGGCACCGAATCGAGCAGGCCCTTGGTGTAGGGGTGGCGCGGGTTGCCGAAGACCTCGTCCACGGATCCCGTCTCGACCACGTTGCCGGCGTACATGATCGCGACCCGGTCGGCCTGTTCGGCGACCAGCGCGAGGTCGTGGGTGATCAGTACGACGGCCATGTCGTGCTCTTCCCGTAGCCGCTTGAGCAGTTCCATGATCTGGGCCTGCACCGTGACGTCGAGGGCGGTGGTCGGTTCGTCGGCCAGCAGCACGGTGGGGCTCAGCGCGACGGCCATCGCGATCAGGAGACGCTGACGCATGCCGCCGGAGAACTGGTGCGGGTACGAATCCGCCCGGGATTCCGGTTCGGGGATGCCGACGTGTCGCATCAGTTCGATGGCTTCGCGCCGCGCCTTCTTGCGTGACATCTTGCGGTGGATGCGGAACGGCTCGGCGAGCTGGGTGCCGACGGTGTAGACGGGGTTGAGCGCGGTCAGGGCGTCCTGGAAGACGATGGCCAGTTCGGTGCCGGCGAGTTCGCGTCGGACCGAGTCCTTCGCGGTCACCAGGTCCACGTCGTCGAGGACGATGGACCCGTCGGTGACCGATGCGATCGGCTCGAGCAGCCCGACGAGCGCCTGAGCGGTCATCGACTTGCCGCAGCCCGATTCGCCCAGCAACGCAAGGGTTTCGCCGCGGCGTGCCAGGAACGACACGTGGTCGACGGCGCGAACGGTGCCGGAGGGTGTACGGAGGTCGACGGTCAGATCGGACACGTCGAGGGCGACCCGGCCGTCGGTGCCGGCGTCGGAGCGGTCGAGGATGGGGGCGCTCATCGCACAGCCTTTCGTGAGGAGAAGAAGCGCTTGCGCGCCTTCGGGGTTGTCAGTCGCCACCGCTGGCCGGGGTCGGTCGCGATACGTGCCCAGGAGGCCAGAATGGTCGCCGACACGGTGGTGATCACGATGGCCAGGCCGGGGAAGAACGACAGCCACCACGCGGTCTGCAGGTAGGTGCGTCCCTGCGACACCATCAGACCCCAGCTGATGTCGGGCGGCTGGATGCCGATGCCCAGGAACGACAGCGACGATTCGGCGAGCATCACGTAGCAGAAGTCGAGGGTCGCCACGGTCAGCAGGGTCGGGAGCAGGATGGGCAGCACGTGGCCGCGCAGGATCGCGTTGCTGCTGGCACCGAAAGTGCGTGCGGCGTCCACGAACACCCGGCTCTGCAGTTCGGCCGACTCGGCACGGGCGGTCCGCAGGTAGATGGGGATACGGGTGATCGCCAGCACCGCGACGATGTTGGCGGCACTCGGGTTGAACACGTAGAGGATGACGACCGCGAGCAGCAGCGACGGGAAGCTCATGATGACGTCGGCGACACGCATCGCGGTGGTTTCTCGCCATCCGCGGTGATAGCCCGCCCACATGCCGATGGCGGAACCGACGATGCAGGAGATGATCACCGCCGGCAGCGACACCAACAGGGTGGTCTGGCAGGCGACGACGAGCCGGGCGAGCATGCTGCGGCCGAGCGGGTCGGTGCCGAGGATGTTCATCCAGCCGGTGTCCAGACTGAACGGCGGCAGGTTCGATTCGTCGAGGTTCTGCTCGGTGGCCGCATCCCCGACGAGCCAGGGACCGAACGCGGCGACGAGCAGGATGAACAGCAGGATGCCGGCGGCGACGGTGGCGAACTTGTCGCGGAACAGCAAGCGCCACATCGGCAGCTGGCCGGACGGCGCCTTCTTCCGGGCGACGGAGTCACCCATCGGGTCGGTCGACGCGACGGGGCTGGTGGCGTCCAGGGGTTCGGTGGCGAGGGACATCGGAGCTCCTTAAACCGTGGCCTTGTCGCGAACTCGCGGGTCGAGCAGGGCGAGCCCGGCGTCGATCACGATGTTCAGGATGAAGATGCTGACGGCGGTCAACAGCACGGCGGCCTGGAGAACCGCGAAGTCGCGCTGCAGGATCGAATCGATCATCAGTTTGCCGATGCCGGGCCAGCCGAAGATGGCCTCGACGATGACCGCGCCGTTGATGAGTCCGACGGCGAGATCACCGGCGACGGTCAGCGCCGGGGCGGCGGCGTTGCGCAGGGCGTGGTGGGTGACGACCCGCAGATCGCCGGCGCCCTTGCTGCGGGCGACCTTCACATACGGCGCCGACAACGCCGACACCATCGCTCCGCGCACCACCTGGGTGAGCACGCCGAGGGGCCGGATCATCAGGGTGGCGATTGGCAGGACCCACGCCAGCACTCCGCCGGTACCCGAGGTGGGGAGCCAGCCCAACACGACGGCGAAGATCCAGATACCGGTGATGGCGAACCAGAAGTCGGGGACGCTGGCGGCGGTCATCGACAGCAGGCTGGAGAAGCGGTCGGCCAGCGAGTTGGGCCGGTAGGCGGCCCAGCAGCCGATGATCACCGAACCGAGGACCGACAGCAGCAAGGTCACGAACGCCAGCTGCAGGGTCGCCGGGAATGCGTTGAGCGCCATGCTCGCCGCTTCCTGACCGGTCTTGAGCGACTCACCGAAGTCGAGGTGGATGACCCCGGACAGGTAGTCGAACATCTGCTGCCAGATCGGCTTGTCGAGGCCGTTGGCGGCGGCGAACTCGGCGCGCTGCTCCGGGGTCGCGGAGACCGGCAGATACAGATTGGTGGGGTCGCCGGTGAGTCGGGCCATGAAGAAGACGCCGAAGAGCACGATGATCAGCGGGATCAGGCTGGTGATCATCCGGCGCCGGAGAAAGGTGAGCATCGGTTGCCTCGGTTTCAGTCGTTGCTGGCTGTCGCGTGGGTCATGTCGGCCAGCCGCATCTCGTCGCCGGTGGCCGAATTGGGCTCGTAGGCAACCTTGTTCGACTTGGCGAGCACGGCCTGCATGTGTGCGATGTAGGCGTACTGGCGGATCTGGGTCGGCTCGTCGGCGAGTACCTTCGCGAGCGCGTCCTGGCGGGCCTGCCCGGTGAGGGCTTCCGCGGCGAGGATCTCCTCGTCGTATTCCGCTGTGCCGTAGGTGCTCTGGTAGCCGTCGGACAGCATGTACTGATCCAGGGTGAACTGGGTGTCACCGGCCTGGTTGCCGTGCATGATCATCAGCAGCACCGGCCCGGAACCCGGCACGAACGGCCGGGTCTGATACTGCATCTGACCCGATGTGTCCATCATCCGGATGTCGACGTTCAATCCGGCCTGGCTGAGCGTGTACTGGATGTTCTCGATCGTCTCGTTGATCTTCGGGAACTGCCCCGTACGGCCGATCAGGTTGATGGTGCGGTCGACCGGCACACCGTCGGCGCGAGCCTCGTCGACCAGCTGCTTCGCCCGGGCGAGATCGTAGGGTGTGGGCTCGATCTGCTCGTTGTATCCGACGATGCCCGGTCCGACGAGCTGCCCCGCCGGGGTGCCGAGGCCCTGGAACAGGGCGTCGACGATGCCTTCGCGGTTGATGGAGAGATCGATGGCCTCCCGCACGCGGTAGTCGTCGAGCGGGGCGTCGTAGGCCTGAATCCGCAGCGCGGTGGTCTCGTTGTTGACGTAGGCGGTGCCGAGGTCGCCGGCGCCGTCCTCGGGTCCCAGCGACGTGGCGAGGTCCGCCTCGTCGTTGGTCACCATGGCCGCGCGCACGCTGCCCTCGGTGCGCCACTGGTAGATGGCACGGGAGTACTCGGGTGCCTCGCCGTGATGGTTCGGATTGGCCTTCAACGCGATCCGCTGGCCGGAGTCCCAGAAGTCGACCATGTAGGGCCCGGTTCCGACCGGCTCACGGACCTTGCCGGAGTCGTCGGTGGTGCGCGGCACGATCTCGATGAACGACAGTCGCAGCGGGAGAATCGGGTCGGGGGTCGCGGTGCGCACCTCGAGGGTGTTCTGGTCGACGACGGTGACCTGACGTTCGCTGTCGTCGAAGACGTACCCGTTGACGTCGCAGCCGATGGCGCCGTTGAAGGTGCGGTTGATGGAGAAGGCGGCGTCCTCGGCGGTGAAGGCGGTGCCGTCGCTGAACTCGATGTCCTGCGCGGTACGGAAGCGCCATACGTTCGGGTCCACCTGCTCCCACGAGGTGGCGAGGCTGGGCTGCAGGTCGCCGGAGTCGGGATCGCGCTCGATGAGCGGTTCGGTGATGTTGGACCGCACGACGACACCGGTCGCGGTGAGCGAGGCATCGCACGGCTCGAGCGTCGGCGGTTCCTGTGGGAGGACGATGCGGAGGGTGTCGGGGCTGGCGCTCTCGCTCTGCGTCGTGTTGGCCACACTGCAACCGCTGACAGCCAGTACGGCCGCCGCGGAGGCGGCCAGTGCACCGACGAGTCGGCGGCGCTTCGGGGATCGCAGAACTGCGATCTGCATGGGAACCTCCGATGAACAAAGAGTGCGAGTGACCTCGCTGGGCTGCACCGCTGTCTGTGACGGTAGACACACGCTAAGAGCGCCCGTCGTCGAACGTCAACATGGCAAAACCGCAGGAAACAGCGTTTTTGGCGGTGTACTCGCCGGTATTCAAGACGCCTCGTCGACCACCCGAGAGCCGCGAAACGGGCCCTGACCTGTCGGTTCTCGACCCGACGTTGCCGCCGTCGAATCAAGAGGCTAACCATCCATACAGGTTGGGTATCGATCCATGTTATTTACGTGTTGGACGGGCGACTCGGCCCCCTCTTACCGTGGAAACATCCAGCGCAGGGCCGTCGACGGCCCCGACCGGTCGAGGAGGACCGATGGCCGACAGCCTCACCACCACCGCTATGACACCCGAAGTCGATGGGGGTCAAGCTGATTCGTCGACGACGAACAGCGTGTTGCGGGTCGGCCCACTGAAGCCCTCGCTCGAGGAGACACTCACCGCCACGTATGGTGCCGAACGACTGCCGGACGGCGCCGCACGCGCGAGCTTCCTGTCCGAGCATGGCGGCGGTGTGCGGGTGGTGGTGACGTCGGGACGCACCGGGGTCGACGCCGAACTGATGGATCAGCTGCCCGGCCTCGGCGCGATCGTGCACTTCGGCGTCGGTTACGACACCACCGACGTCGACCGCGCCACCGAACTCGGTATCGGCGTCAGCAACACCCCCGACGTACTCACCGACTGCGTGGCCGACACCGCCGTCGGGCTCGTTCTCGACACGATGCGCGGTTTCACCGCCGCCGACCGGTTCGTTCGGGCGGGGCGCTGGCCGGTCGAGGGCAACGTACCGCTGACGCGCAAGGTCTCGGGTGCCGCCGTGGGCATCCTCGGTCTCGGCCGCATCGGTTCGGCCATCGCCCACCGGCTCAACGCATTCGGCTGCCGCATCGCCTACCACAACCGCCGAGAGGTTGCCGGTTCGCCGTATCGCTACGCGGAATCACCGGCCGAACTGGCGGCCACCGTCGACGTCCTGATCGTCGCGGCCGCCGGCGGTTCGGCCACCCGCCATCTCGTCGATCGCGACGTGCTGGAGTCACTGGGCCCCAACGGTTTTCTCGTCAACGTCGCCCGCGGCAGTGTCGTCGACGAGGCGGCGCTCGTCGAGCTGCTTGCGGCCGGCCGCCTCGCCGGTGCCGGCCTCGACGTGTTCGCCCGGGAACCGCAGGTGCCCGCCGAGCTGATCGAGATGGACAACGTGGTCCTGCTTCCCCACCTCGCGAGCGGGACCGTCGAGACCCGCGCCGCGATGGAGGCATTGACGCTGGAGAACCTCGACACCTTCCTCCGCACCGGCGACCTCGTCACCCCGGTCGTCTCACCAGCCCCTGCCCGACGCCGTTAAGGAAGCACGATGACCGTCATCCTGAGTTACCAACCCACCCCCGAAGGTCGCGGCGCGCTGCCGTTCGGTTTCGCCGAGGCTCGGATGCGGGCCACCGACGTGATCGTGGTCGCCGACGGTGACAGCGCGTCGTCACCCGACCTCGTCGTCGACCTCGAGAAGGCCCGCGAGACAGCAGGAGCCGCGGACGTCGCGTACAAGGTGCTGGAGAACGACCAGAGTCTGTCGCATGCCGACCAGCTCATCGACGCGTCCTACGACGAGGACGCCGAGCTACTGGTGATCGGGCAGAAGCGCCGTTCCCCCGTCGGCAAGCTCCTCACCGGCAGTGTCGTCCAGCGTGTGCTGCTCGACGCGCAGTGCCCCGTGGTGGCCGTCAAGCCGCCCGTTCGCGCCGCCGTCTGATCTCAGATCCACTCACGTTCCGGCAGAACGTCTCTCATGAGACGCGCCAGGGCCGGATTCGTGTTGTCACTGCGCCACGCGACGTTCATCTGCACCGGTCGGTCGCGGATCGCGGTCACCTCTTTGAACACCACGCCGTCGGGGTGCATGGTCATCGCCGACTCGGGCACCAGCGCCATCCCTAGACCGGAATGCACGAGCACCAGCATGGTGTGGACCTGGGTGACGTACTGGACGTAGCGCGGTGAGGCACCCACCGCGGTGAAGGTGCTGATCAGGAGTTCGTTGAAGTATCGGGCGTCGACCGGCGAGTACATGATGACCGCCTGACCGTCGAAGTCCTCGATCGCCATGTGTTCGACGTCGGTGAGCGGGTGGTCGGCCGGCAGCGCCGCGACCATCCGTTCGTGGAACAGTGGCCGCGACGAGATCCCGGGCCGCGAGATCGGTGGGCGCACGATGCCCAAATCCAGATCGCCGCCTGCCAGGGCTTCCACCTGCGCCGCCGTCACCATCTCCCGCAGCACGAGTTGCACATCGGGCAGGCGCTCGCGGGCCCGCTGCATCAGTCGCGGCAGCACCGCACGGGCCGACGCCCCGGTGAAACCGATGTTGACCGAGCCGAGGTCCCCGGCCGGCACACGCCGCACAGTGAGCTCGGCGCTCTCGGCGAGCGCGACGATGCGGCGGGCGTCGGGCAGGAAGGCCGATCCGGCCGCGGTCAGTGACACCGCGCGGCTGCTACGTTCGATCAGCTGCACCCCGAGCTCGTGCTCGAGTTGCTGGATCTGCCTGCTCAGCGGTGGTTGGGTCATGTGCAGCCGTTCGGCGGCACGGCCGAAGTGCAGCTCTTCGGCGACAGCGATGAAGCAGGAGAGGCGCGACAAGGAGAACATCGATCCACTTTCGGTATCACGACGTTGATGCTGGGCGGGTTCGTAGATCACGCTAGCCCACCGATGCCGCCGGCCGTCAGATGTTCAGGTCGATCACCAATTTCGCCTGCGGATGGGCGGTTTCCATGTAGTCGATCGCGGCCGGGACGTCCGCGAGGGGGTAGGTCCGATCGATCGCGGGCCGGACCTGACCCGATTCGATCAGCCGGATCAGTTCGGCGAACATCGTCTGATCCGGACGAGCGTTGGGGAACTCCACCGTCGACGTTGCGGGTGCTGCACACGCCGGTGCCGTGCGCGCCGCGCGCGACACCGATCTGGACGGCGAACGTGCCGACGCCGCCGGACGCCCCGATGACGAGCAACCGTTGGCCCGGCCGGACGGGGGCGAGCGCAAGTAGTGCAGTGGTGCCGGCGAGGGGTACGGCCGCCGCCTGTGCGAACGAGAGATTCGACGGCTTGGGGGCGACGGCGGACCGGTTGGCGCACACGTATTCGGCGAAGGCGCCCGTCGGACTCCCCGAAGACCTCGTCGCCCGCTGCCAGGTCCCTCACCTCGGCTCCGACGGCCTCGACCGTGCCGGCGAAGTCCGTTCCGCGAACCCGTGCTGTCGGGGCGTGCCGGCCGAAGTGTGCCCGGTCCAGGCGGGCGATGCGTGGATCGCCGCGCATCAGGTGCCAGTCGCGTGCGTTCACCGACGCGGCCGCGACCTTGACGAGGACTTCGTCGGCGGCGGGTTCCGGGCGTGGGACGTCGGCGAGCGCAAGCGTTTCCGGTCCACCGTAGCGATCCTGCACGATTGCCTTCACATGCCGAACGTATCCGTCGGCGGCTGTCGGGACATCGGGGGAAACCCTTAACTTTCATCTATTAGGGTCGCAGTCGTGACGCACTCCGATGGCGCGGCCGATGGGGAACTCGCTCGACGACTCGGTGTCGGTGATGCGGTGACCATCGGACTGGGGTCCATGTTGGGGGCCGGTATCTTCGCGGCGCTCGGACCGGCCGCCGACGCCGCCGGGTCGGGCCTGCTGATCGGTCTCGCGATCGCCGCGGTGGTCGCCTACTGCAATGCGACGTCGTCGGCGCGACTTGCCGCGCTGTACCCGGTGTCCGGTGGCACGTACGTGTACGGCCGCGAACGTCTCGGCGAGGTGTGGGGCTATCTCGCCGGTTGGTGCTTCGTCGTCGGCAAGATCGCGTCATGCGCGGCGATGGCGCTGACCGTGGGTGTCTACCTGTGGCCCGAGTACGCGCACGCGGTTGCCGTCGCAGCGGTCGTCGGGGTGACCGCGGTCAACTACCGCGGCATCCAGAAGTCGGCGCTGGTCACCCGCGTGATCGTCGCGGTGGTCCTCGCGGTGCTCGCAGCGGTCGTCGTCGCCGCCGTGGCCTCGACCCCCGACGATGCGGCGGACAACCTCGGCATCGGCTCCGACGCGTCGGTGTACGGGGTGCTGCAGGCGGCGGGGCTGCTGTTCTTCGCGTTCGCGGGGTATGCGCGGATCGCCACCCTCGGCGAGGAGGTCCGCGATCCGGCGCGCACCATCGGACGCGCGATCCCCACGGCGCTGGGCATCGTCCTGCTCGCCTACGTGGCCGTCGCCGTGGCCGCTCTCGCCGTCGTCGGACCGTCCGGCCTGGCCGATGCGACCGCACCCCTGGTCGAAACGGTTCGTGCGGCAGGCGTTCCCGCGTTGGCGCCGGTCGTGCAGATCGGGGCGGCGATCGCCGCGATCGGTTCCCTGCTGGCGATGGTTCTCGGGGTATCCCGCACCACCCTGGCGATGGCGCGCGACGGGCACCTGCCGCGGACGCTGGCCGCGATCCATCCCCGACACCGCGTGCCGCATCACGCCGAGGTCGCCATCGGAGTGGTGGTCGCGATCCTGGCCGCCACCGCCGATGTGCGGGCCGCGATCGGGTTCTCGTCGTTCGGTGTGCTGCTCTACTACGCGATCGCCAACGCGTCGGCGGCGACGTTGAGTCGCGACGAACGCCGGCCGTCGCGGGTCATCACGACGGCGGGTCTGGCCGGCTGCGCAGTGCTCGCGGCGACTTTGCCGATCGGGTCGGTGGTCGCGGGGATCGTCGTCGTCGCGGTGGGTGCGGCGGTGTACTTCATGCGGCGGCGGTGACGAAGATCGGCCGCCTCAGGTCGGGCCGAGGGGAATACGCCCTCGGTGGCTGCCCCAGAGGCTGATTTCAGGCAGTTCCGTCACCACCGCGGGCTGGTGTTCACGAAACTCGGGTCGATCGACTGCATGTAGCCGGTGTCGTCGCGGTCGCGGATGCCGCAGTCGAGATACTGCTGATGCAGCCGCTCGAGCGCAGCTTCGTCGATCTCGACGCCGAGTCCGGGACCCGTCGGGACGGGCACCGCGCCGTCGACGAACCGTAGCGCTCCGGGCTTGACCACGTCTTCGAACTTCCACGGCCAGTGGGTGTCACAGGCATAGGTGAGATTGGGTGTGGCCGCGGCGAGGTGGGTCATCGCCGCCAGGCTGATCCCCAGGTGCGAGTTCGAGTGCATGGACAAGCCCATGCCGAAGGTCTCGCAGATCCCGCCCAGCAGACGGGAGCGTTGCAGACCGCCCCAATAGTGGTGATCCGAGAGCACCACGGACACCGAGTTCTTCAGCACGGCGGGCTTGAGGTGATCGAATGCGACGACACACATGTTGGTCGCGAGCGGCATCTTCGCCTCGGCTGCCACCTCGGCCATGCCGTCGAGGCCGGGGGTCGGGTCCTCGAGGTACTCCACGATCCCGTCGAGTTCGGCCGCCACCCGCACTGACGTGTCGACCGTCCACGCGGCGTTCGGGTCGAGTCGCAGTGGGATGTCAGGGAATTCGGCGTGGAGCGCTTTGATCGCGGCGACCTCTTCGTCGGGCGGGAACACCCCTCCTTTGAGTTTGATGGCGGTGAAGCCGTAGTCGTCGATCATGCGGTGCGCCTGACGGATCAGTCCGTCGGGGTCGATCGCCTCGCCCCACCGGTCGTGCTCGTCGATACCTCCGGTGGCGCCCGGATGCCCGGCCCACTTGTAGAAGAGGTAGGCACTGAACGGCACCGCGGCACGGACAGCTCCGCCGAGCAGGTCGCTGACGGGGCGACCGAGGGTTTTTCCCTGGATGTCGAGGCAGGCCACCTCGAACGGCGAGAACACCCGGTCGGCGGTGCTCGCCGTGGTGATCATACCCGCCACGCCGTCGCCGCCGGTCACCGACAGTTGCGCCACACAGTCGTCGATGATTCGGTGAATGCGGTTGAGGGCGAACACATCCGATCCGATGATCGCGTCTGCGGCCGCCTCCATCCGCGCGATGTGCGCGGTGTCGGCATAGGTCTCGCCGAGGCCGGTCAGTCCGTTGTCGATTTCGATCCGGATGATCGCCCGCAAGGCATACGGCTGGTGGACACCGACGGTGTTCAGCAGCGGCGGGTCGACGAAGGCGACCGGGGTGACCGTGACCCGGCGGATCGTGGACACAGCCATCACGCGGTGGCGTTGACGGCCAACGAGCCCGCGAGCACCGCACGGCCGGCGGCGATGATCTGCTCGAGCTCGGCCTGGTGTTCTGGGGTGGGTGCGACCAACGGCGCACGGACCGGTCCGGCATCGATGCCTTCCAGGGTGACGCCATGCTTGACCAGCGACACCGCGTAGCCGGGTACCTTGTTGCGCAGGCGGACCAGCGGGTGGAAGAAGTCGCGCAGCAGGGCCTCGGCGAGTTCTTCGTTCCCGCTCTCCAGCGAATTGTAGAAGGCGAGAGCGAGTTCCGGCGCGAACGCGAAGGTCGCCGATGAGTAGAGGGTGACGCCGATGGCCCGGTACGCCTGCTGGGTGATCTCCGCGGTTGGCAGACCGTTGAAGAACAAGAACTCCTTGCCGGTACCGACCAGGGACTTCTTGACGGCGATGACGATCCGCGAGACGTTGTCGAGATCGCCGGTGCCGTCCTTGAATCCGATGACGGTGGGCAGCGTGGCGACGGTGACCGCCGAGACCTCGTCGAACACCGCGTTGCCACGGTTGTAGACGATGAGTGGCAGGTCGGTGGCCGCGGCGACGGCTCGCGTGTACTCGGCGAGACCGGCGGCCGGCATGGTCACCAGGTACGGCGGCAGGAGCAGGATGCCGTCGGCACCATTGACTTTCGCGCTGACCGCGAACTCCTTGGCCTGCACGAGCGAACCACCCGCCCCGGCGAACACCGGTACACGTCCGGCGACCGTCTCGACGGTGCGGCGCACGATCTCACCGAACTCGGCCAGGCCGAGCGCGTGGAACTCACCGGTTCCGCAGGCGACGAACACGCCCCCCGGGCCGGCGGCGACGCCGCGCTCGATGTGCTCGACGAGGCGGTCGTAGTCGACCTCTCCGTCATGATCGAAGGGGGTGACGGGGAAGAACAGGACACCGTCGAGCATGGGGACTCCTTGGAAATGGTTGTGCGGGTTGGTCAGTCGCGGGATAGTGCGCCGTCGATGCGGCGCCAGATCTGTTCGGGATTACCGTCGGCGACCGGTGTCGGCAGTAGCGCTGCCGGGACGTCCTGGTAGGCGACGGGCCGGAGGAAACGTTCGATGGCCAGCGAGCCGACCGAGGTGGTGCGGCTGTCGGAGGTGGCCGGGTAGGGGCCGCCGTGCACCATCGCATGACCGACCTCGACACCGGTGGGCCATCCGTTGAAGAGGATGCGCCCGGCCTTGAGCTCGAGTAGTTGGAGCAGTTCGGCGGCGGCGATGTGATCGGTGTCGTCGGCGTGGATGGTCGCGGTGAGCTGGCCCTCCAGCTTCGCGGTCACCTCCTGCACCTGCTCCTGATCGCGGCACTTCACGACGAGGCTGGAGGAGCCGAAGATCTCCTGCTGCAATGTCTCCGACGCCAGGAAGTCGTCGGCGGTGGTGGTGAACAGCGCGGCGCGGCAGGCGTTGGGCGCTGTCGATTCCGCTCCTCGGGCGACCGCCTGCGCGGCGCCGTCGAAGGTCGAGACGCCGTCGGCGTAGGAGGCGGCGATGGTGGGGGTCAGCATCGGCGTCGGCGTGGTCTCGCGCACCGCGTTCGCGGCGGCGTCGACGAAGGTGTCGAGGTCAGGGCTGTCGACGGCGATGACCAGGCCGGGATTGGTGCAGAACTGGCCGGACCCCATGGTGAGCGAGCCGACGAAGGCCTTGCCGAGGTCGGCGGCCTTTGCGGCCAGCACGCCCGGGAGCGGATACACCGGGTTGATGGAGCTCATCTCGGCGTAGACCGGAATGGGCTCCGGCCGCGACGCCGCGGCGCGGACGAGTGCTGTTCCGCCCGAACGGGACCCGGTGAAACCGACGGCCTTGATATTCGGGTCGGTGACCAGTGCGATGCCGAGCTCCGGGCCGCTGCCGTAGAGCAGGGAGAAGGTGCCGGCGGGCATCCCGGTCGAGGCGATGGCGGCGGTGATCGCGCGGCCGACGAGTTCCGAGGTGCCCGGGTGGGCGTCGTGGGCCTTGACGACGACGGGGCAGCCGGCGGCGAGCGCCGAGGCGGTGTCACCACCCGCGACGGAGAACGCGAGCGGGAAGTTGCTGGCGCCGAACACCGCGACCGGACCGAGAGCGATCTTGCGTTGGCGGATGTCGGCGCGCGGCATCGGGGTGCGGTCCGGCTGGGCCGGGTCGATCCGGGCACCGTGCCAGCTGCCCTCGCGCAGCACCGACGCGAACAGCCGCAGCTGGCCGGACGTGCGGCCGACCTCGCCGGTGATCCGCGGAACCGGCAGGCCGGACTCCGCGGTGGCGCGGTCGACCAGGGCATCGACGGCGGCATCGAGATTGTCGGCGATGGTGGTCAGGAACGTGGCCCGATCGGACGACGACGTGTTGCGGTAGACGGCGAACGCCTCGGTCGCCGCCGCCGTGGCCCGCGCGACGTCGGCGGCGGTGCCGTGGGCGTAGGCGGGCTGCAGGCGTTCGTCGGTGGCCGGGTTCACGGCGTGGATGGCATCTCCGGTTCCGGTGACGTGGTCACCGGCGATGATCATCTGGCCGGTCAGTTCCTGCATCGTGTCCGGTCCGGTCCGCTGGGCGGTGGTCATGGGAGGCACCCCTCGAGTCGTCGCTATAGGTGGAGCGGCTCGGGTCGCGTCGGGGATCACTCGACGTGACCTGAGCCATGATTCGACGGTAGGACCGCACATCCATTCATGTCCAAGTCAAATGTCGGCGGTATCGATGCAGCCGGGGCATCGACGGTGGTCACGCGTATGCGGCGATCGCTGGATCGCCAGTCCGCGTCTGATCAGCTCCCGAACCGCTCGTGCGCGCAGTTGCGGATTGCGTCGAGTTGCAGACCGAAGGTCGGCCCTCCGTCCGCGCTGTACTCGGTCAGTCGCTGGGCGCCTCGGTCATAGAGGCGCCGAGCTCCCGTCGCGTTGCCGCGCTCGTGATGGGTGAGTCCGACGCAGAGCTGCGCGAGGCCCTGCCAGAGTGGACGTTCGGCCGGTGGGCAGCTTTTCCAGCGCGTCTCGAACACCTCGTGGGCCGAGAACGGTCGTCCCTCATCGAGTAGTCGTCGGGCGAGCTCGATGGTCTGCTGTGGCGGCAAGGGATCCTCGGGGATCGGCTCGACCCCCTCGGCTCCGTAGGGCAGCGGTCGACCCAAGGCGTCACGCGGCCGCGCCTGACGGGCGCGACCCTCGGAATCGCGGTCACGATGCTGAGTCATGGTGCCACCCGCATGTACTCCACCCTACGTCGCGCGTCCTACTACCGCCGACCGCTGCCGCGGGAGCCTGACCAGGGCTGTAGCGCGGTGAACGGCACGCGCCATCGCCGCTCCGGCGCTAATCTTCGGTCAGTGCGGCCGACGAGATGCGCCGCGTCGGCGAGGAGCGTGAGCGATGTCAGATGACGTCGAGACGACTCCGATCGTCACGCTCACCCTCTCCGGTACCGTGCGGGTCACCGTCGGCGGCGCTCCTGCCGACGTCAAGTCCCGGCGTGGGCGGGCCGTGCTCGCCCGGCTCGCCGCGGCCGATGGTCGCGTCGTCTCCACCGACCGGCTCATCGACGACCTCTGGAACGGCGAACCGCCGCCGAAGGCGCTCGCCGGTCTCCAAGTGCACGTATCCAACCTGCGGCGCATCATCGAGCCCGGCCGCGCTGCGCGGACGCCGGCACGGACCCTGATCAGTGAGCCACCCGGTTACGCGCTGCGACTCCCGCGCGATGCTGTCGATCTGTGGCGCTTCGCCGATCTCGTCACCGCTCCCGCCGTCGATGCCACCGCGACTCATGCACTCCTCGACGAAGCGCTGTCGCTGTGGCAGGGGGAACCGTTCGGCCCGCACGCAGCCGAGGAATGGGCCCGCCCGGAGGTCAGTCGCTACGGCGACCTGTGGCTGGCCGCTGTCGAACGACGCGCGGCGGCGGCTCTCGAACTGGGCCGGCACGCAGAAGTCGCCGCAGATCTTCCCGCGCTGTGCCGGGACCACCCCACGCGCGAAGAATTGTTCCGGCTCCTTGCTCTGGCCCAGTACCGGTTGGGCCGACAAGCCGACGCGCTGCAGACACTTCGGTCGCTACGCGACTACCTGGCCGACGAACTCGGCGTCGACCCCTCTTCGGCGATCCGCGATCTCGAGACAGCCATCCTGCAGCAGGTTCCCTCGCTTGACGCGGCGCCGGTGGTCCCACACACCACACCGCCGGTCACCCCGGAATCCGACGAACCCGACGACGACGTCGTGCGTGCATTCGCCGGACGAGAGACGGAACGGGAGAAACTCGCCGCGCACGCCGACACCGTCCGGCGGACGGGTCTGCGATTGGTGTGGATCACCGCCGAGGCGGGCGGCGGCAAATCCACTCTGGTGCAGACCTTTTGCGGTCGTCTCCGCGCCACCGGGTGGACGGTGGCCGTCGGACACTGCCCTGAGGTCGATGGCGCGCCGACGGCCTGGGCGTGGCGCGAGATCGTCGGCGAGCTCGGGGGCGACAACGAGCTCGAAGACCCTTTCCTCATCGCGCGACAGGTTCGGACATATTGTGACAGAACAGATTCGGGTGTGGTGCTGGCCGTTGACGATGTCCACCGCGCCGACAGTGCCACCCTGCAGGTCCTGCGGCAACTGGCCACCTGGCTCGCCGACCGGTCGGTGTTGATCCTCGCCACGTACCGTCCCTCGGAGGCGACCACCGAACTGCTTGCCTCCGGCGCCGCACTGATCTCGTCGACGGCCGATCACCTCGCCCTGGCCGGGCTTTCCGACGACGGCATACGCGCGCTCGCCGCCGACGCCGGCCTCGACCCGGTGGACGACATCACCCTGACACTGCTGCGCTCTCGGACCGACGGAAACCCGCTGTTCGTCAGGGAACTGGCCAAACTCGTGGCCTCCCGAGGCCCGCGCGATGCGCAGACGGCGGTGCCGACCGGCGTCCGGGACGTGCTGCTACGCCGCGTGGAACGCCTGCCCGACGACACGGTGACGGCGCTGCGACTGCTCGCGGTCTGCGGCCGGTCGGCCGACGTCGACACGTTGATCGCGCTGTGGCCGTCTCCCGACGGGGAGGACGCCGTCCTCGATGCGATCGACACCGCCGTGGTCGCGGGATTGCTGACCGCCGACATCGAACGTGTCCGGTTCCAGCACGTGCTGATGCGGGACGCGGTCTACGATTCCATCCCGACGTTACGCCGACGCCGGCTCCACTGGCGGACGCTCGAGCATCTCCGGTCCCGGACCTCGACGGCGGCAGACGAACTGGCGGTGCATGCCGCACTCGGCGCCACCACCTCCTCCGCCGACGAAGCGCTCGCAGTGGTCGAAAGCGCAGCGCGGCATCGATTCACCGCCGACCTCGCGGGGGACACCGCCCAGCTGTGGCAGCACGCCGTCGACCTGCACGCACTCGCCGGGCATGACCAATCGCCCGACGTCGTCGTGCGCGTGCGGATGGTGCACGCCCTGTGTGACCTCGTCACCGCCCTGGCCCATCGCGGCGAGATATCGGCCGCGCGGGTTCGCCGCGAACAGGCCCTACGATTGGCCGAGAGAGTCGGCGATCCGGCAATCGTGGTGTCGGCCTTGACCTGCTGGCGCACACCGTGGGTGTGGTCGACACGCCAGAAAGGGGTTCCCGACGAGCCGATGACGCGGGCCGTTCTGGATGCCCTACAGACGGCCACCGGCGCCGATCGGGTGCGGCTGCTGATAGCGGCGGTGTTCGAGATTGAAGGCAACGACGATGCCCATGCGATCGCGTGCGCGGACGAGGCAGTCCGATTGACCGACGGCACCGACGACCTCGAATTGCGCTGCGCTGCCCTGAATGCGCGAGTGTTCGTCGCCCTCGGCCCCGACAGCCGCGAGCTGTATCCCGGGCTGGTCGCCGAGTTCCTGCGGGCGGCCCAGGATGCCGGAAGTCGCGAGTACGAGGCGGCGTCACGGTTCTATCTGTTCCTGCTGAAGATGTCGCGGATCGACCTGCCCGGTGCTGTGGAGGAGATGCGCCTGGCGATGCAGAACGCCACCAGCGGCCGGGTCGGGGAGCTCGCCGTCGTGTTCTCGGCCTTCAGTTCGGTCACCGACGTGCTGCGCGGGAACCTCGATGCGGCCGAACGTAAATACGCGACGCTCAGTGCCCAGCTGTCCGCCGCCGGCATGCCCGCGGGTGAGGACTTCGAACTCATCGGGCGGCTGTGTGTCGGCTGGTTTCGTGGGTCTGTCGGGGACATGGTCGAGGATCTCCGGCTGGTGTTCGAACGGGCACCGCAGACGGTGGCGTGGGTGTATGTGGTCGCTCTGCTCGATGCCGGCGACGAGGAACAGGCTCGGTCGATCGCCGAAACCGATCCGTACACCAGCCGGGACTACTACTGGACGACGATCTCGGCGTTCCATGCCCGTGCCCTCGTGCGGCTCGGCATGGCCGATGCGGGGGCGCGCCTCTATCCGGAGTTGCTGCCGTGGTCGGGGACGGTGGTCGGCCTCAACGCGGCGAGCGTCGCCTTCGGTCCGATGGACACGTTGCTCGCCGAACTCGCCGAACTGATCGGCAATCGCGCCGCGGCCGAGCGTCACCGCCGGATCGCAGCCGAGGTCGAATCCAGGGTAGAAGACGCATTGGCGCAGATCAGCGGCTCGTGACGATTCTTGTCGGTGGCCTGTTGTAGCTTGGTATCAACAGGATCGATCAGATGATGACGAGAGTCCGGGCTACCTCTCTGGCAGCCGGGAGATGACGATGACAGCGAGTGTCCTGAGATCATGTCGGATCTCCGGAAGGCTTTGTCGTGCCCACATCATCGTCGTCGTGGCAGGGGTTGCCGTCGACGTATGTCGGTGGCATCGACCCGGCCTACCCCGATGAGGAGCCGCTCAACGATCTGCTCCTCGGCCTCGGCGACATCGATCGTGGACGCTCCTACCTGGCCTATTGCGAATACCGTTCGGTGGCAGTCATGTACGACCGACTCGTCGCCGCACGAGGTGAGTCCGACAAGTTCGTCGTCGATGGTTTCGCCGACGCCGCGGCCCGCATCGCGGGTCTTCGCGGAGTATCGCGCGATCAGGCCGAGAAGCTGCTCAATGAGGCGGTCGCGCTGCGTGACCGTCTGCCGGAGGTTCTCGACTGCCTGCGTGACGGCGTGATTGCGCCGTGGCAGGCGAAGCTCATCGTCTCCCGCACCGACCTCCTCGACGGCCAGTCGGCCACTCCGGAGATCGATGCGACGATCGCTCAGCTGCTCCGATCCCGCAAGGGCACGTGGCCGCGTAAGCGGCTGCGCGACATGGTCGACCGGACAATCTTCCGGTTCGATCCGGACTGCGTTCGCGAGCGACGTCGAGAGGCGCTCGACGAGCGTGGGGTGTGGACCGAGGCCCGTGGCGACGGGGTCGCGGAGATCACCGGGTTGATGGCTGCCGAGAACGTTCGCATCGCCGCTGCCGCGGTCGCCGCACTCGCCGACACGGCCTGCGAGCACGACAAGCGGACGAAGCCGCAACGCATGTCCGACGCCATGTTCGCACTGCTGTCGGGTACGGCGTTCGAGTGCCAGTGCGGCCGCGACGACTGCACCGCGCAGATCCCCGAGCCCAGTACCGTGCCGCCGGTGGACGCCAAGATCGTGTTGCACGTGGTGTGCGACGAGGGCACTCTCGAGGGCCGCGCCGACAACCCGGGCTTCATGGATGGTCACGGCGTGATCTCCGACGAGCACGTCCGTGACATCGCCGCACGGCCCGACACGGTGGTGTCGCGTCTCGTGCCGAAGGGCACCGAACCCGATGCCGACGGTGGTTTCACGCTGCCCGCCCACGGACAGTCTGATTCCTACCGGCCGTCGACGGCGCTGGCGACCCACACGCGCATCCGCGACGGCTACTGCGTCGAACCGGGCTGCGGCCAGAGCGCTTTCACGGGCGACCTGGACCACGTCGACGAGTACGACCACGGTGATCCGGAGTCCGGCGGTCAGACCACCTCGGAGAACCTCAACTCCAAGTGTCGGCCCGGGCATCTGCTGAAGACCTTCGGCGAATGGCTCGATGACCAGTACCGCGACCCCACCGGTCGGCTGGTCACCGAGTTCACCACGCCCGAAGGGCTCACGCTGCCCGGACCCGCGGAGACAAACGAAGACCTGTTCCCCGGCCTGCGGCGCATCCGGTTCCGCGCGCCACCCGCCAAGGCTCCACCGAGAAGCAAAGTCCCCGAAGAGGATCGGCCCACCCGCACAGGCACCCGGGTGGCGGACAAGCATGCCCGGCGCCGGGCGGAGCGATCCCGGAACCGTCGACGCAACGGTGGTCCGGCGCCGTTCTGAGTACCCTGGGCCCATGGCGTCGACCCCGCAGCCCGCGACTCTTACCACTGCCGCCCTGCTGTCCGGCCTGGCGGGATTTCAGACTGCCCTGGCCGCCGGTGCGCCATGGGGTGTCGCCAGTTACGGCGGTGGTCATCGCGGACGACTGCCCGTCGGATTACGACGCACCAGCGGAGTGGCGGCGGTGGTCTACGTGGCCGGCGCCGGCTGCCTCGTCGGGCGTGTCGGCGAGCCGCAGGTCCGACGGAAAGGCTTGGCGGCGTTGACCGGTGTGATGGCGGTCGGCGCGGTGATGAACTCGGTGTCGCGGTCGAAGGTCGAACGGGTCTGGGGTCCGGTGTGCGCGGCGACCGCGCTGGCGGCGTGGCGGGCCCGCGACGAACAGATCAGTCGTCGGGAGTCGTGAACGTCCCGACCCGTACGCGGGCATCGTCGCCGAGGGGCCGTTGGATCGACCAACGTTCGGTGAGGGTGCTCGCCGACATCTTCCACTCGCCGTCCTCGACGATGTACTCGTCGTCGTACTCACCGGTCATCACGGTCTCGGTGCGGTCGAGCAGATTGACCTGGCGGAACTTGAGGGTCCAGCGGCCGGTGGCCGTGGTGTCGGACGTGAGTGTGATGTCAGGGTGCAGCCCGTGGTGCATGTCGAAGATGACGTACTCCCCGTCGACCCGGTGCAACGCCACCTGTTCGAAGATCTGCGCCATCGGTTCGGCATCATCGAATGCGCCGAGCGGCCCGTAGTCGATCCGCGCGCCAGAGCGGATGAAGCAGCTCCGAAAACCTCTGGGGTCCTTGCCGTCACATGAACGCCAGTAGCGGTACTTGAGTTGCTTGACGGCTTCGATGCGGTCGAGGTCCTCGGGGGTCATGCGTTCACAGTAGGCGCAGGTGGTGCTGGCCTACGGGACCACGGTCAGGAACCCGACTCCTCCGTAGGACTGTGGGAGACGCACCGGCTGGTTGATGGCATAGGTTGCCACACTGAACGAGCCCGGACCCGGGCCGGGATTGAGTTCCTTGACGAACTTCTCGCCGGGACGGGGACCGAACGAGACCGGGTGGAACGTCTCTTTGGCGAGTGGGTACTTGGCGCTGATCTGGCTCAGGAAGATCAGGAAGCGGCACTTCGGATCACGCTGCCACCCGGGACCGTTGCCGGTGAACCCGAACGACGTCACCGTCACTCGGATGGTTCCGCTCTTGCCCCGGGGCGCTTCGACTCCGACGTTCAGAGCACCGCGGCAGTAGTCGTGGTCGCCGACAGTACCGAAGTTGTCGCTGTACAGCGGGATTCGGGGAAGTTGAGGTTCCGCCGCAGCATGCCCTGCCCCCACCACCGTGAGTGCGCCCACCACAACTGCGAGCATGGCCACGAACAACTTGCGTGCAATCATCGAGATTCCTTCGTGACGGTACGAGCTGGGCACAACAGCTTTGTTCAGCTCGGTGCGGACTCTTGCGGCCACTCGACGTGCAGATCCGGGATGGAGTTCTGTGCCTGGTCGGTACGCTGCTTCGTTGCGTCACGTGCCGAGTCGGCCGCGCCGGCGCCGAGGACGCCATACGGCGCCATCGCCTGCTCGACGGACCAGCCGGTTTCGAAACCGGCGATCGACATCTGAACATCTCCGCGCGAGTTCACCACATAGTCGATCGACGGCAGACCGACCTTCTGGGCATCTTCGGGCGACAGCTTCAGCTCGAACTGGTTGGCGTCGGGGTTCGGGAGCGCCTCACGTCCCTGCTCGTCGAGCCAGGGGGCGTCTGGATTTGCGCCCGGGTCGCCGGCTCCGAGGGCATACGCCAGAGCGCCGCCGGCGGTTCCGCCGAGTGCGGCGCCAAGCGCTCCGCCCGCCACTGCCCCCGCTGCACCCCCGGCGGCAACGCCAATGCCTGCGCCTGCCGCAGCACCCAGGCCGACCATCGGCCACCAAAGAGCGGAACCTGGAACGAGCGGAGAGAAGACCACTCCGTTGTAAATCGCCCCGACTCCAGCACCGATCACTGCCCCACCCACAGCACCCATCGCCGCAGCCGGAATTCCCAGTGTGACTGCACCCGCAGTACCACCGGTCATCACACCGATGATCGTGGAAGCAGCCTGTCGCGATGCCTCATCGGCGGGCACGCCGACGGAGATCAGGCCCTGGGCGATCTTCGCCTCACCGTACGCGGACCAGGCGTTGACGGAGTTGACGTCCTTCTCGGACATGCCTTCTGGGATGTCGGTGATGAAGTTGCCGACTCGGATCTTCTCCGGCGGCGGTGCGATCGGTCGAACGGGAGCCGACGGCTTGGGTGCGCTGAGCGGTCGCTCCGGGACCGGGTTGTAGGCGTCTTCGTAGGTCGGAGCCGTGTAGGTGCTCGGCTCCACGTATGGCTGGTACGGCGCCTCCTGGGGCGGCGCCGGCAGCGAACCCGGGCCCGGCACGTTGACCGGCGCGACGTCGGGCGACGGCGTGGTTCCGCCCTGCACCGGCGGATCCTGGCTGGGGGTGATTCCGCCCTGCTCCGGCACGCTGGGGCTGGTGCCGCCCTGCTCCGGGACCGCGTATGCCAGGCCGGCACCCATGCCGGTGGCGATCGATGCGGCTAGTGCTGCCGACGTGACCGTCATGCGCAAAGGCATCCGGTGTTCGTCGACCTGACGATGCCTGCCACGCGCCTGGTTCAACGCATCCCCCATGTCGTCAGAGTCCCCTCTCGAGATCGGCGCGGCTGCGCAACGATCGTTCTGTCGGGGGGCTCCCCAAGCCCTGCGATGTCAGCATCCCCACTGCCCCCACCATCAGGACAGCGCAGCACCTACGCATGATCATCGAGACCCCCGTCAAGACCGGCATATCGCCCGCTCACTGTAAACGATGACGGAAGCCCCCGCGCGAATGTAGTCCGTTCAGACCACAGTGCGGGTCGGCGCTGACTTACCTGTGCACATCCCCGTTACGGGCCGCCTGCCAGATGACCTTGGGGGTCACACCGGTCATCTCCAGGCACACCCGGTGGGCGTGCGCACTGTCGGTAAACCCGGCCGCATGCGCGGCGTCGGTGATGGTGCCGCCGGACTCCGCCACCTGCGCTGCATACAGCATCCGCACCCATCGCACGGTAGCCGCGAAGCTCATCCCCGTCTCACGGGTGAACAGTCTGCTGAGGCTGCTCTGCGACGCCGCCGCAACTCGCGTCAGATCGTGCATGCGCAGCTTGCCGGGCACGCGGGACCCGATCAGTTCGACGGCCGCGGCCACCTTCGAGTTCTCGACTTCGCTGTGTGTCGTCGCGAGCAGTACATCCATGACCTTGTCGGCTGCGACGTCGATGTCCATGGCCTCGTCGAGGTGCAGGTCCTCGAGGACAGCGGCAGCAGCCACCCAGTCGGATGGCCCTCCTCCCGGAGGCACAAGTCCACCAACTGCTTTCGCCTCCGCTGTCCAGGCCGGCATGTGCAGTGAGAGCACCCGGACGTCATCGCCGACCGGAGAGATGGTGTGGGTGGCCCCTCCGGGGATGACGACCGCTCGACAGCGCCGCTCGTCGAAACCGTTGGTGGCCAACAGGTCACCCGAATAGGCGACGGTCACCTGCACGATGGGGTGGCGGTGCAGCTTCGCCGCTCCGAACGAGCCGGCGAGCACAACGCGCCTGATTCCCAGACGGTACTGGCCGCGCCATTCTCCGCCCATGGAGTAAGGCTAGCGACGAAACCGCTGGTAGTCGAGATACTACGGTTGCAGATCCATACAAGCGCTGCCACCTTTCGCGCGCCAGACTGTCCACACCAATCACGTCCCGACAGATGTCGGGAAGAGGAGGACAGATGTCTCCGGTCATCGACGTGTCCGGCCTGACGAAACGCTACGGCCGCTTCCACGCTCTGCGTGGGCTCGACCTGGCGGTCCAATCCGGTGAAATCCATGGATTTCTCGGCCCCAACGGCGCGGGTAAGACCACGACCATTCGCACCCTGCTCGGCCTGTTGAAGGCCGGTTCCGGCCGAGCCGAGGTGTTCGGTCTGCACCCCCGGCGGGACGCGATGACGATTCACGGACGCCTCGCCTATGTTCCCGGCGACGTCAACCTGTGGCCCTCGCTCACCGGTGGCGAGGTGATCGACATCCTCGCGAATCTACGAGGGGGCATCAACCCGGCCAGACGCTCCGAGCTCCTGGACCGATTCGCACTCGACCCGACACGGAAGTGCTCCACGTACTCGAAGGGAAATCGCCAGAAGGTGGCGCTGGTCGCCGCGTTCGCCACGGACGTCGAATTGTTCATCCTGGACGAACCCACCTCCGGACTGGACCCACTGATGGAACGGCAGTTCAGCGAATGCATCCGCGATGTGGCCCGTGAGGGCAAGACAGTGTTGCTGTCGAGCCACATCCTGCCCGAGGTGGAGAAACTGTGCGACCGGGCGACCATCATCCGCGACGGCCGCACGGTCGAATCCCTGTCGCTCGCCGAGCTGCGAGCCGTGTCGGGTGGGTCGATCGAGATCGAGGACCTGTTCATGCGTCACTACGACACATCCGACCATGCTGTCCCGTCCGGCGTCACCAAGGGATGACATGACCGGACTGACAACGGCATTCACCCTATGTTTCCGCCTGAACTACCGGGGCGCCATCGTCTCCGTCGCCGGCGTCGTCGCCTGCTTCTACGCGGGCATCCTCGGCCTGACCGCGATCTACCCGACCGTCACCGATCGTATCCAGTACGCATTGATCACCGACGGCCTCCGGGCATCCCAGGCCTTGCAGGGACCGCCGGTGGGCCTGGTCGGCATCGGGGGGATCACCACGTTCGAGGTCGGGTGGTTTGTCACATTCGCGGTGGCGATGCTCAACATCGTTCTCGTCGTTCGGAACACGCGAGCGCAAGAGGCATTCGGTCGGCTCGAGTTGCTGCGCTCCGGGCGGTTCGCGGTGCTCGCCAACTCGCTTGCGGTGGCGGCGATGGCTCTCGTCATCAATGTCGTCATCGGGTTCGGCGCCGCAGTCGCGCTCATCGCGGGTGGCGGCGAACCCACCGGTGCGTTCGCGTTCGGCGTGGCAACCGTGCTCATCGGCACCATGTTCGCCGCAGTGGCACTGCTGGCAGCCCAGATCACCGAGCACAGCAAGGGCGCGTACGGGATCGCCTGCGGCGTATTGGGTGTCGCCTACCTGCTGCGCGCTCTCGGCGACGCCACCGATTCCGATCCGCTACGGTACGCCTCACCCCTCGGTCTGGCGCAGGCCATCCACCCGTACGGCGACATCCAGTGGTGGCCGATGATCCCGTGTCTGGTCATCGCCGTGGCCAGTGTGCTTGTCGCACTGCGGATCGAGGTCACCCGCGACCACGGCTCCGGGCTCTGGCGGCCATCGCCTGGTCCGGCCCATGCGGGTTCGTTCACCCGGCGACCCGCGGGGCTGGTGGTACGCAATCAGCGGATGACCCTGGCGATCTGGGCGGCCACCATGGTCGTCCTCGGACTGGGGTTCGGGGTCACCGCCCGCGACGTCGGAGACATCTCCGACGGTCCGGCAGGTATGCGCCAACTCCTGGAGCGATTCAATGTCGATGTGGTGGACGGTTTCCTGGCGATGTCGACACTGATTCTCGCGGTTGCGACCACCGGCGCAGCCATCGCGATCACCGCGGGACTGCGCAGCGAAGAACTCTCCGGGCGCGCAGACCTGCTGCTCTCGGGGCTGGTGCCGCGCTGGCGACTGCCGGTACTGCACCTCGCCCTGGCGGCAGTGACTGTTGTGGTACTGGCGGGCATTGTGGGCGGCTGCATCGGACTTGCGCACGGGTTGGGGGTCGGCGACCCCGGCCAACCGGCACGCATGCTGATCGCGTCTCTGGCGCAGATCCCAGCGGCGTGCTTCTTCATCGGACTGACGATCGCAGTCATCGGCGTTGTACCACGGCTGGCTTGGCTGCCGTGGGCGGTCCTGGCCTGGTCGGGCGTGGTGACGATCCTCGGGCCGTCGATGAACCTTCCCACCGAGATCATGAACCTGTCTGTCTTCCATCATGTTCCACACCTGCCGGGAGTCGCTGTGCAGGCTCTCCCGCCGATACTCCTGGCTGGTGCGGGTGTGATCCTGGGCGTCGTCGGGGTGGTCGGCTTCGCCCGACGCGACCTGGCCTAGCTGCGGTGCTGATCAGCCTCACCGAGCAGTCGCTCGACAATCCGTCGCGCCGTCGGCAACGCCGACTCGTCTCCGATCCGGGCCCCGGAATTGGCGGCCGCCACCACGGCGTCGAGCTCGAACGCGAGGGTGGCGGCATCATGGTCGGCGAGCGCACCGTCGTCCTGTGCGTAGCGGATCGCCTTCTCGAGGAAGTCGAGCCACTCACGCCGGTCCGCCCCGATCGCGTCACGCACCGGGCCCGGACGACTGTCGAACTCGGGAACGGTTGCGGCACGGAAACATCCGCCCGGCATCGCGGGCGTCGCGACATAGTCCAGCCATCGATCGACGAGGGTGCGCAGCCGCGCCAATCCTCGTTCCTCGTTCAGCGCAGGCGCGACGACCGTACCGAGGAAGACATCGCGCGCCGACTCGACCGCGGCCAGTTGCAGATTCTCCTTGCAGCCGAACAGCGTCGAGACACCACTCTTGCTCAGGCCGAGATCCGTGGCGAGCTTTCCGAGACTCAAGCCGGTCAGCCCCTCGACGGACGCGACGTCGGCGGCGTGGCGTGCGATGGTCGCGCGCGCCCTGGCGCCTTTGATGAGGCGCTTGTCCGAGAGCCGCTCCGAGTCGGTCATGAACCCATGCTCCCACTCGACCCTTGAAAAGGCGAACGATCGGTCGTATTGTTTCAACAAGACGTACGACCGTCCGTTGAGTTTGTGCTCGATGATCCGAGGGAGTCTGTTATGAGCCACGTCGACGACCATTCGTCCGGCACCTGGACCGAGCGCGACGATCCTCTCCTCCTGCCGCCGGCGAAGGCTCGCGAGATGCTGTCGACGGCCCCCTGGCGTCGGTTCGCGGTGATCGGCGATTCGATCGCGCAAGGCATCGGCGACCCGTGGCCGGGGTACGCCGACGTCGCCTGGGCCGACCGGGTGGCCGACACACTGCGGGCTGTCCACCCCGACCTCTCCTATCTCAACAGCGGCCGCATCGGCGCGACCATCCCGGAAATCACTGCGGCACAGATTATTCCGCTGTACGAGTTCATTCCCGATCTGGTGCACATCAGTGCCGGTGGCAACGACCTGTTCGTAGGCACAGACCTCTACACCGTGGAACGCGACCTCGACGAACTGTGCGCCGCAGTCGCGGCGACCGGTGCCACGTTGTCGATGTTCACCCTCGCCGACGCGTTCTCCGATGACTTCGCCGACCTCCGCGAGCGCTTCTCCGCGCTGGCCGACATCACGCGTCGGCTGGCCGGACGCTACGACATGGTGCTCACCGAGTTCTGGCAGCACCCCGCGCGACTCCGGCCGAGCTGGTTGAGCGCGGACATGATCCATCTGACACGGGCAGGGCACGCCGTGGTGGCCGGCGACGTGATGCGGTCGCTGGCGCAGTGGGAGTCACCAGCCGAGAGGATCCGCGCCATCAGCTGATCCCACGATTCCCCCAATTGGTGGGCTTCGCCGACGCTCTGAATACGTTATCTTTCCTAACGAACCAGACGTCAGCTCGTCGCCGGTCGATTGACGGGAGAAGCCATGCCCGACCGGGTTGTCGACACTCACATGCGGTTCTGGGACCTGGCCACCGGCTGGTACCCCGGAATGGCCGACTACGCGCGGAGCGTCGCGACGCCCGAACTCGCGAGCGACTTCGGGCCGGACGACTACCGGCAAGCGGTCGGTTCGTTCCCCGTCGACAAGCTCTTGCACATCTCCGCAGCGCTGACACCGGGCTCGTATCTGGACGAACTGCGGTGGGCGGTGAAACTGGCCGACGAGCACCACCTGGACATGCGGTACATCGGGTGTGTCGACGCCACGATGTCCCCGGCCGAGATCATCGCCGATCTGAACGCGCAGCACGCAACGACATCGGGGTTCGCGGGCATCCGCGTCGTCTACGACTTCGAGCCCGACTCCCCCGCGGTGCACACTGTCTTGTCGTGGCTGACCGAGCATGATGTGGTGTTCGACCTGGTCACCCAGCCCGACGAGATGCCCGATTGGATTCGTGCGCTTCAACGATTTCCGGACCTCACCGTCGCCCTGGTACACACCGGATTCCCCACCGCGGACGACGACGACGCCCACGCCGAGTGGCTGGAAGCCATTCAGCTGTGCGCCCGTGAGACTCGCGCCTCCTGCAAGGTCTCCGGGCTCAGCATGACGACGAACACGTTTGAGCCCACGGCATTGCGCCGATGGATCGACCCGGCGATCGAGACCTTCGGCTGGGATCGGGTCATGTTCGGCAGTAACTTCCCCATCCACCGGACCGCCGGCACCTATCAGGAACTGCAGGCCAGCTTCGACGCGGTCATCGGCGACGCGACCGCCGACGAGCAGGACCGGTTCTACGCGCGCAACGCGATCGAGGTCTACGGCTTCGAACCGTGACTCCAGGACCGCCCAGAAGGTCAGTTGATGTGCACCCCGGTGATCACCACGCTGTCGTCGTCGAGGACTGCCGCGGTGCATCGGAACGGGTTGGTCGGGCCGAGTCGGGCGGCGCTCGGGAGCTCACCGTCGAGAGTGACGTCACCGGTGACGGCCCAATGGGTTTCGATCTCGGCACGCTCGCGGCCGGCGTCCTGCAGAGCCTGCGCCTCGCCACTGCCCACGCCCGTCGTCCGCGAATCGACGTCGACGAACTCCACTTCTGCGGCTTGGCCGTTCGCGCCCAACCGGTCGTCGAGTTCACCGCGGACGGCGTCCTCGCATCGGGAGGTCGCCACGGTCTCGTGCGCGCTGCGTTCCTGCATGGTGGACCGCCCGTGCCAGAGCAGGGCGCCGAGGATGACCACGATCACCGCGGCCCCGATCACCCACAGCGGCAGACGCGGGATGCGGCGACGTTCGGTGGACGTACCGGGCCGCATCAGGACTCGCCGTCCTGCTGGACCTGCCGGCGCAGCACGTTCTTCTGGATCTTGCCGGTCGATGTCTTGGGCAACTCGGCGAACACGATCTGCTTGGGAACCTTGAATCGCGCCAGGTGTTCTCGGGCGAACTCGATAAGGACGTCGGCCGACAGATCGGCTCCGTGGCGAATGGTGACGTAGGCGACCGGTACCTCGCCCCAGCGGTCGTCAGCGCGGGCGACCACGGCGGACTCGACGACGTCGGAGTGACTGTCGAGGACGCGCTCGACCTCCACCGAGGCGATGTTCTCACCACCGGAGATGATGACATCTTTACTGCGGTCGCGGATCTCGGCGTAGCCGTCGGGATGCATGACGGCGACATCTCCGGTACGCAGCCATCCGTTCACAGTGGCGACCGCGGACGCGTCCGGGTCGCGGTAGTAGCCGAGCATCACGTTGTTGCCGCGTGCCACGAGTTCTCCCTCGGTGGCGCCGTCGGCGGGGACGTCGTCGCCGTCGGGGGTCACCACCCGCAGCATCCCCGCGGAGATGTTGCCGATCCCCTGGCGCGCCTTCAGCTGTGCCCGGGCATCGGCGCCCCCGGCGTCCCACTCGGGTTGCCATTGGTTGACCGCGATCGGACCGAATGTCTCGGTGAGCCCGTACAGGTGGGTGACCTCGACACCGAGATCGGCCATCCGCGCGAGCAACGACGGCGACGGTGGCGCGCCACCGGTCGTCGCGTGCACGGTGTGGTCGAGGGGTGCGGCCGCCGGGTCCTCGGCGATCATCGTCAGCACCGTGGGTGCGGCGCTGAAATGCGTGATGCCGTCCTCGGTGAGATGACGCCAGATCTGGGCGGTGTCGATGGCGCGCAGGCACACGTGGGTGGCGCCGGCTGCGGTGAGCGCCCACGGGAAACACCAACCGTCGCAATGGAACATCGGCAACGTCCACAGGTAGGCAGACCCCGGTCCGATGCCGGTGTGATAGGCCATCGCCAGCGACTGCAGGTGCGCGCCACGATGGTGGTACATGACGCCCTTGGGCCGTCCGGTGGTGCCCGAGGTGTAGTTGATGGCGAGCAGTCCGCGTTCGTCGGCGTCCCGCCACACCGGAGCGGTCGCGGTCGTGAGCAACGCCTCGTACTCGTCGTCGGCGCCGCCCGCGACGATCACCCGAATCCCGGCCGCGTCTGCGATGGTCCGTGCGGCCTCGGCGAACTCGGCGGTCGCCACCAACAGCGTCGCGCCGCTGTGTTCGAGGATGTAGCCGAGTTCCGCTTCGGACAGCCGGATGTTCAGCGGCACCAGCACCGCCCCGAATCCCAGTACACCGTGGTGCAGTTCGAGCATCACGTGGCTGTTGGCACACAACGCGGCAACCCGATCGCCGGGTTGGACGCCCAGGTCCGCGAGGGCAGCGGTCAACTGACCGGATCG
The DNA here is from genome assembly GCF_036350515.1 of Gordonia prachuapensis. Taxonomy (NCBI): domain Bacteria; kingdom Bacillati; phylum Actinomycetota; class Actinomycetes; order Mycobacteriales; family Gordoniaceae; genus Gordonia; species Gordonia prachuapensis. The sequence goes on along the minus strand of NZ_JAZDUE010000016.1, from coordinate 107,117 downwards.
CTGGTGGAATTCGGCGTAGGTGAAGGTGAGCTCGCCGTCCACGATGGCGGTGCGCTCGCCGAATACCGCCGCTGCGCGGGACAGGAACGAGACCGGGCTGAGCGGGGCGAAAGTGAAGTCCGCGGGCGTCGGGGCTTCGGGTGGGGCGGCATCCGCCATCGATCAGTCGCCTCCTCGCGTGGTCTCGATGGTCGCGATGATACTGACGTGCCGGTCGTGGGGAGCGAACTCCTCAGGGACCGGGGTGACGCTCGGCCGCCGGCTTTCCTCGAAGCCCAGCCGATCAACGCCCAATGTGCTACAACAAAGACCGGATATTTGTCGCACACGAAGATTCGCGGTTCGCAGACCTGCGGGCCATCCGCGTTGTCTGCCGAGAGCGAGAAATGCTATGCCGAAATGGCTTGGCCTGCAGGTGAAAGCCGGCATCGCCGCGTTCGCTGCCACTCTCCTGATCGCGGTTCCCGCCCTGCAGTCGGCACCGACGAAGCCGGTCGAGCCGATCGCGGCACCGGTGGTTGCGACGCAAACCCTCGACGTGAACCCGGTGCGGTTCGTCAATCCGCTCGTCACCTGGGGGACGTTGTTCGCCAACACCGGCCAGAATCTGGCGGAGATAGGCGGCATCCTCATCGAGGAGCCGGCCCCCATCCTCACGCAGATCGGCCGCAATCAGCTGGCCAACATCGCCTACTTCCTGGCCGTCGAGTTCAACACCTACGCACAGCTCGGCCGGGTCGCGCTCGAGGTGCCCGGAGCAGTGTTCCGGTCGTTCACCCTGCTGCTGCAGGGTCGGTTCGAGGAGGCCGCGGCGGCGGCACTGGTCCCGCTGGAAGACGCGATCCGCATCGCCAACGAGGGCCATGCCGACCTGCTGCCGATCCTGTGGAACACGCTCGCCAATGCCGGACGGGTCGCGCTCCGACTTCCGATCGTCGCGTTGCTCGTCACGCCGGCGCTCATCGGTACTGCGCTGTCGGTCGCGTGGGTCCTCAGCGTCAGCGGCGCCGGACTGCTTCTCTCGGTGCTGCGCGGCGACCCGGTCACCTTCGTCAGCCACCTCCTCAATGACCCGGTCAAGATCGTCGACGCGCTGCTGAACGGCCACGAGTTCCAGATCGGATTCAGCATCAACTTGCCGCTGATCGGTTCGGTGGGTGTCTCGGCCGAGCTGGGTCTGCCGGGACTCCTCGGTGGCAATCCCACCGGTTTCACGATCGACGCCCCGTTCCTGCCGCCGGCCGGGATTCACTTCGAGGTCATCCACGGCGTCATCCCCACCCTGCTCAACCAGCGCGACTTCATCGCCGGTGCGCTGCGGCCGATCCCGCTACCGGGAGCGGGAACCCGCAACGCGCGCCTCGAGATACCCGCGCTTCCTCGGCTGGAGTTGCCGCCACCGCCGGCGCTGCCCGATCCCGTCGCCGGGCTGAACAAACTGGCCGCGGATGTTCCGGCTCAGGTCGAGCGGGTGACCGACGACGTCACGAAGACCGTGCAGGACGTCTCCGCCGAGTTCGACCGGATGGTCAAGAACATCGTGCCCCCACCCGCGCCGGCGATCACCCCACCGACACTGCCGGTGATCACGCCTCCCCGGATGCCCGCGCTCGACGCGCCGCCGATCGTTCCCAGCATCGAGAAGTTCCTCAAGGATCTGGCGCCAGCACCGGTACCTGCCGGCTGACGCGGCTCGTCACTCAGTGCCCCGCGAATGCCTCAGCCAACCACCAGGAGCCGCCGTCGTCGGCGATCTTTGCGTCGACGACAAGGGGTCGCGCCGAGCCGGTTGACCGGAACTCGTCGACCCACTGCCGCACGCCGTCGAGGTCGTCGAGGGTCCGCACGGTGACGCCTCGTGCGCCGAATCCCTCAGCAATGGCGGCGATGTCGGTGTCCGGGAAGGTGACCGTGGCGTGGTCGACGCCGGTGAAGTGGTGCACCTCGGCGCCGTAGGCCGCGTCGTTGTAGACGATCACCACCAGTGGCAGACCGATCCGCACGGCGGTCTCCAGGTCGGCGATGCTCATCAGGAAGCCGCCGTCGCCGGTGCCCAGCACGGGAAGTCGTTGCGGCTGAGCGATTGCCGCACCGATCGCGGTCCCGAGTCCGAGTCCGATCGATTGGAAAGCCTGGGTGAAGCAGAAGCCGTACTCGTCGGGCACCGACAGGTGGGTGGCCGGGTAGCCCATGAAGTTGCCGGAGTCGATGGACACGACCCGTTCGGCGGGCAGGATCTCATCGAGTGCGATGGTCAGTGCGCGCGGATCGATGCGGTCGTCGGTGGAGCTGTCGTCGACCGGAACATGCTGCCACCGTGAGTCTTTGGCGATTCGAGCGACGACTTCGGCGGTGCGGTAGCGCGGGACGTCCGATTGTCCCAGTTCGGCAAGCACATCCTGCGCCGTCAGCCCGCAGTCACCGACGACGCCGAACGTGGCCGGGCGGTGTGCGCCGATCGCGTCGACGTCATCGTCTACCTGGACAACCGTCGTCTCCGACCCGATGAGCTTGCCGTGTCGCATCGTCCACATGTTGAGCGCGCATCCCCATCCGACGATGAGGTCGGCGTCGGCAATCAGCTCGGCCGATGTCGGGGTGGAGAAGCCACCTGAGATGCCCAGGGCGTACTCGTCGTCGACGAAGAGCCCGTGCGCCACCGCCGATGTCGCGAGCAAGGCTCCGGAAGCCTCGGCCAGCGCAGCGATCTCGGGACCCGCCCCACGACCGCCGCGGCCCGCGACGAACACCGGCTTACTCGATGCCCGAATGGCGTCGACGAGATGCGCCACCGCTTCCGCATTCGGCCGCACCCGCGGAGCCTCGACGACCGCGTCAATCGGCCCCTCCACTGACGCCGCGCTCGCCGCGACATCGATGGCCACATTCAGCACCACCGTGCGACGCTGCGTCACCGCGATCCGATACGCGCGTGTCACGTCGGCGACCACGGTCTGCGCCGAGTAGACCCGCTCGCTGACCGCGCCCACGCTGGTCACCATCGACTCCTGGTCGACGCGGAAGTTGGAGCGCAGGGCCGCGGCGGGGCTGTCGGCGGTGAGCACGATCATCGGGGTGCGACTCTTGGCCGCTTCGGCGATGCCGGTCATCGCGTTGGTGAGTCCGCATCCCTGGTGTAGCGACACCACCCCGACGCGCGACGACATGCGCGAGTAGCCGTCGGCCATCATCGCCGCACCGCCCTCGTGGCGGGCTGCGGTGAACGGAACACCACCTGCCCGAAGGGCATTGGTCATCGTGAAGTTGCCACTACCGACGACCCCGAAGACGTGGCCGACGCCGAGATCGGCCAGGGTTCGGCCCACCACGTCGGCGACGGTGGGACCGTAGGTGGTCATGCCGCGCCGATCACCGCGAGCACCCGCGACGGGCTGCCGGTGCCGCCGACGATCGGCAGCGGGGTGACCACCAGCAGCGCACCGGTGGCGGGCAGCCGGCCGAGGTTGCGCAGCGACGTCAGGCCGTACTTGTCGTTGCCGAGGAAGTAGTGGTGTACCGGGAAGGCGGGGTCGAATCCGGCGGCCAGGCCGGCGTCAACGCCGACGGTCTCCACCCCGAGGCCGGTGATGTCACGTTGGGCGGCAAGCCATTCGGCGCAGTCGGATGCGACTCCCGGTGTGTGCGAGCCGGTGTCGTCGGCGTTGAGGAACTCGGCCTCCGATCCGCCGCGCGATTCCCAACCCGTCTGCAGCAGTAGCCAGGTGCCGGCGTCAAGTTGGCCGTGGGTGCCTTCCCATTCTTCGACGTCGGCGATGGTGAGGAGGTAGTCGGGATTGTCGGCGACCTTGGCGGTGAGGTCGAGCACCGCGGCCTTCCCGATGAGTCGTTGGACGGGGATCTGGGAGACGTCGTCGCCGTCGCGGCCGGTGATCCAGTGCACCGGCGCGTCGAGGTGGGTGCCGATGTGCTCGCCGGTGTGAATGTTGTTGTGCCGCCAGAACGGGCCCGGCTCGTTGTACGCGCTGACCTCTTCGAGGCTGAAGTCGATCAGGTTGACGAACGGGTCGGGCAGACGCAAGGCCGGGGTGGCGGCGCTGAGCGGGGTGGTCAGGTCGATCACCTCGAGGCTGCCGGTGGTGATGGCGTCGATGAAGTCGGTGAGGACGGCGTCGGCCTGCGGGGTGGTCATGGCTGCTCCTTCGTTCGGTGGCTGCACATGACGGTAGTCGTTCCGTGTGGGCGCGCAGTGCGGCATGCGACGCTGCTCGCGCCGCACTGCTCAGTGCGTCGTCAGATACGCCTTGGTGACCGTGGGCCAGTTCGCGATCGCCTTCCTGGCCGGCGACTCACCGGCGGGTTCGGGCATCGTGCGCTTCGGTGAAGGCGGCTTCGGGCTCGCCGTCACCGGCGCAGAGGTCGCCGGAGGCGTCACCGGCTCGGTCATCGAGCGCATCAGCGCCCGGAGTTCGGCGGCATCCTTCTCCAGCCGGTTGATGCGCTTGCGCGTGACCTTCTCGACCCGCGCGAGCTCGCTCTGCAGCCGCGTCACCTCGGCTTCGAGGCGCTTCGTCGTGTCACGCTCACGCTTCTTGCTCATCGGTCCATCCTCGGTCGCCGGCTTCGGCTCACTGTACGAGCGGAGGGCGCGTGACCTGGGGATCTCGGGGTCGTGTCGGGTCGGAGTGCGTTGCACAGAAAAGTTAACTACAAGATCCATAGCTAACTTTAATAGCCCTAAAGTACACTTACGGCGTCGTTGTTGTACTTTCTTCGTCCACGGAGTTCTCATGGATTGGCCCGGTATCCGAACGGAAGAACGTGCCTGGGTGCCCCGCGGACACTCAGGGTCGCGCGCCGATCGGATGCTGCGAACGATCGAGGTGGCGGTTCCACCGATGATCGCGGATTTACCGTACGACCCGATCGGCAGCGTTGCGAGGTCCCACGAGAAGGCCGTGATCGCGGTTGCTCGACTGGAAGCCGGGTACGGGGCGCACTTGGCGCCTCTGGCCGACTTCTTGCTGCGTAGTGAGTCGATCGCATCGTCGAAGATCGAGCACATCGACGCCGGGCTGCGCGCTTTTGGCAAAGCTTTGGCGGGTGGGAAGGCAAGCGCCGAAGCCCGATCACAGCTCGCTGCGGTTCACGCGTTGATCGCGATGGTCGACGCCGCCGGATACGGCCCGATCACCCTTGATCTCGTCCTACGTTCCCACGCCGTGCTCATGGCTCCCGACTACTACCAGGCACAGGATGCCGGCATGGTCCGAGACGTGCAGAACTGGATCGGCGGCAGCGATCACTCACCCCTGCATGCGATGTACATCCCGCCTCCGCCCGAGTTTGTCGCGCCGCTCATGGACGACCTGATCCGGTTCAGCAACCGAATCGACTTGCCCGTCTTGGCGCAAGCCGCGATCGCGCATGCCCAGTTCGAGTCCATTCATCCGTTCGTCGACGGCAACGGCCGCATCGGGCGCGCGTTGATCAGCGCGATTCTCCGCCGCCGAGGCCTCACCGAACGCATTACGGTGCCGCTGGCCTCCGCGATGCTCGCCGACACCACCCGGTACTTCGCGAAACTGGACGACTACCGCAGCGGCGATGTCGACAGTTTCGTCGACTACGTGGCGGAGGGAACATCGCACGCTGCCGCAGCATCAGAAGAATCCGCCCGCGTCCTCGCGAGCCTGCCTGCGCTGTGGAACGAGCGTGTACGTCCACGCGCCAACTCCGCCGACGCCGCCATCCTGGACCGGCTTCTCGACTCGCCTGTACTCGATGCAGATGCGGCACAACAGATCACCTGGACGTCCGATGCAAGTACCTACCGAGCTCTGGGCCGCCTGACCGAGGTCGGGATCTTGGAGCCGTTGTCGACCGCCAAGCGCAACCAGATCTGGGCGGCCGTCGACGTGCTTGCCGAACTGGACGCGCTGTCGGCGGCAATCGGGCGGCGCACGCTGGCAGAGTGAGCTGCGGATATACGCCTGTTCACCCATGTCGAGCTAGATTAGTCAGCCAACGAATGAGCTACCATGTAGCACATGTCTGAAGTGGGAATCCGCGCACTCAAGCAGAACGCCTCCGCAGTGGTGGCGGAGGCGGCCGCGGGCGAAACCGTGATCATCACGGATCGTGGACGCCCGGTCGCGCAGATGACGTCGATTCCCAACTCTCCCTTGGAGCGCCTGCTCTCGTCGGGGGCTGCTCGTCCTCCACGACGCGATATCCGTGAACTTCCGCCGCCGGAGCCGGGCCCTGCGTTGTCAGAGGAACTCGCCGCGATGCGTGCCTCCGAGCGGTACTGACAGGTGGCGCACTATCTCGACACTTCCGCGCTGGTCAAACTCGTCGTCGCCGAGGAGGAAACGTCTGCCTTGATGTCTTGGCTTCCCGACGAAGGCCGCGATCTGGTGTCGTCTGACCTCGCCCGCACCGAACTTCTCCGTGCGGTACGCCGGACAGCGGACGACCGTGCCAGGGAGGCACGGGTGGTCCTGGACTCGATCACGCTCGTGCCCGTGACCACCAGAATTTTCGAAGCCGCTGGACACCTGGACCCGACGGTCTTGCGCACTTTGGACGCTATCCACCTCACAGCCGCTCTCGAACTCGGTGACGACCTCGAAGGCATTGTCACGTACGACGACCGAATGGCGGATGCGGCTCGCTCGCACGGGATCGCCGTGGTCGCCCCTCGCTGATATCTGGGACACCGGGGAGGACTGGCCCGCTACGGCTCGACCACGATTGCCTAAAGGCCAGTTCCACGAGTAATTCGGTCTGGCGGACAACGCAACTCCGCGCTGTCGGATCACCGTGGACCTATCCCGCGTCAGTACTTGTCGTCTCCATCGAAACGAATGCACGGCGACACCGAGACCACCTGATAGGTGCCCGACTGTTCATCGGCACGAAGGTGAACAGAGAAGCCTTCGCCGTTCTCGACATGCCGGTCCTCGGTCGACTCACTCGAGCCGACCTTTCCGGAGACGTAGCCCTGCGCCGCCAACGCATCCAAACCACGATCGATGTCGGCCAGCTCGGATTGCTCCAGATCGATCAGTTCCGTTTCGACGCTGACACTCCAGGGCGGACCGGTCAACCGGCTGTCATCGCCGATCTCGCAGCCAACCAACGTCGCGGGCCAATCCAGCGGGTGCTCTGGAAAGGGACGGTTGGCGTCCCAATCGGGCACCAGCTCATGCAGGTTCGCGTTGACGGTGCGCCACGTAGCGTCGAGCGACATGTCACGGATCACGACTTCCGGTTCGCCATAGTTGTAGCACGCAGCAGTGCCGGCAACCATGGCGAGCGCAGAGCCCAAGCCAACCAGTCGCCTCACTTCTCCCGACCCTCCGCACTCGGCAACCGCCACCCGAACGTCGCCGTCGGCGGCGCGTCCTTGGAGTACAGCCGCGCCGGCCGGCCACCGCCGACCCGGGTCGCCGGCTGACCGTCGGCGGTGATCTCGGCGGCGAGCAACGGCTGCACCCGACGGTTGAACGAGTCGCGCATCAGCCGCCGGCCCAGGATGGCTTCGTGCAGCTCACGCAGCTCCGACAACGTGTACGGCGCGCGTAGCAGATTGTCCGGATCGGGCTGATCCTCGTAGCGCTCGCGAAGATTGTCGGTGGCCGCTGCAATGATCTGTTCGTGGTCATAGAGCAAGCGCTCCCCTGACGTCAGTTGTCCGTCCGACGTCACCGGCGCGACCTCGCCGACGACGTCCGACAGTTCGTCGGCCGGTAGGGCCACCGCATGCGCGATCGAGATCGTCCACCCCCGGGGATCTCGGTCAGGATCGCTGAACACCGCCAGCAGGTGCGGTCGGACGTGATCGGGCGAAAGCCCCAGTTTGAGTTCGAGGACCTCGCGGACCGTCTCCTCGACGGTGTGCCGTTCCCGGACGAACCGCCCCGGCAATGCGACTCCCTCGGAGTCCGTGTTGCGTTGAACCACAACGCACAACGTGGCGTCGACCACCGTGAGCACGGCGATGTCGACGGCGACGTTGGGCCGCGGATAGTCGCTGAGACCGGCGCGGGTGCGAGCACTCACGCCTCAACCCTATGCGAATGTCTGCGCAAAGTAGTAAGCTCAAAAACGCGCAAAGTCACCGCCTCGGTCGGATGCCAGGTGGGAGGAAAGGAAATCCGATGAAACTCTCCGCCGCTCTCGACGTCGAGGTCGTCGCCCATGAGGCCGCCGACGAGGTCACCGTCCTACTCGAGCTGGAAGCGCCCGCCGCCCCGGACACCAACCGCGCGGCCACAGCGCTGCAGGTGGTGCTCGACCGCAGCGGCTCCATGTCCGGGCCGCCGCTCGACGGTGCACGGAAGGCGCTGGCCGGGGTTGTCGCACAGCTCGATCCGTCTGACGTGTTCGGCGTAGTCACCTTCGACGACGACGCCCAGGTGGTGGTACCCGCCGCTGCACTCACCGACAAGCCGCGCGCCACCGACGCGATCAACTCGATCAGCGCAGGCGGCTGCACCGACCTGTCGTCGGGCTACCTGCGGGGTCTGCAGGAACTGCGACGGGGCACCGCTGCTGCCGGCATTCGCGGCGGCACCGTGCTGGTGATCAGCGACGGTCACGTCAACCGCGGCATCCAGGATCTGGACGAGTTCGCGAGTATCACCGCGAAGGCGGCCGCCGACGGCATCGTCACGTCCACCCTCGGGTACGGCCGCGGTTACGACGAGACGTTGTTGTCGGCGATCTCGCGCTCCGGCAACGGCAACCACGTGTTCGCCGACGACCCGGACGCGGCCGGCGCGGCGATCGCCGGTGAGGTCGAGGGTTTGCTGGCGAAGTCGGCGCAGGCGGTGACACTGACCGTGCGGTACGTGCCGCAGGTGCAGGCACTGTCGCTGTACAACGACCTGCCCGCCCACCAGACCGCCGACGGCGAGGTGATGATCGAACTCGGCGACCTGTACGCGCTCGAGGCGCGGAAGCTGTTGCTGCGGATGAAGGTCGACGGCCTCGCTTCGCTGGGCCTCGCGCAGATCGCGTCGCTGGAGTTGCGTTACGTGGAGACCGCGACCCTCACCGAACACACGGTGTCGCTGCCCATCTCGGTGAACGTGGTTCCCGGCGACGAACTCGGCGACCGGGTGCCCGATCCGAAGGTGCAGTCGGAGCGGCTGTATCAGGAGGGTCAGGCGGCCAAGCTCGAGGCGTCACAGGCCTACGAGACCGGCGACCTCGACGGCGGTCTGGCGCACATGCGTGAGTCGCGCGACCGCCTGCAGGCGGCGTCCGTCCTGGCGAGGCCGGAGGACCGCGCCGCCATCGACATGGAACTGTCGATGATCGAGGAGGTCAGTGCCGAAGCGCCCCTCACCGGAGCCATCTACGCGTCGAAGGCGACACGGGATTCGTATCACCTGGGCAACCGAAAGCGTGGTCGTCGGCGCTCGTAGTCCTTGCCGTTGGTCGATCTCGATACGCGACTCACTCCGTTCGCCGCTACTCGATCCACGGTTGGGGGCCCTTAACCGCTGGTCGAGTAGCGACGTGCGAGCTTGCGAGCCCGACGCGTATCCGCCGGGCTGAGCCTGTCGAAGTCGAGACCTCGACACCACCCACGAGAAAGGCCCCCGTGCACCTCACCCCCACCCAACTCGACCGCGCCACAGGCGTTCTCCTCGGCACCGCCGTCGGCGACGCCCTCGGCGTGCCCTACGAGTTCGAGACCCGCGTCCTCCCCGACGATGAGCCTCCGCAGATGCTGGGCGGCGGGCTCGGCGACTTCGCGCCCGGCGAGTGGAGTGACGACACCTCGATGGCGATGGCCATTGCGCTCGTCGCGGCCACCGGCGCGGATCTCACCACCGACGACGCGCTGGACGCCATCGCCGAGAACTTCCTACGCTGGTTCGATGGCAACCCGCCGGACGTCGGCAACCAGACCCGGGCGGTTCTCGGCGCCACCCGCCATCGACTCGACGCGGGCGAGCGCGGCGCCGGCCGAGTCATGCGTGAGGAGTCGGACCACTACGCCACCGCGCACCCACGTTCCGCAGGCAACGGTGCACTGATGCGGACCGCGCCCGTCGCGTTGGCTCACCTCGACGACCGCGACCACCTGGCCGACGCGGCCCGTCTCGTCGCGTCCCTGACGCACGCCGACCCGCTGGCCGGCGACTCGTGTGTGTTGTGGTGCGAGGCGATCCGAGTCGCCGTGCTCGACGGGCGGATAGACATCCGCGCCGGGCTCGACTTGCTCCCCGTCGAGCGCACCGACCGATGGGCACAGTGGCTCGACGAAGCCGCTGGGCAGGAGCCGAAGACGTTCACACCCAACGGTTTCACGGTCACCGCCCTGCAGGCGGCCGCGGCTGCGATTGTCCAGACACCGTCGGACGAGACTCTGCCATCGGTGCATCTGCAGAACGCGCTGCACACCGCCATTCGGATCGGCAACGACACGGACACCGTCGCCGCGATCGCCGGCGGACTACTCGGCGCTCGATGGGGTGCGGACGGGGTGCCGTCGCCTTGGCGTCGCATCGTGCATGGATGGCCACGTCATGAGCGGCCCAGCGATGCCCGCGACCTCGTCGCACTGGCCACGCACACCGTTTGCGACGGACATTCGGATAGCTCGGCTCGGTCGACGATCGACGACGTTCGCTCGTCAGGAACCGACTCCACCCACAAGTGAGCTGGCACCACTGCATTCACGCGACCGACACGTGTGCGTATCGAGATCCGTATAGTCTCACCGGCACAACGGAATGGGGGACCGCGAGCTGTACGCACTCGTCGACCGACACGACCGACCAGGTGAGTTCGCGTCCATGCCGTTGATGACGCGGACGCTCTGAGCGAAAGCGGTACCGCCTCCAGTCGCCGCACGTGTGGGCAACACCTCCGGGGGAGTGCGGAACATCGCACCTGGAGAGGCCGACAACCCGGGCAGCATCTGGACAATGGAGGTGTGCAGCATGGCATCGAAGACTCCTCATCGCCCATTCATCCCGTGCCGACGCTCGCTCGGCTGACCGAGGAGGACGCGCCGTTCTGGCTGCTGCATCGCGGCGTGGGTTGGTCGGTGGTCCAGCAGATGGTGTGGACCTTTCCCGATGAAGTTGCCAAAGACAGCCTGCGACAACTGAACAGCGCATTGACCCACGGCCGACTGCATCGGCGTCTGGTCGAGGCACGGGTCCCGGGGGCACGGCCGTATTGGGTGCGCGCCACGCAGCCGGTGCCATTGGCGTTCGACGACGAGCCGATCGTCGACGAGCAGCTGGCGGACTGGGCGGTGGCCGAACTGCGCACGGTGGATCTCGACCCCGACGACGGCCGCTGCTGGCGGCTGCGCGCCGCGGTCACGAGCTCCGGGCACACCGTGCTGTCGTTGTGCACCCTGCACCTCGTCGCCGATGGGGCAGCTCGTATCGAGGCGGTTGCCGCTGCACTGCGCTTGTGCGAGGCGCTGGGCGTCGAGAACACCGGAGATCGGCCGGTCCCCCATGTGCAGGTCGCACCGGAGACGTCGCGACGGGCCGATCTGGTCGACGCGGCACGCCAGGTCGGCGTGACAAGCCTCGGGCTCCTGCGGGTGCTTGGGCAAACGATCCGCCGCGACCGCGACGAGACCCCGACCGATCCGCGTCCACCGCGCGCTCCGCTGGCCGACCGCGCGCCGACAGCCACCCCGGTGTGGGCGACGGCGACGGTCCCGGCCGACGACTGGGACCAGATCGCAAGTCGGCACGGCGGCACGGCCAACTCGTTGTTTGTGGCGGTCGTGTGCGGGATGTTGCGCGCGGCCGGGTACACGGCGCCGGAGAATCCGGTGAAGGTCGGCCTGCCCGTGTCCGACCGCGCAGAGGGCGACGAGCGGAGCAACGCGGTCGCCGGGGTGACGCTGTACCTCACTCCGGTGCCGAAGGCCGCCGCCGACCTCACCGCGGTGCGCGACGCGTGCCGACAGGCCTACACCAAGCTCGCGGGCGGGCAGCGTTCGGCGATGGCGCATCTTCGGCCGTTGGCGTGGTTGGTGCCGCCCACGCGGCTCGCCGGACTGTCCGGCTCGGATGCCGCCTACCCCGACGCGGTCGCGTCCAACGTCGGCCAATTACCTCCGGAACTCCTGGTCATCGGTGGGGTCCGGGCTTACGCCGTGACCGTGCGTGGGATGGCACAAGGCGTCGACCCCGCCGGTCGCCACCGGTACGGCGACGGCGTCCAGGCGTGGCTGACCCGCACCGACACGGACGTGACCGTCACCGTGTCGGGATTCGATGAGAAGAGCTTCGTCGACGACGACACGTTCCGGCGGGTGCTCGCCGACGAACTGCGGGCGTGGGGACTGCCGCATCGAATCTGGTGAGTGGACGCGCGACTACCGGCACCGAACCTGTGCCCCGCCGGGTCCCCGGACCACCGAGGTGGCGAGCAGTCGGTAGCTTAGGCCTCAGGTCGCCGGCGTCGCGCCCCGCAGGATCGACGTCATCTTCTTGCCCTTGGCGACCTCGTCGACGAGCTTGTCCATGTAGCGGATCTTCTGCATCAGCGGGTCCTCGATGTCCTCGACTCGGTGACCGCAGATCACGCCCGTGATGAGTTCGGCGTTCGGGTTGAAGGCGGGCGCCTGCGCGAAGAAGGTCTTCAGGTCGGTCTCGTCGGCGAGCACCGTCTCGAGGCCGGCATCGTCGTAGCCGGTGAGCCAGGTGATCACCTGGTCGACCTCCGCCTTGGTGTGACCTTTGCGTTCGGCCTTGGCCACATAGTGCGGGTAGATGCTGGCGAAGCTCGTGGTGAAGATCCGATGCTCGGCCATCGTCTGCCTCCTTCGTCGGTGGTGATGATTGTGCCAGGTGGTCCGGTTCGGCCACCTATCCGCGGTAGCATCTGCCCGAGTCGCGGCTCGCACGACTATCGGGGGGAACGATGAGCGGGGATTTCACCGCCAATCCAGGTGCCGGAGACAGCATCCCCGGCGCCGTAGAGGGGATGGGGCGCTCCGCCGAATCGGCGTCCCGACCGGACGACACCGCAACGATCAACGCGGCGATGCCGAACGCGGCGTCCGGGCAAAGGGAGCCGTTTGCGTCCGCTAAGCGCGCAGCCTGTGTGATCTCGGTACTCGTCATGCTGTTGGCCACCGGGACCGGTTGCTCGACTTCGGATACGCCGGCTGAAGAATCGCTCACTACAAGCTCGTGGACCGCACCTGCCCCTGTCGCGCCCGAGGACTACCGCTTCCCCACTGACGTTGCGGGTCCCAACACTTTCGTCTGGTCAGCTGCCGACGGCATTGATCTTCACAGCAGACCGGCCGAACTTGCACGTGCGTATCTCGAGTCGTGCCAATTGTCGGTTTACGGGAGGCAAGCCGCTTATCCCGGCGCCGTGGCTGCCGCTCCAAAGCCAAGCGTCGAGAACCGGATCGGTTGCCTATACGCCCCAGAAGGTCCTGAAGGAGACTTTCCTGCTCTATTCGGCACCATGTACGCGAATATCGAGGAGATTCAGGCTTCTGACAGCGAGGTATCAGCACGAGGCTGCTACTTGCGCAACGGCCGAGCCGAGGTCGGCACCTGGGAACCACAGAGCTCTTACCTCAGCGTCTACGAGTTCAGTTTCACGGCCAAACTCCCACCCCAAACGGCGGATCCGCGAGCGAACGTTCGACGCGAAGCTGCACCGGGAACAGGCACGCGCGCCCCGCAGTTCGACGTGTTCTATCCGTGGAAGTTCGACGCGGTGCCCTGGGCTGCGCCCTCGTCACCCCAGCTGCCCGTCAGCGAGCGTCCCTGCAAACAATGGGGAGCCGGCATGCTCGATCAGATCCCGGCGTACCGCGGCCAGAACCCGATCACGCCTGACGATCGTGAAGCCTTGTTGATCCCAGAACTAGACGGCCCGGAGGGATTCCCCACTCTGCCGCAATCACCGGCATGGCCTTCACCCTGACCGCAGTGCAACACCACGATCCAGCAATCACCACGACCGGGATCGACACAGCACATGGCTAAACACGAGCGCACATTCACCGGCGACTTCGACGAAGTCCTCCGCGCGATCCACCGAGGCGTCATCGCCGGCAGCTCGTCGGCAAGCTTCGAGGACTCGAGCGACCTCAACGTCGGTGACGTTCGTTGTTCGACCATGGTCTTCGAGCGGTACAGCATGGTCGGCGCCAATCGCCTGAGTCTCACGGTGACACTGGTAGGACGCGAACGAGATCTGGGCCTTGTCGCCATCACGTCCGGCGGCAGCCAGGCGATTTTCTGGAAGCTCAACTCCTTCGGCGAGGACGCGTTCCTGTCGCAGTTCATCGATCTGCTGGAAACCATCGTCGGACGCCAGTCCGCCTGAGTCGCGTCTCCGACCACAGCGACCCACGCAGCAATCCGATTCGTGTCGCCGGGACGAGTCCATGCCGCGGTAACGCCGCACTGGCCCGCCCCGATATGACCTGTGTCACACACTTCCGCGCTGTCCTGCGCTCACCCGCAGAAAGTACCGACACATGCGACAACGACACGGTCAGCAGACCGAGAACGCCTCGATGTCGTCGAGGTCGGGGCGACATCGCGCAGGTCGATGGCGCACCCTCGCCCTACGTGGGTGCACGGTGGCCGCGGGGTGCGTCGTCGCGGTCACGACCGTGCAGGCGACGGCGGAGGCGCAGCCGCAGAACCGGACGGTGCTCTCGGGCCCGATCTACTCCGTCGCGGACGGACCGTTCTGTGGGGTGTGATCAACCTGCTGGCCTCGCCGTCGCCGACGCGCGCACGGACCACCTACATCCAGGTGTCGGGCGGGTTCTACGGCATCTCCGGATCGTTGGCGCCATGCGGAGTCGGAGTGACCGTGCACTGGCGCAATCTCAGAACCGGCGCCAAGGGTGCTGTGCACGGTCGGGTGTCGGGCATCGTGGTCCCGTTCGCCGGGACACTCATGTACCGGGAGCCGGTCACGGGTTCAGGGCCCGTCGAGCTCACAGTGCAGCCGCACCGGCCGTACCTGCCGAAGCCGCCTGTGCGCGTTCAGATCCCATGACTGACCCACCACACCTGCCTCAGTGGCACCTCGCTTCACCCAGGTCGGGATGAATATCAGGAGTACTCATGCCATTTCGCCGATCATTCCTCGCCACCTTTCTCCTCGCCGCGACAGTCCTGCTGACCGTCGCACTGACCGCGCCGGCCGCGTCCGCCGCGCCGGCGGGCAGCACTCCGGCCGCGGGCACCGAGGGCCGCGGGTTATGCCTGGACCTGAACTCGTCGGAGGTGAAGTGGGGTCTGCGTGAGATCGGGCCGCCGCTCGGTCGATCGGATCTGCGTTGGGTGGCCAGGAGCGGGTCGATGGCGCGGTCAATGGATCGCACCCCGAACTGTCCGTTCCTGATGTGGGCGACGTTCGACACCTCGGGCGGCACCGCGTCGTCGCCGGTAGCGGTCCTGCTGTTCCGGCCGGGCAGGTATCTCGGGGTGGCGAATCGTCCGACGGGCTACACCCGGGTCAGCGGGTTCACTCCGTTCAGCGTGACCGTCACCTACCGCTGGCCGCAGCCCGGCGACGCGAACGCCAACCCGACCGACGGGCCGGTGTCGTCGTTCTTCTTCCAGGTGTTCGATCGGGTGTTCAGGTTCGGGGAGTTGCCGCCGGGGGTGGGTTGACCACCATGCACGGCCACCCGATCCCGAGGCCGCGCATAATCACTCGCGGCCTAAGCCCTCGAGAGCTACTTTGCTGCAGTGTCCGAGTATCCAGCGATCATTCCCCCAGGCGAGCAGCTGCGTGATGTCCTGCACGATGCCGGACTGACGATCGACGATGCCGCTGCCAGACTCGGGGTGTCCGCGGATCTGCTCGCGAACGTTGTCGCGGGCCGTGCACACATCACCCCGGGGCTGTCGCGACGGCTAGGTGACTTGCTCGGTCAGTCGCCGACGTTCTGGGCGAACCGGCAAACCGAGCGTGACCGGTGGGTCGAGGAGGCGGCGCGGGCTGTCGCCGAGTGGTCGGCGCGATTGAATCATCGCCTCGCAGAACAGTAAAGCCAAGGGCGGTGACACCTCGCTCCGTGCCCAGCAAAGCGTCCACAATGCCGTTGCTACATCCGGGTCGGTGGGTTCACGACGTTCAGCGTGACCGTCACGACATCATCGGTTCCAGTCCTGGTTGACGAAGCCGGTCACCTGTGTGATCGCCGAGTTTGGGATTGTGCCGGTGTCGTCGGCGTCCTGCAGGAAGTAGCAGGGGCTGCTGACAATGATCCGTAGCGGCGAAGTATTTTCGATACGGACCGAGTAGATGTCGCTGGTGCCTCGGTCTGGCGGGTCGCCGCTCCACGTGATCGGCAGCGAGCCCAAGAGATTGCGGACTTCGTCGGCCGGCACCTCGTCCTCGGGTTCGAACCGGATGTCGGCGATGTACTTGACACCGTTGTAGTTGCCTCCGGCGGTGAGTCCGCTGGTCTTGGCTTCGCACTTGGACCATCGCTCCGACGATGCGGTTGAGCGCGGTACAAGGCCGGCTGGGGAGACGGGATCGATCACTGACTGCATCAGCTCACGCCCGGAGGTGCGGACGGCGTGCGCCTGCTCGGCTGTCAGCGGCTCGACATCCGAGACAACCTCGGAGGAGCCGGGAAGCGGTGCAGGTTCATCGCTGCCGCACGCCGACAGCAACACGGCCACCGCGCCTGCTCCTACAACTATCGACATTGCGCGACCTCGTTGACGTTTTCGTAATGCCTGTCGCCGCGGTTTGGAGGCGCCGCCGGGAGTGGGTTGATGAATCACATCCCGACCGAACTGGAAACGAACGCGAATATGACACCGAGAGGTGTAGCGAGAGCACCTACGAGCAGGCCGGAGCCGATCTGACGGATCACTCCTGGTGTACCCAACGCGACGAGACCAAGACACGCCCCGATCAGCACGAGGATGACGACCCAGAGCGCACCCGGTACGAGCCAGACCACCAGGCTGAGGAGCAGGGTGACGCTTGCTCTGAAAGAGCTTGTCGGACCGAAGAAGGTGCTGGGCCTCGCGTAACACGGTCTCAGAGCGCGCATCTGTCATATCACTACACCAACAAGACGATGGTGCCGGCGCATCGACGAGCAACCCCGCGAGGGCGAACCGTCTGTTCGAACGGTTCGGCAGCAGGGCGTACGCGGCAGCGAGGAGTGGAGCATCGCAACCTTATCTTCCCGAATCCCCTACAACGCCCTACAGCACTGGCTCGTCGACACGAACTGCGTCGGCCTTTGCATCAAAGGGCCTGGGAACGTGCAAGTCGAAAGTTGTTCAGGAGCCTGACGCTCGCGAGGCCTGTATCTTTCCCATGAGTTGGGCCGCCTCATCGTCAGTCATTTCGTAGGTGCGGGCTGCGGCAACGAGGCTGGTAGATGTTGTATTAGCCTCTGCGGCCAGTTGATTCAGGTCATCTCGCCATTCAGACGCAAAGGCCGCCACTGCGCCCTGCACGGCCGGAGCCCAGTCGCCGCTGCTGTCGCCGGCTTTAGATGCCGCTTCGGTAATAGCATGGTGGGCCTGGCCCCAACCGTTACTGATGGAAACCACCGCACCCGAGTTGATATCCACCTCATCGCCTCCTGACTAGCCCGTGCTCAGCCGTTGTCGGACAAACTGATCGCTCTCGGTAGGTGTGCCAACTGTCCCAGCACCTCGTCTACCGATTCCTCGAACATGAACTGCTCGCCGACGATCCTTATGCTGATGGTCCCGACGGCTGAGTGGACGAGGTGCAGCGATCGTTCGCCATTCTGCGCCCGCAGCTCTGCTCTTGCATTGTCGTCATCGGGGATCCAACCTTTGACCAAAAGCCGATCGCCCACTGCCGCAAACTCTTCGGCGGCATCTGACGTGGAACCGGTCGCCGTAACGACTGGGACAACTCCGCCGTTCGACTTCGCAAAGGACACGGCCACCTCGTTCGGCAATGTTTCGGATAGGCGGCAATGTCGCCACAGAGCCGCAAGTTCGGCGGCCAGTGAGCCGACATCTCGCCATGCCTTTGCGGCAAGTGAACTCGCCGCGACTTCACCCGCCATGGCATCGGTTGACGACTCGGCCGGTAGTGCCTCCGGATGATGCACGTGTGAGATCCGGACGCGCGGGTCGGCGATCCGGCTTCGAGCGGACTCCAAAAGCTCGGCGACAAATGCTTCGTCCTGACTGCGCGGATGCGACATCATCGACCCCAGTCTTGACTAACGAAGCCGGTGACCTCGGTGATCGCCGAGTTGGGGATGGTGCCGGTGTCGTCCGCGTCCTGCAGGAAGTAGCAGGGGCTGCCCACAATGATCCGCAGCGGTTCGGTGTTCTGAATGTGCACCCAATAGACACCGCTGGTACCTCTATCCGGCTGATCCTCACCCCATGTAATGGGCAATGAATCCAACAGGTTGTGAACTTCATCGATCGGAACCTCGTCGGCGGGCTCAAACCAGATGTCAGCGATGTAGTTGACGCCGTTGAAATTTCCTCCAGAGTTAAGGCCGCTACTCTTCGCTTCGCACTTCGACCACTCTTCGTAGGAGGCGGTTGACTTCGGCGTAAAACCGGCTGGGGCGACGGAATCGACCACCGACTGCATGAGTTCGCGTCCTGACGTGCGGACAGTCTGTGCTTGCTCGGCGGTCAGTGGTGCATCGCCTGAGACAACATCGGATGAATCGGGCAGCGGCGCCGGGGTATCGCTGCCGCACGCCGACAGCAACAGCGCTGCCGCACCCGCTCCGAGCGCGATAGACATGGCGTTGCGACCGGGCCACCTCCGTACCGTCTGGTGCCGCATGCTCTATTCTCCCTCTCCGTCGCGTGACCGTGCAGGGTCGCCGCCGATACCGTAAACGTCCCAGTTACTACGGCGGTCTTCGTGGCTGATGTCCTCGCCGTGGCCGCTGGCGATCTCGGCCAAGTTGTCAAGCGACTCGGAGCCCCGCTGGTAGTAGCTGGTATGCGAACCTATGCCGAGGGTGGTGTCGCCGCCCTCGGCGCGAAATCGTTCGGCGCCGAAGTCGGTGGTGGCCGGGTCGGTGCCGAGTCCGCCGAGTCCGGGATATCCGCCAGCGGTACCGCCGAGAAACGTGACCGTGTCGTCTGACGCCGACCCGACGTAGACGTTCTTCTCGCCGATTCCGAACTCCTCTGCCGTCGCAGCACCTCCTGCACCAGGTGAGCCGATCAGGGTGATCGTGTCCACATCGCCGGCCAGGCGGCCGTCGTCGGCCGCCCACCCGGTGGTCACCGAACCATAGCTGTGCCCAATGAGGTGGACATCGAGCTTGTCCGCGGCGCCCTCGCCCTGGCCGAGGCCCATCTGATCGCGAGCGGCGACGAAACCTTCGATGTCGCTGGCGAGCCGGTTTCCGCCGTCTTCCGCGGCTCCTGAGAAGGCCACTGCGCCAGTGTCGGCGCCGCTGGGTGCGTCGTACCCGATCCATGCGACCGAGGCGACACCCGCTTCTGCACCGCCGGCGGCGTTGTACAGGTTGATCGCCGCATCTACGTTGTTGGGTGTCTTCGTGATGTCAGTGGTCAACCCGGGAACATTCCACGAGACGTGCCGCGCAGTGTCGAGATTCCCAATGCCTACGACCGCCTTCCCATCGCCGCCAAAAGCCTGGGCGTCGTAATCATAGAGGTAGACCGGAGCGCCCCGTGCTCTCTCACTTGCGTCCTCTAGAGCCCCTCGCACGGTGAGCGCTTTCTCCAACGTCTTCTCCGCGTCCGAACGCGCCTTCGATCCAGGGTCCGGATGTGCGGGACTTGGCGACCCCCGAAAAGGTGCGGCAAGAACGGCTTGAGCTTGCGAAATGTCGCGATCCAGGTTCTGACGGCTGGCGATATCGCGCACCGACGGCGGCAAACCCTCGCCACCCTTGCCCAGATACTCGGGGAACTCCTGCAGCGCAGCATCGCGCTCAGCAGGCGTCAGGCCAGCCCACCACCGCGCCCGTTCCTCGGCCGACATCCTTCCCAGATCCTGGGGATTGGCGCCTTTGCCGACCTTGTCGAGCGCAGACCGTATCGCCACGGCTGGGTCGTAACCCTGAGCAGCCAGAGACCTGCCACTGGTCGCGACTCCGCCGAAAGCGCCCAGACCCGACACCAGAGACCGTTCGTTGGCTTCCGTGTCGGTCTTGAGCGTCGTGTTGTCGGTGGTGTAGGTGTTCACCTGCTCGGTGAGCGCGGACGAGCGAGCCTGTAGATCGGCCAGCGTCGCGGCAGGGATCTCCTTACCCTCCCAGCTACGAACTTCCGTCTCGAAGTTGCTGATCGACCGCACGAGGTCAGCTCGGCGATCCGTTAGCTCGTCATGAACCCGCTTTAGATCCGTCAACTTGTCGCCGTAAACCGTCAATGCCCGGGCCCCACGAGTCAGGCCGGTGTATGCGGTGGAGGTTTCAGATGCGAACGGGGCGATGGCGCCGAGGTAGGCCGATGCGCCACCTCCCGACCACACCCCGCCCTTCACTCCGACGTCCTTCTTGGCGCCACCCTCGGCGAAATCCTGCTGACCTTCGACAGTGTTGGCGGCATTGGTCAACCGCTGAGCCATCGCCTCCGCGCTGGCCGGGCTACCTTTGACTTCGGTCGTCTCGCCCGGCTGCGCAGGAATCGTTATCGCAACCATCTAGTCCCCCTGACATGCCCGGTGGCGGCGGGCACACAGTTACAGCTTGCCGCACCATCGCCGTTTCGACATCATCGGGGGCACCAGATGGTTCGAACGTACTACTCCAACATGGTGCTATCTTCTTACAACCACGTGGCGCGCGGGCGGAGGACCAGAACTGACAAACCAGCAGGCAGTCCTAGCGCGATTCCTCGATCCAACGCCCACCGCCCTCGACGAAGAGTGGGAATCGGTGCGCCACCGACAGTCGCCACCACCAGGTAAGAGACAGGTCAACTTCATCCCTAGCGAGGTCGTACTGTCCCTTTGTTCATCCCTACTTGTCGATCACAACCGCTATGGTGGAAATACATCACACAAGGCTGCGTTCCCGGTCCAACACTTGTCCCGGCTCTACCTCCGCCCGCCATCGAGTTTCCTCGCCAAGATGGCCAACCTGGATGGCAGCCGCAGTCACGCCGGTCAGCATGAACTCGAAGTTGCCGCGCGCTTACAGTCTGACAGTCTCCTTCTCCAAGAGGTATACCTTAGGATTCTGAGATCCGCTCGAAGAATCGGAATCGGTGCAGACGTTCTGCCCGACTTCCTCGGCCTCGAACTCGGAGGTTCCCTATACCTGGCAGGTCAGACCGAACTGTCTGCGAGCGACATAGAACGAGACCTCGAACCACGCATTCAGCAGTGGGCAGTTGACCGTTCGGACGTGCCCGTGGCACTTACCCAGAAACTATTGACCGCAACAGTAAGAATTGGCCAGCATCGCTTCGCATCCCAAGTCCTCGCTAATCACGATCACCGCTGTGTTTTCTGTGGAATGTCAGGACGTTTTGGAGGGCGCAAGCATGCCCGCTTACTAACCGCCAGCCACATCAAGCCTTGGCGCACGTGTTCCAACAGGGAGCGCCTCGACTTCCGAAACGGTCTAGCGGCCTGCCCCACCCACGATGTTGCCTTCGACACCGGGCTTATCACCGTGGACAGTGACCTGAAGATCCATCGATCTCCAGACCTTGACGCGGCGCTTGAGGGAGAGGACACGTTCAAGCTCGGCTATTCCTTTGGTCACCCACCGATTGCGACGCGCCTTATCTTGCCGGACCACGCGCACTCACCGGACACCACTTACCTCAGCTGGCATCGAGCACATTTTTCGCCAAACCCGCGTTGAATTAAACCGACTGTTAGAGTACGGCAGCCGGCACGACTCGCATTAGGCTCAGAAATAATCGTGTCGTCGTATACATGAACTGAAAAACCTGCAGAGCGGTCCGAGCGTGACTTGCTTGAAATCAGTTACGAACTCTTTTAATGGCCGAACAGATACGTCAACGGATACTGAACAGTTTGTTACAATGATTCACGAACTTCATGCTGCCTAATCAGCGATAGATACCGCACGTACTCAGTATCTACACGGTTGGGAATCCTTACAAGCGTCCCTTCCTCCATTCTGTATGTCCGATCAGAATCACCGCGGAAAGACAGCCAATTGAAACTAGTGGTTACCCAACAACTATCGAAAATTAGAATTTTCGCGTGCGTATTTTTTACCCGGATAAACAGGAAATTGTCAAACCTTGTTGCAAGGTTGTGAAGACGCTTTAGCGCGTACTCGTCTGATCCACGGTCGTCGTCGCCGTACCCGTGAGCTATCGTAACCTCGACACCAGAACGCAGGCGCCGTTCGAGCTTGGATACGAATTCGGTACTCACGACAGAATTCTTTACCCACGGCGCGATGATCAATATACGGTAGTTAGCAGTCGACAATGCCTCGGACAGCAAGTCGGCATGCTCGAAAACGCTCACGCCGCGAACCATGGCAGCAACCTCGCCTCCGGCACCGATCTCTCTCACCGCTGCAGGCGCGTCAACGAAATCTACCTCGCAATGAGTCGAGCGCCGACTCTCCAGGTCATCGTCAAGTATAGGCCTGGGCTCCGCTTCCCCAAACGAAATACCAAGTCGTTCAACAGCTTCGATGCGATCAAGGGCGAGGCCATGATCAGTCGCCAGCTCGTCGTCAATACAGATTGCAAGCTCCAACTCGCGACGGCTTTGATCGGCATATACGAGCATCTGTACGGACAAGTACCGATGCTTCTTTGCAGACACCTTGCGGACGCGAAGAACTTGAATACGATCGTCCTTGAAAAGGGTATTGAAGTCGTTTGCGCTCACGTCGTCTACCCCGATGTGCGCGCTCCTCGCAGCGGGAAGTATCCACATTCCCCTTTTTTCGGCTTCACTCTTCTTTATCAGCGCCGACTCTCGATAATCGGCTAGTGTCCACGTAAGGCGATCGAAGCTAATGGGAAGCTGGCGCAATACAGGTTGGCTCGCGGCAAGGTTCCGTACAATTTCGGTACCCAAGGGCGTGAGTGCCAGGCGGCCCCCGGAAAGCCTCCGCAGATGATTCTCGGATACCTGTGACGCCACAGCTTCTATGATATGGGCGGTATCTAGGCCAAGGAAGCTCGCAATTGCTTTGGGTGTGTCAACACCTCGTTGGACAAATTGCAAAGTATAGTTTTCTGCGATCGGCAGCTTCTTCTTCTCCTGAGCGAGTACATCAGCGCGCAGGACCGAGACCGGAATCGCAGCATGCTCTACCGCAATCAGCTGAAGACCTGGTCGGGACTCGCCGAAACGGCGTTGAAAAGTGCGGAATTGCTCAGTCACGATCAGCCAACCTCACTTCGCAGTCGGCAGGATGATTCTCGATATACTCTAGGACAGAGCGCAAAGCACCGTTTGTTTCGCGAACGAAGCCAGCGTCACCGATGATTGTCAGACCGTACCGCGCTCTGGACAGTGCAACATTAATTCGCCTCCAGTACTCGGCGCCCAGAAACCCCAGCCGGTTTTCCGAATTACTCCGGGTTAGAGAAACCAATGCGAGATCAGACTCGCGACCCTGCACCGCGTCGACCGAGAGTACCGTCGTAGTCAGATGCTGAAATGCTCGAGGCGCGAGTCTTCGTTTCAGATCTTCGACCTGCTTCTTATATGGCGCAATGACGAGGACTTCAAGGTTGTCTCCATCAGGCGCTTGGATCAGACCGTGCTCAACTGCGTTGTCTATCATGAGAAGCTGCTTGACTAAGAGTTGCGCTTCTGTTCGGTTTGCATAGCTGGTGACTCCGCTTTCACGTCGAGCTGCGCCAAACGGGCCTGTGTCGATCCACCTTACTGTACGTCCGAGTACTCTTTCGTATCCTTCCAATCCATGCGTTTTAGGTGAGCGTAACTTTCCGTCGTAAAAGCAGGTCGATATCATGTCGCCAATTGGGCGAATCATACGGTACTGCTCCTGAAGAACTAGCTGTGAATGTCCGGGAAGATGGTCTACAAATCTCTGGAAGAGAGTCTCCTTAACGTTGTCCGGAGTCAATTCATGCTCTTGCATGAGCTTGGTCGCGCGGAGTAGATCTTCATCCATTGGGGGAAGTTGGCGGGTATCGCCAACCAAGATCCATCGTTTTGCGCGTGACATGGGGATCAGCGCCTCGGTAATGGTCGCCTTTGACGCCTCGTCGACGATGCAGAGGTCGAACTCAAGCTCCCTCACAGACTTGATTCTCAAGAAACCTGTACACGTACCCGCGACTACCGAGGTACCCGACAAGAATATCGAAGTGAGTCCATCCTCAACGCCAATCTCCTCGAGCCAAGAGGCTTGCAGCTCCAGGCGCTTGAGGAGCTGCCGTACCGGAGTGCTACTGCCCAACAAGGCATCAATCGCGGCGCGCGCTTCGACACTGCCGATATCGCCCGGAATCGTGAGATCGCCCGCTAAGTAGCTCTGAGCTATTTTTGTCAACTCATCATGACGGTCACTCAGCTGATCGAGCTTTGCTTGCAACTCTCCCCTGTGGGAGTCTTCGTCAACCGCAGTTGCGAGATCAGATGGTTGATCGACTCTGTCGCTACCGTTCGCGCCGATTCGCTGGTTAATGGTTTCGATGTTGCTGCTGACGACGGCCAACTGCTCTAGCGTGAGCGCAGCTCGCACGTGATCGGCCTCCACTCCGAGCTCTTGTGCCCGTTCAGACAGGTTCGACGCGGCATGGTTGCGGATCTTCCCTACCCACTTCCTCCTCTGCCTGTCCAATAGGAGGTGTCTGACTCCTGGCTGAACTACCAAGTGGTTATCGCCGGCCAGGCGCACTAGGCCTTTGACTCCCGCAGCGTGAAGTCGCTCAACTGAGTTGTCAACCGCGACGTGAGTCTGAGAGGCAATCAGCACTCTCGCGTCGGGTTTCTGCTCCAAGAACTGCGCCACCGTCTCGGTGATAAAGCGCGTCTTGCCAGTTCCAGGAGGCCCTTGAACGACAAGTGCGTCCTGTGCGCCCAGCGCTAGCTGGACAGCCTTCTGCTTGATCGGGTCCAGCTCACTCAACCAGTCGTCGATGACATGGATAGCGGGTTCAGAGTTCAAAGATGGGTCGACCAGAATTGTTCGCAGATTTCGGCTCGGTGTCGTACCGCCCTTGACGTCAACGAGGGCTTCCCTTTGCCGGTTCAAGGCTATTGCGGCCAGATGGTTGTACGGCACCAATGTTGCCGTCGCGGGGAGCTGAGGTAGAGACTTTGGCGACAGCAGGGTGATCTCGTCGGCACCCTGATCGATCACCTCGCCATTTCCATATCTCCACTCAGATTGCTTATCGACTATCTCCCAGTTCGTTCCTACGAGGTCCACCTCACACGTTTCAGTCAATTCGAAGGTGGCGCGCCGGACATCGACGTGGACGGATCTGTAAGCGAGCGGCGCGTGCTCGCCTCTAGCTAGGTCATCGCGCGCGTCCAGGACACGATCCCACAGGCTGAACAGCTCCTCGCCCGCTTGCTCGCTAGATTCATCTTTGAGGTCGTCGACTACTTCGTAGAACTGATCAAGTATGTCGATCAACTTTTGACCCGCACGATCACTCAACTCCGAGATCACTGACTGCGCGACCGCCCAACTGAACACGGGCGGGAGCAAGCAACTATGCTTTCGCGCCCCTTCGAGACGTTCGAACTCCAATGCTTGCGCGGCAATGACCTTGAAGCCGACCGTCTGACTATCAGGTAGCAGCGTGTACCTGTGCTCCGCTCCTATCAAATAGATACGGTTCCGGTCGCGGCTGCCCGACTCGCGCTCCATTCCAAAGCTGGCGAAGACCTCACCAGACAGGTCATCCCGCAACTTGGCTGCTGCACGCCGTAGGTCAACAGGTTCTCCCGCAAGGTGTTCCTGTGCCTTTCGGGTCAAACTCAGGGAAACGGGGTTTCTCGGTTGTTCACGTTCGGCGACTCTGTCAACTGCAAGTTCATTGAACGCGGATGCGACTGCGCTGGCATTCGCTGGTCGCTCGGTGGGATCAGGACTGACGCACGCCGCCAAGAGGTCATGAACGTCCGAAGGAACCTGAACTGATTCCAGCGCTATCTTAATGTCGGGAAAGTCTCGGATCTTTGACTCACTTAGGCATTGAAGCAGCACCACGCCGACGCTGTACACGTCGCGAACATACGGGATTGTCGCTTCACGCTCTGGTGGCGCGTACGCACCCGATCGAAAATTGTGCACGGTTATCTCGCTCTGCGGCTCATCCCCCCTGACCTTCGCGATTCCGAAATCTGCTAGCAGAGGATTCCCCGAGTTGTCGATCAGAATATTTGCCGGTTTGATATCACGGTGCTCTAGCTGCTTTAGATGGGCGTACGCAAGGCCCTCAAGAAGCGGCTTCGCGACCGACCCGTATACGTCGTCCCAGCTTCGCCAGGGGCGCTCCTGTAATAGATCCGATAGGTTGCGATCGACCCAATCCAGGACCACGTAATAGGTACCTGTGTCGTCTATTCCAGCGTCGCGAAATCCCACAATATTCGGGTGACTCAGTGTTCGAAGGGCTTTGGTTTCTCGATCAAATATCTTCTGTGTTAACAAGTCCGAAGGTCCGCTGACGAACTTCACAGCAACTGGCGATCCGTCTCGGGTGTCTATCCCCTTGCGTACAGTCGCTAAACCACCTGAACGCGCGTCTGCGCCGATTAGCACATAGTGTCGGCCGATTTGCTCGGGCATCCACCCTCCCACCTTCGATATGGATGGACACTATCAGCGCATTCTGTCGGCAGGTAGCTTTGGTCGTGCCGTACCCTGTCAACGTTCGGAGCCCAGCCGCGTTGGGTATGCGGAGGCCCTTCAGAACCGAGGCACGAGGTTGGCCCGATTCAGGTGACGAGATTTTGCCCGTCAGGCGGCGCGGAAGGGGCATGGTTCAGACAGCTGCATCGGGGCGCAACTAAGTCGATCGCGGTTCTCAATGCGATTGAGTCGTCGACCGTGCACCGACATCGTGCAACGCCGCTGCGATCGCCAGCGACGGGCTCCGGCAAGCCGATGGGGCGGGGGTGCTGACGAGAGTCGCGGCTCAACCACTTCGAGACACCACCTCCGCGCCGATAGCCGCGACAACCTCTGCGGCTGGCTGGTGCTCCCAGAAACGTAGGACCTTCCAGCCCGCGTCGCGGAGGAGCTTGTCGCTGCGAGCGTCGCGCTCTCGGTTGCTTCGAAGCTTCTCCTCCCAGAACACGACGTTTCTCGTCGCAGGTCGGTAGTGGTCCGGGCACCCATGCCAGTAGCAGCCGTCGATGAATACAGCGATACGCACGCGGATAAACACGATATCCGCGCGCGGCCGCCGCGAGCCCGGCAGCGGCGAATGGTCGACACGGTAGCGAAACCCGGCAGCGTGCAGGCCCCTGCGCACGGCCAATTCAGGTCCGGTGTCGCGGCGACAGTTACCACGCATTGACGCCCGGACCGCGGGACTCGACGCCCAGCTTTCGCTCATCTCCCTAGTGTGCGCCACGCTCGCCCTGGTCGATCGAAATGTCAGCAGGTACCGATAGCCTATTCAGCATGCGCAGCGTCGAACTCTTCGCCGGTGGCGGCGGACTGACCCTCGGAACTCACAAGGCCGGGTTCTCCACCGAGGTCGTCGCCGAATGGAACCACTGGTGCTGCGACACACTCCGCGAGAATAGAGACGCGGGATACCCGCTAGTCAAAGGTATCGACGTGCGTGAGGGGGACCTCCGTCGCATTGACTGGTCCAAGCTGCCCGAAGGCGTCGATTTGGTCAGTGGAGGGCCGCCTTGCCAGCCGTTCTCCGGCGGGGGCAAGGGCAATGCCGCCGATGACGAGCGAGATATGTTCCCTGCAACGACCGAGGTCATCCGGGAGTTACGCCCGCGCGCCTTTATCATCGAGAATGTCCGCGGACTCTTGCGGCCGGGCTTCTCGGATTACTACAACTACATTCGTCTGCGTCTCGCCCACCCGGAGCTTCGAGCCGCACACGATGAGTCCTGGGGTGACCACTTCGATCGCCTACAGTCAGAAGACACCGCAGCGCGTTCTGACCTCCAGTACAAGGTTTTGCCTACTCTGGTTAACGCGGCTGACTACGGTGTACCGCAGCAGCGTTGGCGTGTGTTCTTCGTCGGCTTCCGCGCTGACGTGAATGCCGAATGGCACTTCCCACGAGAGACCCACTCGGCGGCTGCGCTCCGCGCTGCCCAGGAGGACGGCTCCTACTGGGACCGCCACGAGGTTGCTAGGAAGCATCGCGACTTCCGCCTGCGCACGGCCCGTGACTCGAACACCACACTCAGCCCGTGGCTCACGGTCCGTGACGCCCTCGTCGGTCTCCCCGCCCCTGGGAGCACCGCGGTCCTCAACCACGTCCCACAACCCGGAGCCAAGTCGTACCCTGGCCACACCGGCTCTTACATTGATGCTCCGGCCAAGACGCTGAAGGCTGGTGTCCACGGCGTCCCTGGCGGTGAGAACATGCTCCGAAATGTCGACGGCAAAGTGCGCTATTTCACTGTTCGCGAGGCCGCGCGGTTGCAGACCTTCCCCGACGACTACCGCCTGCACGGCCCTTGGAGCGAAGCGATGCGCCAGCTCGGCAACGCCGTTCCGGTTGACCTCGCGTCAGTAGTGGCGCGGTCGGTCCGTGACCGCTTGAACGCAGCCACATTTCGCGACAATAGAACGACAAGGATCGCCGGTTAGGGGTCGGTCGCGGGCAGCGAACGTGGCGCATACATGACCGAGAACGGCTCGGCTCCGATGAGCCCGCATAACCCCTGAACATGCTCCCAATCATCGTTCGAAAGGCATGCCATTGTGGGCCGCGTAATTACGATTCCTACCCTGTTCTCACCGGCGAGTCTCGCACCTGAGGCGGCCCAGTACAGATCACGTAAGATCCGGTAAGGCCCCCACGCCAGGAGTGCCTCATCGCCTGTGGGGCCGCCCGCACGGCAGCGCATTGGCTTCTGCTCCACCGACTCGGCGATGACCGCCCAATCCTCACCAAGCGTCGCACCGACGATGGCCTCGGGGCCAGGAAACCGGCGCGTGGTGTATTGCGATGCCGATCCGACCCCTTCCAGCGCCCGTGGATACTCCTTCGCGGCGCTGTCCTTGATCCAGACCCGCATCTGCGCCGCTGTCAGGTACGGCCGCAATGGCTCGCTGAACTTCGCATCGGCCACCAATTCATCAAAGACCGCACCGCGCTGGCTAGCTGGTACCTGTTCCCACCGTCTGCGGTCGAACACAGCGTAGGCGTACCGGAGCGCTTGGTCTTTGATGTCGTCGGGTAGCTTGCTCACGTCAGCCCTCTCGTCTCGACAGCGGGCGCGTCGACGGTAGGCGGAAACTCCAGCCTAACCATGTCAGCAGCTGTTGCGAGGTCACCGACGTCTGCGACCCACTGCTCAATGAGCGACTTGACTCCCTGGTCCTCGAAGTCAAAGCTGGACCGCTTGACGCTCAGGACCTCCGACTCACCGGCCTCAATCTGCGCGCGGAACCCCGAGACCTCGGCGATGCGCCTGAGGTCGGAGACGCAATCGAGGACCGCGACGCGCTCTTTGCCCGCCCTCAGCCGCAGACCCCGGCCCAGCTGCTGAATGAATATTCGGCGCGAGTGCGTGACTCGAGCGAACACGATGATGTTCACATCCGGCACGTCGATCCCCTCATTCAGTAAGTCGACGCTAACCAGAAGCTCCGTTTGACCCGAGCGGAAACGTAGCAGGCGTTGCTGGCGCTCGCGGCCGCCCATGTCGTTATGGATCGTCTCGACTCCGCGCCACGAGGAGTGCTCACGCAGCAGCCCGGCGAACCTCTCCGCATGCTCGATCGACTGGCAAAACACTATTCCCCGTGGCGCGCGAGTGGAGTTCCACACGCCGGTCAGGCGCTGAATGATCGCCTCGTCGCGTTCCGGAATGAACAGCCGACGGTTCAGATCCCTAATTGTGTACGAATGCTCCGACGCCTCTTTCACAAACTCCCAGTCAATATTGTCGGCGAGCAGCTGATAGTCCACCTGGGCGAGATATCCGCGCCTGATTCCATCGGCGATTGACATCGCAACCACCGGCGGGCCGAACGTCGACTCGATGTCAAACTTGTCCCCGCGCCAAGGAGTTGCGGTCACGCCCAACCTAGGTACTTCGTCAAGCATCTCGATGATGTGCGCGTAGTAGCCGCTTTCACCGACGTGGTGCACCTCGTCGATGACAATCAAGTCCGGCCGATAACCCCGCTCGACGTACGCGTGCGCCGTCGGCAGTACCGCGAACGTAACCCCCGAGAGGTCGTCGCGGTGCTCGCCCTGTCCGATCATCTGCGTCGTGATGTCCTTCGGGATGAATGGCCACATCGACTTTTCGAGTTGCTCGACGAGCGGCGCGCCGTGGGCGATCACCAGAACCTTCCCAGACGGGTCGCGCTCGAGACGGTCCGCGACGACCGAGCCAGCGACGACGGTTTTGCCCAGCCCAGTGGCGAGATAGACCAGGGCCTTGCGGCGCTCCGGGTCGTCCAGCGCGGCGAGCGATTCATCGACGGCCTCGACCTGGTACGGACGCAGTTCCATAGACGGCGGCAAAGTCTTGGCGCTGCGGTACAGCTTGACCAGTGCGGCGCCGTCCCAGACTTTAATGGACCGGCCTACCTTCTCGAACGCGGCGATGCGGGCACGCGCCGACTTGGTGAAACGCCCATTGGTGACGACGATCCCCGACGACGCACCGTATGCATCTATCGCACTGGACACTTCGTCCACGGCATCCTCGCTAACCGAGCCCGTCGCGGGATCCAGCCGCCACTTGACCTGAATGCCGACCAAGTCGCGGCCGTAACGGGCGATGATGTCCCCGCCTTGGTCGTTCGGCCCGTCAATATTCAAGACCTGGGTGAAACCTAACAGCGGCAACAACCGCTCCAGCACCCTAGTGAACCCAGCCGGGCCACCCTGGGCAATCCGGTCGGTAGACAGGAACGAAATGTCGCTCACGACAGAGACCTTTGAGCGACGGTCGCGCTCAGCGACTCCAAACCGATAGAGAGCCTAATTAACTCCCGCGAACTCATTCTGTCCGAGACTGAAAGAGTTCGCTCCAGATCCCTGATCAGACTGGCTAGGTGCGACAGCTTCTCCTCTCGGATCGACTCATCGTGCCACGACCCGTAGGTCGTCGTGAAGATCCCGCTGTCGAGCACGCGCTCGGGCAACTCCACTGCCAAATCTTCGAACGCACGCGGACTAAGGAACTCCGAGTACCCGCCGGTGGCCTCCAACTCGTCCCAGTCCGTGCGATCCATCGTTGCCGCCGCCTTCTGAGTTTCGATCTTCGCCTTGGGGGACAACGCTGCCCAGATGCCAGCCGGATCGCCCTTCACGATCGGTGCGCTAACTTCGCGGATCTCGTCGAGTAGCCCCTCGGCCGACTGCCGGACTGTCGAGGCGTCGACCCGTCGGTCACCGATCTGATCGAGAACCTGCTCGATGAAGTGCCCTGCGTTGCCGTCGTACCCTAAGTATCCGGAGGTGGTGTCGTGAAACAGCATCACCGCCACGTCAACAGGGTTCCATCCGAACCCGTCTAACAGCGGGTGCTTCTCGTCGATGAACAGCTCTAGCACGTTGGCCTCAAGACTCACGGATGAGAATCTGTCGGGGCCCTGGATGAACTCCGCCCCAGACGTGATGTACGCAGTCACCTGGATCGTTCGGCTCCGGCCCGGGACTACTACCTCAGTACCGTCGAGCTGGGGGACGATCCGTCCGTGGGCTCGGTAGCGGACACGACGCTCGGCGATTGTCTCGGGAACGTCGTCTTCTTCGTCTGCAGCATCGGCGGCGTCGTTGGAATCCACTTCACTGGAACCGCCTTCGGAGCCGCGGCCACCAGAGTCGGGAAGGAGATCCTCGATGTCGTCGTCCTCGTCGTCCGCAGCGAGCCCAGACTTGATCTCCTCGTGGTTGACTACGTTCTTCCACCACATCTCGTCGCTCTGGTAGTCCGACAGCCCTTCGCGGAAGTGCTGGCCCCACTTGCGCGCCAGATCTGCCAACGCCTTTGATCCGTCTCCGGGCACGAGGTAGCGGTAACCCGGGTCGTACCGGCGGTATGCATGTACCAGCATGCCAAGCCCCGACGTGTTTAGCGGGTACCCGTGCTGCTTGGCCAGTTGTTCTTTGAGCGGGCCGTCCCCGCGCACCGTGTCACGCACGGTGTTCCATGCGACGGTGTCACGGCCGAAGTCCGTCTTTCGGTAGTTCACCGGGACATGGTCCAGGTGCAGTTCGCCTACAATTCGCCCGCGGCCCAGCTCGATCGGATACTCCGTCACCTCCTCGCCGGTGTCAGGATTGGTCCACCTGAATAGGCCTTTGTCTAGGTGGACGATTGTGCGGCCCTCGCGGATCAGCGAGATACCGAAGTCACTGGCGTCGTCGTAGCGCTGGATACCCAGCCAGCCGCGAATGACGCGACTGCGAAGTTCCACTCGGTCCGACTCGCACTGGAGGCACAAGTCGACATCCTCGAGATTCTCCGAGTGCCAGTGCCCGCAGGCCATGCAGGCGAACGCGGGCTTCAATTCGTGGCGCACCTGGGTGACCGCTGGCACGTCCTGCCCTTTATAGGACACTGATCGCGTCGGCGACCAGATGCACGGGATATATGGAGCCACGGGACTCCCATTGAGAGTGAGCCCGACACCGAGGCCGCCGATCACGTCTGCCCCGGCGATTTCAGTGCCGTCTAGTGCTCTGAGCATGTAAGAATACGTCTGGCCGAGACGGGCCTTTACGCTGTTGGCCACGTTCGGCCAGCGCAGACGCTTGACCGTGTCCGGTCGTAGCCTTGTGACACTGATTGAGGTTCCGTGCTCCCCAATGGCCTTGGGCTTCGTGCGGATAGGCACCTGGAATGAGTCCCGCGAACCCATGGCCTGAATGTCGATTTCCGCGATTGTCCAGTGATCCTCCCCCGCTCGGCCCGAAACGACCGTCGTGGTGTAGCCGAGTCGCCCGGTCGCCACGTTGAAGCCCATGCCGAACAGCCCCAGCGAGCCGAAGCGAGAGTTGCCAGAAGAACCCGCGCGAAGTGCCTGACGCATCTGCTCCAGAGACATACCACGACCCGTGTCAGTTACGCTAACAACCGAATCCGAACCCACTTTCTCCGACCCGTACGGAAACTCGACCTCCACGCGCCCTTCGAAGCCCGGATCCGCCCTCTGGGCGTCGGCGATTTCATCAAGCGCGTTATCGATGAGCTCGGCGAGGCACTCCTCGACTCGCATGTCTACATCGGCAATCACATCGAGGATTCGTGGGGAAGGGGTAAGGTCAAGGGTCTCCGCGGACATATCAATCCTAGCTAGTCGTTAGGCGGTGCCCGCAATAAGTTCTGGATGCTTCAACGGGCACTTCGGACACTACTCGGCGCCCACGACGAAGTAGCGGAGGACAACTCACTACAGCCGCTGATTTCATGCTGGACGCGACGGGAGTTGGATATCTCAACCAGCGGCGTTCGGTTCGATTCGTCGTTTGAGCGAGGCACGAGAGTGAACGCCCAGTTGCCTTTGGTCGTCGGCGGGACTCGAGCCGGGGCACGATTGGCGAGCCGCCGCGACGGATCGCGTCGGTACGGTTAGGAATCTGACCGGCGTCCGGCCTTAACAGCGACCACGACCTCCGCCAGATCGGCTGCTGTGCTTCGTCGCGGCCGACGATGCGGCGGCGGTGGAACTTGTACTGTGCTGTATTAGGGCTCGTCTTCATCGGTCTCAGGTAGCTCCCCATCAGGGATCGTATCGAGTCCCGAAAGTGGATCGGAGCCGTCATAACCCTTAACGAAGTTATCCAGAATTTCCGCGCGCCGTGTGAGTGCTCGACCGTCGTTTGTAGACTGTACGAATGCGTTGTACTCGCGCAGTCTGACGTTTCCCCCTCGATTGTAAGATGGTTCATACTCTGCGATCTGCGTGGCCGATTTGCGCAGCACTTCGAAGTTCACCAGCTTGTCTCGATCGACGACATTGGCGAAATCTGATTTACGAAAAGCGATGTAGTAAACTACCACGGTTCCGATAGAGGAAAGCAGCCAGTCGTTTTCGTCGAACACATCTTTCATGCGATCCAAGACCTCCTCGGCGCTGGATCGATAGGCCTCCATCTCATTTGCGTCGATACGAGGCACATCACCACGAGTGTCGACGAAAAGTTTGTAGAGCGTGTTCGCTTTAGTATCTAAAATCCGACCGGATGTTGACAGCTGAAGCTCAATCGCCAGAAACTTGGCCCCCAATTCACGGTACTTGTATCGCGCGTTTCGAATCGGCGAGCATCTTTGTAGCAACGAGTGCTCGGCGAGCGCGTTCGCCGCGTCTCTTGTGGGTCCGCTGAGTGCGTTCCGCTTCTCGGCCGCGTTCAGTGCCGTGGAACTGTTCAGCCGCTGAAACATTTCCTCAACAAGGTCCCCGCTGTCGCTTGTGACCCGGACTATTGGGATCTCGAAGTCCAGGAAGCGGCGCGCCAGTAACGGGTAGTCCTGCTGAAGCCTCGACAGCGTCATCTTCCTAGCGTTGATTGTGTTGTCTTCGAAGAACATGAAGTCGTCGGGCAGAGCCAATTCGTCTGAGACGAACGCAAGGATCGTCTCGAGGCGTTGTTTGCCGTCAAGGACGGCATACTGATACGTCAGACCTCGTGGACTCTTGCGCCGTGAGGTCGCGGCCTCGAAGTAGAGCTTCGGCACGTCAAGGCCGTTTATAATCGAATCGATGAGTACACTACGAGCCTCTTCGCTCCACACACCACCCTCTCGCTGATACGGCGGATTCAGATCGACCACATCAATCATGCGCAGGAACCGGGAAACCGTGATCTCCCTGAGTGGTTCGGTGTCAATTCTCATGATGCAGTCCGCCCATGGCCCGCCTTGATTCTCTGAGCAATACGATCGAGATCACGGTAGATCGAAACCTCATTAAACCCGAGTGTGTCGAGTTGCTCCCGAAGGTTGTGTTTGGCCTCGCCGGGGACCAAGAACGACTGGAGGCCTCGCGCGTCTCGAAGCGGTTCCTGCTTTGCAGTCGCGGCAGGAATTTGGGCGACGGTAAAGGTGCCACTCTGGAACCGGATGCGGTCAAACGTCATGGGCGCCACGACCGACCGAGGCTTAGAGCGGTTCTCCGCATCCTTTCCCGGCAGGTAGTCGTTAAGCTTTGTATCGGAGTCTGAGAGCAAACGCGGGTGCCCGCCATCATCGTCGCCGGCTTCGGCATTCAAGTCCTTCGGGTCGAGCACGAAGAATTCGCCGTCGAACTCAACGCCTGTAGCAGCCGACTCCTGATCTCGCTCACAAGCGAAGTACAGTGCCACGAGCGGACTCTGCGACCAATCTAGGAGCCGTGTGGGAAGCGCGTGGTGTTGCGCGAAAGTAATCCAGCCCCAGGTGTCGAACGCGTACTGGAGACCGGCGGCCGCAGCTTCCTGTCGGAACCGCGCGAGCATGGCCCGCTCGTCGCGACGATGGCGTTCCTCACGCAACGCTGACGCTTCGAGACGCCAGGTGTGGTTGCGGTGCCCGCGATACCAAAGTTCCCGCCCATCACTGGCGATGGGCGCGAGCACTTCCATAAGATCCCCGACTGAACTGATCGTCGGGCCGCAATCACCATCCGTCGTCGCGCTCACGCAGGTGACTCTATCGAGAAGCCGGAGTTCGGCGCTGCGGCACCGTCAGACCGGATGAAGACATAGCTCGATTCCCATGCCAGGAGCATCTCGCCAGCAACCTGGCGAACCTCAATGGTCAGGTGAGTCAAGTTCTGACGCCCAAACGCCACGCGGCGCTACCCTCGACGCGAAGCGATGATCTGCGCCGCCTGTGGCGGAGAAGGGCCAGAACTGGTGGATTTCGACGAGGCGATCGATGCAAACCTGGGCTCTCGAAACGCGGCACTTCGAACCCAGCAGGCTGACCAACGGGACCAGTTTCTGGCCCGCTTCCCACGCGACTCCTGGCCATCAGTGACGCTCAGCGACTACGCACTGAACACGCCCGACTTCCGCAACAGTTACTCCTACTTCCTGGAGTGGGGAACGCCGAACCTCGGCAGCATCAGCGGCGGCAGCGCACACAAGCACGTGATCTTCCGACGCAACAGCGGTGAATGGGCGTACCCCCGCGGTTATGCCAACGTGGAGGAAGCGTGGAGCGACCTGCATTCCGGGTTCCTGCGGATGTTCGACCTCGCTGATCGGGGCGAGTGGACGTCTACCTCGGAGATCGACATTCTGCGGGGTGCCCGCACCGTGCGCTTGAAGTCGCTCTTTCTGTACTTCCCCGACAGTGTGTTGCCAATCTACAGCCACAATCACCTCACCCATTTCGCGAAGGAGTTCGGGCTCGAGACCACCGGCGACACTCTCGACATCAATCAGCGCATCCTCCGTCACCTCCGCGCCTATCCACAGCTGGCCGACACAGATCCTCTGGAGTTCATCGAACTTCTGTACTCATGGTCGGGCCCGGCCGGATGGCATACGCCGAAGTACTGGAAGATCGCCCCGGGTGAGGGCGGCCGATTCTGGGACGAGTGCCGTGAGGGCGGATACATCTGTATCGGGTGGGACGAGGTCGGAGACCTCTCGCTGTTCGACGCCGAGGACGACTTCATCGCAGCATTCACTGCGGCTTTCGCCGAAACCTACAAGGGCAACAAGTCGGCGATCACGCGTAAGGGTCGGGAGCTGTGGCGCCTCACCGAGGTCGCAGAAGGCGACCAGATCATAGCCAACCGGGGAACCTCGAAGGTCCTCGCCGTGGGCACCGTGACCTCACCCGCATATCAATGGCGACCCGAGCGCGACCAGTACAAACACACCATCAACGTGGATTGGGATCTGAGCACCGGCAACACGATCCCCGAGCCGGTCAAATCCTGGGCAGTAATCACGATCGCAAAGGTGCCGTCGACCAAACTCGACAACATCCTCGGGCGAGATGTACCTCCAAAGCCACCGAACGGCGACGACGATGCCACGGACATCACTACCGACGACGAGCTTCGCTACACAGGCTGGAAGAAGATCCTCGACCGCAAGGGCCAGGTGATCTTCTATGGCCCGCCGGGAACCGGAAAAACACGGGCGGCGAAGGGGTTCGCCGCCTGGCTGCTTCGATCGACTGATGAGAATCGCAGCGCGAACCGACTCACGGAGGTCACCTTCCACGCGTCCTACGCCTACGAAGACTTCATCGAAGGCTTCCGGCCGCTCTCCGGTGAAACCGAGCTGAAATTGGCACTACGTCCGGGCATCATGAAACGAGTTGCGACACAAGCACACGCCGATCCCGATCACGTGTACGTGCTGATCATCGACGAGATCAACCGCGCCGACGTCCCACGCGTCTTCGGAGAACTGATGACCGTGATAGAGCGCGGTCGACGCGGCCAGGCGGTGACCCTTCCGACGAGCGGCGAAACGCTCTCCGTGCCAAAGAACCTGATCGTGTTGGGCACTATGAACACGGCCGACCAGAGCATCCGATCACTGGATGCCGCGCTGCGCCGTCGCTTCGGGTTCATCGAACTCATGCCCGACACCGACTTGCTATCCGAAGTGACGATCGATGATTTGCCGCTCGATCAGTTCCTGCACGACCTCAACGCGGCAATCACTCGCATCGCCGGCCGAGAACGACAGATCGGGCACTCGTACTTTCTCGACCACGGGGAACCCATAGAATCCGTCGAGGCATTTGCCGACGTGATCCGCACGGACGTCATTCCACTTCTCCAAGAGATCGTCTACGACGATTACAGTCAGCTCCGTGAATTCTTGGGACCAGGTATCGTCGACGCCGCTCATTCTCGGCTGACCGACATCGTCAATCACGACGCCCAACTCGTTGCGGCGTTGGCCGACAACTTCGGGCTCAAGGTGCAGTCGACCACCGAATGATCGAACTCAGCGAGCACAGCAGCGGCACCCACGCTCTGCCGGCGGTTCCGGTTGCCGACCAGGTCCGGTTGGCGGAATCACTCGGCAATCGGTTGACCGTCAAATGGCTGTCGAACGATCGTGTGGAGGTTCGGTCAGCGTCGTGGGTCGGGAGTGTTCGCCTCTCTTCTGAGCTACATGTACGCGTTGTACCCAAGCTCGCCGGAGGCAACCTTGGAGTCCTGACGATGCTCGCACTCACCGACGGCAGCCCGATCAAAGAGTTACCGGACTACTTGCGGGATCTGTCCGACGACTCCACCGAAGACGCCGTGCAGTTGCTGTGCCGACTGGTGGTGGTCCAGACCGAGCGTGTGCTGGCTCGGGGGCTGATCCGCGATTACCGCGGGCACGCAGATGATCTCCCGTTTCTCCGTGGGCGGCTGGATACGTATCGGCAGGCCACGGTGCACTACGGCAAGTTCACCGCCTTGGCCTGCACTTTTGACGAGTTCGACCATGATGCGCTCGAGAACCACCTCTTGCTGGCCGGTGTGATGGCTGCGCGCCGGGCCGCACAGAATCCACAGGTTCGCCGCCGAGCCGCCGACCTCGAGCAGCGCCTCGCGCAGATCGCCCCAACGCTGCCCTCGCCACGCACCCTGCTGGCGGCGCGGGTGGTCTATGGGCGGCGAAACGCTCACTACCGGTCGGCGCACACCTGGTGCCGCTCGCTTCTCAGACTTGGAGAGGTCGATGACAGCGCTGCTCCCGACTCACATCAAGTCGGCGCCTTCCTGATCAACATGAATGCCCTGTTCGAGAGATTCGTGGAGAGGGTCCTCGACGTTGCATACGTAAACAGCGGTGTCACACTGCAAGCCCAGCAACGCAATCCGTCGCTCATCACGGTGAACGGGCAGTCCAGGCGTTCGATCGCGCCCGATATAGTAGCCACCCACGCGGATCGCCAGTGTGCAATCGATGCGAAGTACAAACTCTACGACCGCTGGGACATTTCTCCGGCCGACATCTATCAACTCTTGCTGTACGCGCAGTGCTATACCGGCTTCACAGAGACGCCTACTTCGTACCTGATCTATCCGGCGGAGTCGTCGCAGACATCCCCGACAAGAATCGAGCTGACGGTCCCAGGAGAGAACGGACCACGCAGGGTGCGGATCAATGCGATCGGCATTCCGTTGGCAAGCGTCGTCGCAGGTATCAGAACCGGCGACCTCACGGCACTCACGGATGCCACCAAATACTTACAACAGATCCTGCCAGCTTCCGGATCGATGCTGGCACACACCTCGCGCCAGCGAGCTGGCCCCATGCCGGGCCGATCGCTTTCGTAGACTTGCCGCATGCCTGGCCCGCCGTCCGATCCGCTCGAACTGGGCCAGAAGCTCGTCGCCCTCCTCGAGGGCGGGCGCCGCACGGCCACCTACAAGCTCGCGGTTCTCATGGCGTTGCTGGACCTCAGCGTCGAGTCCGTTCCCGACGACCCGAATGCCGCGGTCGATATCGACCTCGACGACCTCACAACCCGCGTCATCGAGCTGTACTGGCGGCAGATGCGCCCGCTCGATGGGCATCAGCTGCGGCAGTCCACGGATGGTCGCGGCGTCATCTTCACCACCGTCGCCGGTCTGCGGGCAGAGCTGACCAGCACTCATCGCGCGCCGACGATCGACCTGGTGATTGCCGACCGCTCTGACGCCTTCCGCGCTGCGCACACCACGGTGAAACGCACACTGGTTCGCTACCCGCTCAAGCTGTTACAGAACGTCACCACCGCCACCGAGCACGAACGCTTCCTCTACGACGACTCCTGGATGGGTACCGATTCGCTGCGCGTGGTCGCCAGCCACGGCAACAAGCTGATCCTCTTTCCCGGAGTCTGCACCACGCTCGCGCGCCTGGCCCACTGCTGAAACCCGCGTTCCAGCTCGCCTGGGTCGACGACGTCCGACGCATGAACAAGACCCTCCTCGCCGATGGTCCCGACATCGCCGACCACCTCTTCGGCGCCGACCGCGTCTCGCTCCTCAAGGCCGGTGACGTCTTGGCGAGCGAGTTCGGTCCGCACTGCTTCTACTGCGCTGCTCGACTGACGGCCACTCGACATGTGGACCACGTGCTGCCGTGGTCGCGCGTCGGCATCGACGGCCTGGCCAACCTCGTGTTGGCGTGCTCGTCGTGCAACTCAAACAAGTCCGACCTGTTGCCCTCCCCCACGCATGTCGACCGGGCGTTAGGACGGGGACAGCACCTGCTCGATGAACTGGCCGCCGGCATCAACTGGCCCAGCCAGTTCGACCGCGTGGTGTCGGCAGCGCATGGCCTGTACGCAACCCAACCCGAGAGCACGCCGGTCTGGTTGAGCCGCAAGAACATCGGCATTCTTGGGCGGGTCGACTTCGAGTGGTCTACCAGCTAGCACAGGCCACCCTACTGGCCCTGGCGCAGTTGGACGGTCGGACGCCGTCAACCAGCACCGTTGTTCTCGACAACGTGCCACAGTGTTTCTGTGGCTCCCGATAGCAGCAACCCCGTGATCCGTCTGACGGGCAAAGAACCCTTCTCGCACGATGATGTCCAGTTGGGTCGTACCGTCGATGATTTCTGGTCCTGGTCCTCATCCGATCTTCTGTCGAACGCGTTGCGCGGGATGCTCGCCGAGTACATCGTCGGTGTGGCGCTCGGCTGCGTCGACCATCGCATCCGTCTCGAGTGGGACGCGTTCGATCTGAAGACCGACGACGGTACGACCATCGAGGTGAAATCGACAGCGTACCTGCAGAGTTGGGGCGTCACGAAGCCGTCGTCGCGGCGCTTCAGTATCGGTGAGACCACGGCCTGGCATGCGGACACCAACACCTACGAGACGACGGCGATGCGACAGGCTGACGTCTATGTGTTCTGCGTTCATACTGCCGACGACCGTGCTGTCGCCGACCCGCTTCGGCTCGAGCAGTGGGAGTTCTACGTCGTGGCCACCGCGACCATCAATCGTCGACTCGGAAATCAGCGCAGCATCGCTCTGTCCCGACTCCCGCGCGCACTCGATGTATCCCCGGTGCGATTCGACGGCATAGCGGACGCGGTACGGCAGGCCGTCCGCCCCTGATCTGTCAGACCCCGCTCCTATCCTGACCTCACCACTTCACAGATCGGAGCATCATGTCCGTCATGGCCGGGCCTCGCGCCATCGACTTCACGTTTCCGGAGGTCGATGCTGCCGCCACGCTGCGCATCACCTTTCACCGGACACTGCGAGTGCCCGACGACGCCACCACCTACGGACTCCCACCGAGTCTCGGCGCGCTCGATATCCGGTCCACCCGTGACATCAACCCACGAGCACTATCCACTGCCGATGCGATTCTCCCGCTGTGGCAGTCGGAGGCGACGTGGATCGATTTGACCGCACCAGAGAGCTATCCGTTCCTGGTGAAGATCGGCATTGGCGGCATCAACGCGGTCACCGGCGACGCGTTCACGCCGGAACCCGACTTCGACGCGGAGGACTATGTCGAGGTCCCCACGCAGCCCTGGCTCGACGGGTTCCGCGTGGACGACTTCACCGTGCGCCAGTTCGTCGCGATGCCGATCGGTGACGGCTACACCGTCGCCGAGCAACTCACCGGTACCGACGACGGGCTCATCCGATTCTCGGTCGCCCCGCTACGGGCCGACGTGTGGGCTCAACGCCGGCAGGTGTTCCCGGAACCGGGATCGTTCATGGTCTGCGACGGCGACTCCACCGGCATGGGCCTCGGCGCGGGCGGTTCGATTCGCCAGTCCGTCGCCGCACCGATCGAACCGCACGAGAACTGGGACCTCGATGCGGGGGTCGAGGTCAGCCTGCGGATCGTCAATTCGGCTGTGTGGCAGTCACTTACCGACACTCCTCCCCATCGCGCGCCGTTGACCATCGACGAGTACCGCACCCATGGATATCCGTGGTTCGAGTGGTACGACGATTCGCTGGCGCGCCAGGGCGGTAGCCGCCTGAACGAGGTCAAGACCGTCCGACAGGTGGGCGCCGAGAAGGGCGCACAGCCGCTCCCCGACAACACCAGCTTCACCCCGCCGACACCGCACATCGTCAGCGGCTGACCGACGAACGGAAACGGGCATGGCGAAAGATGGTTGGGAGTTCTGGCGGCTCGAACGCGTTGACGACGGCGCGTTGGCATGGCTGGCCGCCACCAGGCCGAACGCCCGGGCGACGATCGACCGGCACAAGGTGTGGACGCTGGTCCCGAACCGATCGCTCTTCATCGCGAACTGGTACGTCACCACAGACCACCGCCGCGGCTCGG
This sequence comes from Gordonia prachuapensis, assembly GCF_036350515.1. NCBI lineage: Bacteria > Bacillati > Actinomycetota > Actinomycetes > Mycobacteriales > Gordoniaceae > Gordonia > Gordonia prachuapensis. The sequence goes on along the minus strand of NZ_JAZDUE010000016.1, from coordinate 64,849 downwards.
ACTACCTGTGGACGCACGAGAACATCGACGTCCATGATGCGCGCGAGATCGCCCTCGACGTTCCCGATATCACCGCCGACGAGCTGCAACGGATCGCCGACCCGCAGGCCGAGTTCACGCTCGATCAGGTCGACCGGTACTCGGCGGAGAAGTTGCTCGGCAAGCGGGTGGCTGAAGCGTTGAGTGCCAGGCGGTTAGACCGGTGGAACGGCTGACGGTTCGCAGCCGTCTACTGGACACACTCACCTCCCCTGCCGCATCTCCGACTCCACATTGAGCTCGGCCGCAACCCCGATCGCCTCCAACAGCACTGGCACAAATCGCCGCACATCGCGCGGCGTCGGCGTTGGCGGTTCGTCGCAGCCGGCGGCCGGTTCCCCGTCCGGCCATTGCTCGAGCCACTCCCCGCAGATGCGCGCATACCGGCGCAGCATCGGCGCGTTCGCCTTGGTGTCACAGGCCAGCCGGGACGGCGTGAAACCGCATGGGTCCGCGACGAACCGCCGGATCAGATCGACGAGCCCCGCGGGCAGATCCCCATTCACCGACCCGTACTGGCCGGTCATCTCCGGGTGCAGCTGTTCGACGATGTCGATCGCGCCGGCGGCGCAGAAGTCGCGCCACGCCTCGATCGCCGAGAGCAGGTTGCTGGGATAGAAGGTGGTGCACTCGAGCGCGCGGACGGCGAACACGTGATCCTTGGCGACGAGAATGGAGACGTCAGGCCACCGTGATGAGTGCTCGGCGACGACGGCGCCGAGCAGTTCCATGTCGGGCATGCAGTGACCGACGATCGTGCAGAACTCCAAGCGCATGGCGTGCGGCGACACCAGCAGCTTCGTGTAGATGCCGTCGATGTCGGTGAAACGGATGGCGCCATCGTCGATCGGGACGTCGCAACCCCAGCCGACACCCAACGTCTCGGCGGCCATGGCCAGGAGGTGCTCGGCGTCGTCGGGGATCACCCCGAACGAGGCCGTCCCGCTGAGAGTCAGCTCCCGTTGCTTCGGCCGGCTTTCTGCCCGGAGCTTCTTCTCCTCCGGACTGAACGGATCATGCACGTGCAGCACCGACGGATGCTCGATCCGCCACACCTCACGCAACGCCGCCTCGGCATCGCGAAGGAGCCGATCCATTGTGCGCTTGCCCGACTCGCGAATGATGCTGTCCGACCGCAGTTCTCGCCATCCAAGGCGGTCGACGGCGGCACGCTGAGCGCGAGCGACCGGTACCTGGTCGGGCGGCCAGGAGTTGGCAAGTGCCGACATGCCGATGGTGCATCGCACCCGGCCGGCGCCGGTCACCGTGAAGATCAACAACGGCCGGCCAGTGTTTCCCTCGCGGCTCAGCTCCACGAACTCGTAGCGACCCAGCCTCGCCACGCTGATCGCGAGCCGCTGCCGGAACTCTCGCCATTCCGCGTCGATGCTGTCGTCGAACCCGGCGGCATGATTCTCGGCCATGTGCATCCCCCTATGCAGTCGGTCATCGGCGATGACCCTCTGACAGGCACGGTAGGAAGTGGCTCCGACAGGTCCGGGCTGCTGGCTGTCAGTTGTCCACAGCGGGCGGGGACGCCTTCCGCCCTCGCTCCCTCGCCGCGACCGCCCACGCTTCGTCCCGAATGCGCGCGGCAGCCTCGTCGACCGACACCTCGTGCCCTTCCGCGCACCGCACCACCGCCGACACCGGCGCCCCGCAGCCACGATGAGTCACTTCCAAACCACCGCGCCGGTCGCCTTCGAGGTGTTCGCCCCAGTCCATCAACGCTGTCAGCACCGGGAACAGTGCACGGCCGCGGTCGGTCAGCACGTACTCGTAGCGGGTGCGTTGTCCAGGCTCCCGGTAGGGACGTCGTTCGACGATCCCGTCAGCGAGCAGCTGCTTCAACCGCGACGACGCCACCGCGTCGCTCAGCTGCGTTCTGCGGGCAAGCTCGTCGAACTTCGTACCGCCGTACAGCAATTCGCGGACGATGACCATCGCCGACTTGGTTCCGATCACGTCGAGCGCCCGCTCGATGCGGCACCAGCCCTTCACCTGCCAGTCATCGCGTCGCGCGAAAGCACCCTGCAGTTCCATCACATCGGGGCCGGCGACCTCGGGTCCGTCGTCGTTCATGTGATTCATCCTACTCCTGACTTTACAAACCCCAAGCCAGCTCGTAGCGTGCTGACTAAGGGATCGCAAAGTCAGCGTGTCGTCCGGTGACGACACGACCTACCGAGGGAGCCAGTCATGAGTTCTGCAGTGATCGTCGACGCCGTCCGCACCCCCATCGCGCACGGCAAGCCGAGCGGCGCCTACGCCGACATCCACCCCGTCGACCTACATGCGCACGTGCTTGCTGACCTCGTGGCACGCGCCGGCATCGACCCGGCCGTCGTCGACGACGTGATCAGCGGCGCCGTCGGCCAAGTCGGCGAACAATCGGGCAACACCTCACGATGGGCACTGCTGGGCGCAGGATTCCCCGAATCCGTTCCGGGCGTCACCGTCGACCGCCAATGCGGCTCCAGCCAGCAGGCATTCCACTTCGCCGCGCAGGGCGTCATCGCCGGGGCCTACGACGTCGCGATCGCCTCCGGTGTCGAGTCGATGAGCCGGGTCCCCATGGGATCGCAAACGCTCGGCAAGGACATCGCGGGCAGCAGGGTTGCCGAACGGTACGCCGAGGGCCTCATCCCGCAGGGAATCAGCGCCGAGCTGATCGCCGACAAATGGAATCTGTCGCGTACCGAACTCGACGAGTTCTCCGCGACCTCCCACCAACGCGCGGCCCGTGCCTGGAAGGACGGACTGTTCGACTCCCAGGTCACCTTCGTCAACGACCTCCGCACCGATCAGACCGTCCGGCCCGACTCCACCCTCGAGTCGCTCGCGAATCTGCGGCTCGCATTCCGCAACGAGCACTGGGAAGCCCGCTACCCCGACCTCGACTGGCGTGTTACCGCCGGTAACAGCTCCCCCATCAACGACGGGTCGGCCGCCATCCTGGTCACGAACGAGCAAGCAGCACAACGACTCGGCCTCACCCCGCGCGCCCGCGTGCACTCGTTTGCGGTTGCCGGCGATGACCCGGTCCTCATGCTGACCGGCGTCATCCCCGCCACCGAGAAGGTCCTCGCGAAGGCGGGATTGACGATCGACGACATCGACGTCTTCGAGGTCAACGAGGCATTCGCATCGGTTGTGCTTGCGTGGCAACGCGAAACCGGCGCAGACCTCGCCAAGGTCAACATCAACGGCGGCGCCATCGCCCTCGGGCATCCGCTCGGGGCGTCGGGAGCACGCCTGATGACCACCCTGCTCAACAATCTCGAGCAGACCGGCGGCCGGTACGGGCTGCAGGTCATGTGCGAGGCCGGCGGCCTCGCCAACGCCACCATCATCGAAAGGATCTGAACCACAATGACTTCACTCGACGGCGCAGTCGTTCTCGTCACCGGTGCCAACGGTGGCCTCGGTACGCACTTCGTCCGCCAGGCCCTCGAGCGCGGCGCCGAGAAGGTGTATGCCACTGCCCGACGCCCACGCGACTGGGACGATGCGCGCATCGTCCCGCTGTCGCTGGACGTGACCGACGCGTCGTCGATCGACGCTGCGGCCGCAGCCGCCTCCGACGTCACGATCGTCATCAACAACGCCGGCGGCCTCAACGGTGCGAGCGTCCTCGGCGACCTCACCGAGCTCCGCGCACTGTTCGAGACCAACTTCTGGGGTCCGCTGGCCGTTGCCAACGCGTTCGTTCCGGCATTGCGGAGCTCCGGCGGGACGCTGCTAAACGTCCTGTCAGCGCTGAGCTGGCATGGGATGGGTGACGGCTACAGCGCCACCAAGGCGGCGCTGTGGTCGGCGACCAATACGCAACGACTGCTGCTCGCGGACAAGGGTATTGACGTGGTCTCATTGCATCTCGGCTACACCGACACACCGATGGTCGCCAGCGTCGATGCCCCGAAGAACGATCCCGCCGACATCGTGCGCGCCGCGTATGACGGCCTCGAAACCGGGGACCGTGAGATCCTGGCCGACGAACTCAGCAAGCAGGTGAAGGCCGGCCTCGCGGCGCCGATCGAGACGTTGTATCCGCAGCTCGCCAGGTCGTGACCGCCTTCGGCCGAGGCCCGATGCCATCTACGTGAGTTCTTGCAGGCCCTCACCGGCGAGTTCGGCCATCCCCGCCGGACGACCGGTGAGCGCGAGCAGCAGCGACTCCGCCGGGCCTTCGACCACTGGGCCGTCACCCGCCGCCCAGTCCAGGTCGGTCGATACCCAACGCACGGTACTACTGGGCACCTTCCCGAACATGTTGGTGCTCACGGGATCGACGAGGAAGTCGAGCACCACCCGGGTGCGGTCGGGCGGAGTGGTCGCCGCTATGCCCAGCGGCCGCCGGATGTCGAGGCCGTGCACGATGATGTCGGTGAGCGGTGCGCGCGGACCCTGCCGGCCGGGTGGGGTGAACCGCGTGTCCGCTTTGTCGCGCAGCGCCGTGGGAAGGTCGGGGTAGGTCACTTTGACTTTGGCCGCCATGGTGAGGTTGGCGCGATGAAAGTTGCCGCGGGCTCGTAGCATCGCGAGGCCTGCCACGGGGATCGACACCACGAGCGGGACCAGCAAGTGCGCCATCACATCCCGGCAGCTCCAGCCGTCGCACAACGACGCGGTCGCCCACTGCTCGTCGGTAAACGTGGCCGCGAGGTCGGCCAGGCGGCGGCGCTCGTCGGCGATGGCGGCGAAGATCTCGTCGTCGGTCACGTGACGCTCACTACCGGCCCAGTGTTTTCGCCAACGGTGCGAGCGCATCCAGGTAGATCGACGCCAGCAGCTCAGACTCGTCGGCGGTGCTGCGCATCCGGTCGGCCTCGGTGGCGTCCCACTGCGCGTCGACCTCGTTCTCGAAGTCGTCGATGGCGCTGACCCGATCGAGCCAGTCCCGCTTGTCCTGGCGCTGCTGGATGGCGGCCACAATCTGCTGGTACTCGCCCAGTGCGCCGACCCGCTCGACGAGCCCGTCGAGCCGCCGGGACAGCATCAGCGATTTGGCGATGTAGGTCTCGACGACGTCGTCGTCGGTGCTCAGGTGGGTGGGTGGTTCGCCGAGGAGGTCGATCTGGTCGCGGACGTTCGCGGCGGACGTCGTGAGCTCGGTGACCTCGCGCCCGAGGTCCACACGTACCCCGTGCCGGTCGAAGAAGTCCAGCTTCCAGGCCGGGTAGTCGCTCACCCGGTCGGCGACCAGGCCCGCGGTGACGGCGATCTGACCGATCGGGTCGTTGCGGAGGTGAGCGTTGTCGTCAGCGTCGCCTGCCCAGGTGTGGAGCGCGAGCTGCAGGTACTGGCTCGACTCGGCGGGCTCTGCCTGTTCCTGGATCGCGCGGCACCGCGACCACCGCGCGGCCCGCGTCGACCGCAGGGTGTCGGCCAGTTCCCCGAGCGGGTCGGGCTCCGCACCGGTTGAGTCCATCTCGGGGAGGGCGCGCAGGTCGTCGGCCGACATCGGCCGGACTCGTCGACTCCCCAGCCCCTCGCCGAGCGATCGGACGCCGTTGATCACCCACGATCCGACCACGACCAGCGCAACCGCGATCGCCGCCGCAATGACGACGAATACGAGGAGCTTGATCACTACTCCAGTACAGCACGATTCGCGAGGTCGGCCGATCGGCTCCGAGATGCGGCCGACGCCGGCCGAACGCGCCCGCCGGGAACATCGGCCCGCGTGAGGTGCGTCAGATCGGAGTCCCGGCCGGAAGGGCAGGTCGCCTGGCGAGGACCGCCCCGGGTCAGTGCACGTGCCGTCATCGAGGAGAAGTGATGTCCCACAACAGCTCCGCGTCGCCCGCTGGCCGTGGGCAGAGCGACCCGTTGACGCGGATCGTCGTGGTGTTCACTGTCTTGGTCGTCGGCTGGTTCGGCACGCTGCTGCTCAATTCCTGGCTGGCTGTGGCCGCGGCCAGTCTGATCATTGGATGGCTGGCGGGTGTCGCAGCCGTCCGGATCAAGGCACCGATCGCGCTGGCCGTGTTCATCGGCGTGGCGGCGGCCGGAGGGGCTTTCCGGCTGCTGGCACTGCTTCTGATGTGGGTGGTCGTCGCGTAGACCTGCAACAATCCCGTCCGTCAGAGCAGCACCGCACCATCGTTGATGTCGTCGTCGAGGCCGGCTTTCAGGCCGCCGTACTCGACGAGATCGATCTCGCGCCCGAGGACCTCTTCGAGGAGTCGCTGGAAGGCGACGAAGTCGAACGACGACGTCGCGTCGGGGGCCTCCACGATCAGGTCGATATCCGAGTCGGGACCGGCCTGTCGGCGAGCCACCGAACCGAACACGGCTATGCGGGTGTATCCGCGTTGCGCAGCAAGTGTTTTGAGGACTGGTGCGGCGGCTTCGAGCAGCATCTCCGGCTGGACGCGGTCGAGGTCGGGTGCGAACTTGAGTTGCTGACTGACTGCCGGCTGGGTGATATCCAGAATCTCGGCAATCTCTCGTTGCGACTTCCCCGTCGCCACGAGCGCCCGCAATGCGATGACCCGACGCAGTCGGGCAACTTCCTCGTCGCGTCGGGCGTTGCGGTATTCGCTACCGAGGCCCATAAGGCAATCTTATCAGCGCTGGTCTCGCAGCTCTCGACTATTCCGTCGGCTGCGCGTGCACTTCCTTGCCACCCCGCCGCGGAATGACATGCATGATCGCCACGACGATCGCACCGATCACCAGCCCCACGAGCGCCGAGACGACCGTGCTCGCAGTCCACGACAGGAAGCCGCCGACGAAGCCGTGGACGAGTTCCTCAAACCAGTGCTCGAGGTCGTGCAGACGGTCGGCGGGCCAATGGAATCCGGCTTCGCCGACGTTGACGATGAGGATGTGGCCGCCGACCCACAACATCGCGGCGATACCCACCACGGTCAGCGTGGCCATGATCTTCGGCATCGCCTTGACCAGGCCGCGGCCGATGCGTTGGCTCGCCGTCGAGCGGCGTTGCGCCAGCGACAGCCCGACGTCGTCCATCTTGACGATCAGCGCCACCACGCCATAGACGAGCGCGGTGATCAGGAACGCCACGACGATGAGCACCGCCAGCCGGGTGAAGAACGGTTCGGATTCGACCGACGACAGCGAGATCACCATGATCTCCGCCGACAGGATGAGGTCGGTGCGAATGGCGCCGTTGACCATCGACTTCTCGAACTCGGGCCCCTTCACCGCGGCCGGCGCGTCGTCGGCGTGGTCGTGCCCATGTCCGCCGCCGAGCGCCTCGTACACCTTCTCCGCGCCCTCGTAGCAGAGAAACAGACCGCCGGCGATCAGCAGATACGGCAACGCCTGTGGCAGGAACTGGCTGAGGATCATCGCCACCGGCAGGATGATCAGCAGCTTGTTCCGGATCGATCCGACAGCGATCTTGCGGACGATCGGCAGTTCCCGATCCGGCGTGAAGCCGTGGACATAGCGGGGTGTGACGGCGGTGTCGTCGACGACCACACCGGCCGCCTTGATGCTGGCCTTGCCGGCGGCGGCGCCGATGTCGTCGATCGACGCCGCTGCCGCCTTCGTCAGGGTCGCGATGTCGTCCAGCAAAGCGACGAGGCCACCGGCCACAGGAACCTCCAGTCAGGGACGGGCGAATCACGAACAGTATGCCCGCACCGATCCACGGGCGGGCGGCCTGCGACCTAGGCTCAGCCGCGGCCCGACCCGTTGTTCACAATGGTGAGATGGCCGATCTCGCCGACGACGTCCTACCGCTGATCCGCACGCGCGCCGATCTGCACACCTGGCGCGCATCCAACGCCCACGGCGCCCAGATGCACGAGGGTGTCGACCTGCTCCGCGAAGCCGCCGAACACGGCGACCCGGCCGAGGCGTTCGCGGTGACGCAAAGGGCGCTGGCCTCCGCGCTCAAGGTGGTCATGCGTGCTGACGATTCCAGCGGCATCATCGGCGACGCCGTCCGAGACCTCCTGGACCTGCACGCCGACCTGTCCGGCCCGGCAGCTCCGCCACCCGCCAAATTGGTCGACTGGATGATCAGGTTCCAGTTCCACAACGACTGCGACTTCTTCACCCTCGACCCGGTGCGGTACGCGCCGGCACTCGGTGACGTCGGGATGGCGCGGTACCGTCGGCGGCTCGACGAGATCCGAACCGGGCTGGGACCTCTGCCCGACGACTGGCGCACCTCCTTCCGTCACGACCTGTTCACCCTGGACCACAACGATTGTCGTCTCGCCGTGCTGGACCGCGACGTCGATGCGGTCATCCGGACGCACGCACGCGACCAGGGCGTCGCGGCCTGGTTGGACGACACTGCGAAAGCACTCGCCGAGATCGACGAGTACGACCGCGCGATCGACTGGGCACAGCGCGCCACCGAGTTCGACCGAGGACATCAGTCGCTGACGGCATCGGAAACCTGGTGTGCCCTGGTGGCCGCCCATCGACCCGACGAGCTCCTCGCCACCCGGCTCGCGGTGTTTCGCCGGTTCCCCTCCTCGTCCACCGCTGCCCGGCTGTACGACACTGCCGGCGACGACTGGGACAGCCTGCAGGACGAGGTCACCACCACTCTCGACACTCGCCCGCGCGATGCGGTCGTGTTCAGCCTCAACACCCTTCGCGATCCACGACAGGCCTGGGCGCAGGCGCACGACTTGTCCCTGACCGACGGCTCGCTGTGGCTCGACCTGATCAAGAAGTACGAGAAGATCGACCGGCTCGCCGTGCTCGGACCACTCACCGACCTGGTGCACGCCGAACTCGAAACCGCAGGCGCGGGCCACTACCAGGCAGCGGCCCGGCACCTCGTCCGAATGCGCAGGCTGGCCAACGGAACCGACCGCGCCCACGAGGTCGACACGTTCATCGTGCAACTGCGGGACATTCATCGGAATCGTCCTCGGCTGCAACAGGAGTTCGATCGAGCAGGACTGCCGTAGAAACGACGACGTCCACTGCGACTTTGGTCCCACGAAGTCAGTACCTTCGACCCCTTCGGACCTCGGGCGGATGCCGTATTCTATGGTCGCTCAGCCGCTTTGGCTTCTGTCGCAGGGCCCGCCTCTGACGCGAGTCGACTTGGACTTCGGGTCGGCACTCTGTAACAGTGTGAGCCTCCCGAACGCTAAACACGTGGACTGAGTTACATCGATTTGCCTGGAGATAACAAGTGAGTGCGCCGCCGCCCCCGCCCGGTTGGAACCTGGATCCGTCGGGATCCGGACGGTTGCGATGGTGGGACGGCGAACAGTGGACCGACCGCTACCACTCGCCGGGCGCCACCACCACGGCCACCCGCAGCGGCGGTAAGTGGTTGAAAATCGGCGGCGGGGTCGTCGCCGCGATCGCGGTGCTCGCGATCATCGGCAACCTCCTCCCCGAGGAAGAGGACACGTCGACGCCGGTGGCCGCGCAGTCGTCGACGACGACCGCACCCACCACGACCACCACCTCCACCACCAGTGCGGCCCCGACGTCGACCGTCGCCGCGGTGGTACCGCTCACCAGCGACGACGCCAACGCCGCGATCGCGAAGCTCGACACCCTGGCGGTCAAGGGCCGCGCCCCCAAGACCGGCTACGACCGCGACCAGTTCGGGCAGGCCTGGTCCGACGACGTCACCGTCGCCGGCGGCCACAACGGCTGCGACACCCGCAACGACCTCCTCCAGACGATGGACGCCGTGGTCATCAAGCCGGGCACCCAGAACTGCGTGGTCCTGTCGGGCACGTTGAACGACCCGTACACCGGCCGGTCCATCCCGTTCACCCGCGGCGAGACCACGTCCACCGAGGTGCAGGTCGACCACGTCGTCGCGCTGTCGGACGCCTGGCAGAAGGGCGCGCAGCAGCTGAGCGCAGATGAACGCCGCAACCTGGCGAACGATCCGCGCAACCTGCAGCCCACCGACGGCCCCACCAACAGCCAGAAGGGCGCCGGGGACGCCGCCACCTGGCTGCCACCCAACAAGTCGTATCGCTGCACCTACGTGTCCCGGCAGATCGACGTGAAGGCCGCCTACGAACTGTGGGTGACCGCAGCCGAGAAGTCCGCCATGCAGCGGGTACTCTCATCTTGTGGCGCAACGGTTCCCGTCACCGAGGAAACCAACGAGGCGGTCGAGACCGAACCGTACGTCGACGAGCAGACGCGCCGCGCGATACCGGCCGCGCCGGAACCAGAGCCGACCACCCCGGCCTACGTCCCACCGCCACCGCCCGCGCCTGCCCAGGACGCCACCGGGCCCTACGAGAACTGCACCGCGGCCCGCGACGCCGGCGCCGCACCCGTCTACGCAGGCCAGCCCGGCTACGGCTCGCACCTCGACAGCGACGGCGACGGGGTGGGATGTGAGAGCTGATCACGGGACGATGTAGTCGGCGGCCCGTGGTCGGTGCGCACTGCTACCGTCACCCGGACGCCACCTACCTGCCCCTTCGGAGAGTTCACGATGCCCACCAACTCCGTCTCGATGACCGACCACCTGGTCGCGATGTCGTCGGCGGGTGCGCGTGACGGCCGACGACCCGACGCCGACACCACCGAGCTGACGGCCCTGGTGAGCGCCCTGACGCCGGAGTACGCGCGGGACGCCTACCTGCGGTTCACCGCGTCGAACCGGTGGCCGAATCAGGCACCGCCGCCGACGGAGCCCGGACTGTGGGGCCGGATTACACGGCCACGGATCGTCCGATTTCCGGACAACGCGCGCACGGCCAACCCGTGGCCGTACGGCGCCGAACGCACCCCCGCGCACGGTGAACTCGCCGGCGAATCCACCCTGCTGAGACCGGAGGCGGAACTCCTCGGCATCGCGGTGCTGCTCGTCGAACGGATCAAGGCATCACCGGCCGCGCGCAGCCACGTGATCACCGCCGGCCAGATCCTGCCGCAGGTCGACCAATCCCTCTACACGATCAGCCACCAGGGCTACCGCATCTGGTGGGTGCGGTCATCGATCGAGTACCCCGAGTCGGACTCCGACGTCGGCCGTGCGCTCACGGAGGCGATCAACCAACGCCTGGCGCGGGTGCAGCACAACTGGCGGGAGCTGCTCGACAATGTCGCGCAGCTCGCTGAGCTCGCCACCAACTTCGACTCCTACGCCAAGGTGCTGCGCGACCACGAACGTCACCAGCGGTTGCTCGCCCACGGCGACACCGTCGGAACGTCGTGGGGACGGGACACCCAGTGGGATCGGTTGCAGTGGGATCACCTGCAGGGCATGCAGGCCAATCTGTCCGCGCAGATCGGCTTCATCAACGACACTGCGCGTCGGGTGAGCAGCGTCGACCTCGGGTAGCCGGGCGAGACCGGCGTAAGTGAGGGCATGGGTGAGCCATACCCTCATTTATCTCATAAGTGAGGGTATGGTTCCTGTATGCCCTCACTTGGGACTTCCGCCCGCGGGCCAGGCGACTGGCCCGCGTTGTCCAGCGAGGTCATCGACTGGACCCCGACGATCCCACCCGAGTTACTGACTCGAGCTCAACGCGAGCGGTACCGGGGCCCGTATCGGGCCGCCGTGGTTCCGCACATCGCCGCTGCCACGCCGCATGTCGCTCCCGAGACGTCGGCGCTCGTCGCCGAGGCAAGTTCGGTGCTCACCCGATTCGACGCCGAGCTCGGCAACGAGCTGGCACCGTTCTCCGCGATACTCCTGCGTTCCGAGTCCGCGTCGTCGTCGCAGATCGAGAATCTGTCGTCAGGAGCCAAGCAGATCGCTCTCGCCGAGTTGGGTAGCCGCGAGAAGCGCAACGCCACCGAGATCGTCGGGAATGTCGCGGCAATGACGGCGGCGGTCGAGCTGGCAGACCGCCTGGACACCGACGCCATCCTCGCGATGCACCACGCGCTGATGCAGAACACCAGCCCGCAGATGGCTGGGCTATGGCGAGACGATCAGGTGTGGATCGGTGGCACGAGCATCGGCCCCCATGACGCAGAGTTCGTCGCGCCCACAGGTGCGCGGGTACCCGACCTCATCGACGACCTGATCGAGTTCGCCCGTCGCAGCGACATCCCACCGCTGATCCACATCGCGATCGCACACGCGCAGTTCGAGACAATCCATCCCTTCCCCGATGGCAACGGCCGGACCGGCCGCGCACTCGTCCAGGCCATGCTCCGCGCGAGCCGACTGACGCAGAACGTCACCGTGCCGGTGTCGGCCGGACTGCTCGCCGATACGGGCAGCTACTTCGCAGCGTTGGATTCCTATCGGAGCGGAGATCCGTCGATGATCGTCGAGACTCTTTCGCGCGCCGCACTTTCCGCCGTCGAGAACGGCAGCCGTCTGGTGTCGGACCTACGACACATCCGCGAGCAATGGCGCGATCGGGTACGGGTCCGGCAGGGAGCAGGTGCCCAGCGACTCATGGACTTCCTGCTTCGACAGCCAGTGGTGGATCGACGAGCCGTCGCCACCGCACTGCATGTCTCGCCCGACAATGCCGGCAGAGCAATCGGCCCCCTGGTCGAAGCGGGAATCCTTCACGAGTTCACCGGGTTCTCCCGGAACAGGATGTGGCATGCAGCCGAGGTCACCGACGCACTCGACGAGTTCGCCCGCAGGGCGGCGAGGCGTCGCGGATAGTCGCTTCCCGAACCTTCCCCAGGTCCCGCCTCCGAGTCGCGCAGTGGGACCGGATGCGGTGGGATCGGATGCAGTGGGATCACCTGGAGGGCACCGCGAGCCGCTCCACATGTTGCCCGGTGATCTCTGCGATGAGGTCGAAGTCCTTGTCGACGTGCAAGACCGCGTGTCCGGCGAGTTCTGCGGTCGCCGCGATCAGCAAGTCTGGAACCGACGGAGCGCGATGGTGTCCCACCTCAGCCAGAAGGAGTTGAACTTCGAGGGCTCTCGCCTCGATTGCGGGTGTGAGGTACTCGACGGGCATCAAAGAGATGGGTGGCTTGTGTAATCCGCGGCGTGCCTCCGGTGCACTTCTGGCCGAGAATCCGGTCTCGAGCCGAGTCATCGTGGTGATGTGAACGAGCCCCCGTTCAATTCTTTCCGCCCAATGGTGCGCGTCCGGACTCGACCCGAGGCGCACCAGCGCGGACTTGTCGATGAGCCAGGAACGGGTCATCGCCACGCGCGTGACATCACGTCGTCATCTGCCAGATCGGAGAATGTGGATCCGAAGGATTGCAGGTCCTCCACGGTTACCGGCTCCGAATCCACCAGGACATCCTGCGCGAGCTTGCGGCGAAGATACTGCGTTCGGGAGAGGCCTAGTCGTGTCGCGCGCGCGTCGATTGCCGCAAGCACATCGTCTGGAACATCTCGAATGAGAACATCACTCATGATCTCCTCCTCCACCTGGGGATATCGTGCGCTATCAACACACATTACACGGAACGACCAGTTGAAAAGTTGCCCTGTCTCGCTCTTCGCGAAACTGCCCATCCGGATCGCATCGGAGTGCGACGCTCGAACCTGATGCGTCTGACCACCCCACGCCGAGATACCACCCAGGTCCTCTGCTCAGATCTTCGAAGGAGAAGTTCCCATGCTCAGCACCATGCAAGACACCCCACTCTCGATCGCACAGCTCCTGCGCCACGGCAGCACCATCCACGGCACCGCCGAGGTCGTCACCTGGACCGACGCCGGCGCGCGGCGACGGAGTTACGCCGACGTCGGACGACGCTGTGCGCAGCTCGCGCACGCGCTGCGCGGACTCGGTGTGACCGGCGACGAGCGGGTCGGCACCTTCATGTGGAACAACGCCGAACATCTCGAGGCCTACCTGGCCATCCCGTCTATGGGCGCGGTGCTCCACACACTGAACATCCGCTTGTTCCCCGAGCAGCTGGTGTTCGTGGCCAACCATGGTGAAGACCACGCCATCATCGTCGACCCAACCCTGGTGCCGCTGCTCAACCCGCAGCTGGCTCAGATGGAGACCGTCAAGCACGTCATCGTGACCGGAGATTCCGCCGACGGCGTCGACGCCCCCGAGGGTGTGCAGGTGCACGCCTATGAGCAGTTGATCGCCGATCAGCCCACCGACTTCGACTGGCCCGATGTGGACGAACGCTCCGCCGCCGCCATGTGCTACACCTCCGGCACCACCGGCGACCCGAAAGGTGTTGCCTACTCCCATCGTTCGATCTTCATGCATTCGATGCAGGTCTGTATGACCGATGGACCGGCGCTGAAGCAGGGTGATCGCGCGCTGGCGGTGGTGCCGCAGTTCCACGCCATGTCGTGGGGACTTCCCTACGCGGCGTTCATGATCGGCGCATCGCTGATCATGCCCGACCGGTTCCTGCAGCCCGAGCCTCTGGCGGCGCTGATCGCCGCCGAGAAGCCGAACTTCTCCGCCGCGGTGCCGACCATCTGGCAGGGTCTGCACCAGTATCTGGAGGCCAACCCGCAGGACATCTCGTTCATGAAGGACGTACTGATCGGCGGGTCGGCGGTGCCGCCGTCGCTGATGCACACCTTCGAGGAGGATCACGGCGTGCAGGTGCTGCACGCGTGGGGCATGACCGAGACGTCGCCGCTCGGGTCGGTGGCCCGTCCGCCGGCCGGCACCGAGGGTGAGGAGCGGTGGCGCTACCGCTACACCCAAGGCCGGTTCCCGGCATCGGTGCAGGCCCGACTGGTCGACGACCTCGGCGAGGTGGTGCCCAACGACGGCAACAGCGTCGGCGAACTCGAGGTCCGCGGCCCGTGGATCACCGGCTCCTACTACGGCGTCGACGCACCGGAGAAGTTCCAGGACGGCTGGCTGCGTACCGGCGATGTCGGCACCATCACCCCCGACGGCTACCTGACCCTCACCGACCGCACCAAGGACATCATCAAGTCCGGCGGCGAATGGATCTCGTCGGTGGACCTGGAGAACGCCGTCATGGGTCACCCCGACGTCATCGAGGCCGCGGTGATCGGCATCGCGGATGCCAAGTGGGACGAACGGCCGCTGGTGGCGGTGGTGCTGCGCGAGGGGTCCGACGCGAAAGTCGAAGACCTCCAGGAGTTCCTGTCCGACAAGGTCGCCAAGTGGCAGCTCCCGGAGAACTGGACGGTCATCAACGAGGTCCCGAAGACCAGCGTCGGCAAGTTCGACAAGA
Source organism: Gordonia prachuapensis (assembly GCF_036350515.1). NCBI lineage: Bacteria > Bacillati > Actinomycetota > Actinomycetes > Mycobacteriales > Gordoniaceae > Gordonia > Gordonia prachuapensis. The sequence goes on along the minus strand of NZ_JAZDUE010000016.1, from coordinate 49,759 downwards.
AGCGGCTGCGGTCGCAGTACACGGACGGGGATCTGGAGGTCACGCGGATCTGAGCCACGATCGCCGTGGGTGCCCGCCAACTTCGGCAGACCCGGTCGGTTGCTGTTTAACTCAGTCCATGGCCCGCGCTCCCCGCCTTGTACTTCTTCGTGTCCTCGTCGCCCTCGGGCTCATGCTCGGGTCCGTGGCTTTCGCCGCCGCGCCGTCGGCGACAGCCGCACCCGGACCGGGCTCGCCGCTGCCGTCGGCGGATCCGTTCTACGACTACGCGGGCCCGCTGGGCGGTGTGGCGCCGGGAACTGTGCTGCGATCGCGGCCGATGACGTTCCGCACCCCCACCCTCGACACACCCGTCACGGGTAGTCAGGTGCTGTACCGGACCACGGACCAGGCCGGCGACGGCGCGGTCACGGTGGCGACGGTGCTGCGGCCGCTGACACCCGGCCCCACCCGGCTCGTGTCCTACCACATGGCCTACGACGCGCTCGGCTCGAAGTGCGACCCGTCGTACACGCTGAGCGGTGGCTACGCCAACCCGCTGAACACCGCCGAACAAGCCGTCATCGCCGGGTATCTCGCCGCCGGCTACACCGTGGTCGCGCCCGACTACGAGGGCGAAGATCTGGAGTGGACCATCGGCCGGCAGTCGGGATATGCCGCACTCGACGGCGTGCGTGCGGCGCAGAGTTTCCTGCGCGTACCGGATTCCACCCCGGTGGGACTGGTGGGCTACTCGGGCGGGTCGGTGCCCACTCAGTGGGGCGCCGAGGTGGCGCCGCGGTACGCGCCCGAGCTGAACATCGTCGGCACCGCGGGCGGCGGTCTGCCCGTCGACCTCGCGCACAACCTGCCCTACATCAACGGCAGCGCCCAGTGGGCCGGGGTGATTCCCGCGCTCGTCGTCGCCTACCAGCGCACCTACGACCTCGACACCGATTCCTTCCTGTCCACCCGAGGCAAACAGATCACCCAGCAGGTCAGCGATCAGTGCATCAACGACTTCGCCGGCGACTATCCCGGTCTGACGAGTGCCGACATGGTGAAGCCGCCCTACTCCGGGCTGCTCGACGTGCCCGAGGTGGTCCGCGCGGTCAACGACAACATCATGGGTAGCCGGGGCACCCCGCGGTCACCGCTGTTCCTCGCCGTCGGCCACGCCGACGCGGTCGGCGACACCATCATGGTCACCGACGACGTGGTGGGTCTCGCCCACGAATACTGCACCCGCGGAGTCGATGTCACCTACGCCCAGTACGACGGCCTCACCCATGGACAGGCGTTCCCGGTCTTCGAGGCCCAAGCGCTGCAGTTCCTCACGGAGCGTTTCGCCGGCACGCCCACGCGCAGCAACTGCGCGACGATCCCGCGGGGGAACAGTCTGGCTCCGCTGCCGGTGCCGTCGGCGTAGCCCTCAGACCGACACCGGGCGCCGACCCACCAGCGATCCGATCGTCTGCAACACCGAGTAGGGAACGATCGCGCTGCTACGCGGGTTGTCGGCGCTCGGCCGGTTCTCGAACACCATCGAGTAGCGACCGAAGGGTCCGTCGGCGCTGATGGCGTGCCGGGTCATCGGCGTGTGCGGATCGGCGATCAGTTCCACCACCGTCGTGCCGTGTCCGCCGACGGCGAGATCCACGGCGAGTGCGACATTGAGCGACTCGGGGAACAGGCGCGCGGCTTCGTCGGGCGTTCCGCGGAACGCGACCACAGGCTTCGACGCGTCGGTGAGGCGTCGCTTCTCGTCGGCGGACATCCACGGCCGCAACAGGCTGGTCGGCTTCTTCGTCGAGGTGAGGGTCACGGTGTCCAACCCGCCGGCCGCGTGCGCTGCGGCAAGCATGTCGAGACCGCCGATCGCCCCATTGGTGATCACCATCCGGCCGGGACCCGCGGCGCCCAGCCGGGCGCGCAGGTCGGTGTCGCTGAGCGCGCCCACCGAGGTCAGGACCAGGTCGACACCGGCCTCGAGGATCGCGGTGGCGTGATCGCGAACCGCCTGTTGGCCAGCGCATTCGACGATCACGTCCGCCACGTCGAGCGCATCGTCCAGCGTCGTCCACGGCAGGGACGAATCACCCTGTGGGCGGCGGCCGATGACGCCGCAGAGTTCGGCGCCGGCAACCTTTCCGGCCGTGAGTTCTGCGGCCACCACCGAGCCGATAGTGCCGTGGCCGAGTACCGCGACTCGACGGGCGAGCGGCCGGTCAGCAAACGTCGTCATCGCGGTTCCCCCGATCTGCGTATCGCCCGATAGACGCGTTCCGGCGTCATCGGCAGTTCGGTGAGTTGGGCGCCGGTGGCGTCGGCGATTGCCTGCGCGATCGCCGGTGCGATCGGCAGCATGCCGCCCTCGCCCATCCCCTTGGCGCCGAACGGTCCGGCCCCGTGACCTTGCTCCTGGGTGATCGAGGTGAATCGTTCGGGGATGTCCTCGGCGAGCGGCACCCGGTACAGAAGCGCCTCCGCGTTGAGCAGTTCACCATCGTCGTAGCGCATCTCCTCGAACAATGCCTGCGCGAGTCCGAACACCGCGGCACCCTCATCCTGCCCGCGGCACCCGATCTTGCTGATCACCTTGCCGGCGTCCCCACTCACCGCGAGCTGCAGCACCTCGACGCGGCCGGTCTCGACGTCGACCTCCACTTCGGCTGCCGCCCAGCCGATCTCCCAGAACACGCAGGGCGCCTCCAATGGGGCTCGGTGATCGTTGCGAGCCTTGTAGAACCCGTCGGCGGAGAACTCGAAACCGGTATTGCCGAAGATCTCCATGATGCGCGGGAACAGCGGATGCGGGTCGCCACCGTCGCCGCGCACGGTCCAGTCGTCGAGTTCGGCGCGGGTCGGGTCGAACCCGAACTGGTCGCCGGCCCATTCCAGCACCTGCCGTCGAAGCGTCTCGGCGGCGTTGCGGACGGCCTGACCCATCACTGCCACACCGGAACTCGCGTTGGTGCCTTGATCGAACGGGGTGTTGTCGGTGTCGATCCGGGCGTAGGTCACCCGCTCGGTGGGGGTGTGCAGAATGTCGGCGACGATCTGGCACATCGCCGAGTGTCCGCCCTGCCCCATCTCGGTCAGCGCACAGTTCAGGATGACGTCACCTTTCGACGTCACCTTGACCCGCGCCATCGCCGGCTTGTTGATGCCGCCGCCGTCTTTCACGCCGACCGCGACACCCATGCCGCGACGCAGCGGACCGGCGGATTCCGCGGGGGTTCGTTGGTGGTAGCCGATGGCGTCGGCGACGACGCGCAGCCCCTCCTCGAGGTCGGAGTCGATGCCGGACTCGCCGGGCACGAACTCCTCACCGAGTGCCTTGAAGTTCTTGACCCGCAGCGCATACGGGTCCAGTCCCAGACGTTCCGCGATGAGGTCGACCTGGCGTTCACTGGCCCAGGTGGCCTGGGTGCCGCCGAAGCCGCGCATCGCGCCCGCGGGCACGGTGTTGGTGGTGACGACCTTGCAGACCGAATCGATGTGGTCCCACCGATACGCACCGGGCATGCGGTAGCCGGCCTTCTCCGCCACCGGCGGGCTGTGCTCCGCGTATGCGCCGCCGTTGAGCAGCACCAACGATTCTCGGGCGACGAACGTACCGTCGGAGGTGACACCGGATCTCACGACGAGTTTGGCCGCGTGTTGCGAGACGGTCAGGAAGACCTCCTCGGTGGTCATCGCGAACCGCACCGGCCGGCCGCCGCACAACTGCGACAGCCGAATCGCCACCGGGTCGGTCTTGGGTCCGTTCTTGGCTCCGAATCCACCGCCCAGGAGCGGAACATGGACCCGAATCCGGTTCTCCGGCAGCGAGAAAATCCGCGAGAGCTCCTTGCGGAGATTGAACGGGCTCTGCGTCGACGACCACACCTCGATCTCGTCATCGCTGGCCTCGGCGACCGTGACGAACGGTTCGAGATGCATGTGATTCATGCGGGAGAAGTAGAAGGTGTCGGTGAAGATGTGATCGCACCGCTGCCATGCGGCGGGATCACCGGTGCGGTAGCGGAACTCATACGGAACGTTGTCGCGGGGCCGCAAGACCGCCGATGCGCCGTCGCCGTACCCGGGGACCACGCCGAACGGCGGCTCCGGATGGATCACCGGAGCACCCTCGGCCAGCGCGTCGTCGACATCGAAGACGGCCGGGAGGATCTCGTACTGCACGTCGATGAGGCCCAGGGCCTCGAGCGCTGTTCGCTCGTCGACGGCGGCCACCGCGGCGACGATGTCGCCGACATATCGGACGGTGTCCATCGCGACGGTGGGCTGGTCCTTGACCATCGTCCCGTACGGTTGCAGCCCAACGGCTTCCGCGCGGGTCAGTACGGCTTTGACACCCGGCACGCGACGTGCCGCGGCGGCGTCGATGGATACGATGCGGGCGTGGGCGTGTGGGCTGCGCAGCACTTTTGCGTGCAGCATTCCGGCGCGGGCCACATCGGTGCCGTAGATGGCGCGTCCGGTGACCTTGGCGCCGGCGTCGGCACGCGGCTTGTCCCGCCCGGTGATGCGCCGATCCGGATCGACCGTGGGCAGCTCGTGAATGACATATCCGCGGTCGGGATCGTCGACGACGGTGTGCTGGAACGACTCGTGCTGGAACGACTCGAGGGCGGTCATCGATGCTCCTCGGCTGTCGGCTGCACAGGGACGTCCTGGGGTGCGTCGGCGGCTGCGATGCGCGCGGCGCACTCCACCGACTCGAGGATCGTCTCGTATCCCGTGCATCGGCACGTGTTGGACGAGATCCACTCGCGGATCGTCGCGCGATCCGGTGCGGGGGTGTGCCGGAGTAGGCCCGTGGTGAGCATCAGCATTCCCGATGTGCAATAGCCGCATTGGAATCCGCCGCACTCGGTGAAGCCGCGTTGCGCCGGCGACGGGGTGCCGTCGTCGTCTGCGAGCCCTTCGACAGTCTGTACGGAAGCGCCGTCGACGGCGAACGCGAAGGTCGAGCACGCCGCGACGGGCAGGTCGTCGATCAGCACGGTGCAGGCACCGCACACGCCCCGTTCACACGAGGAACGCACACCGCGGCAGTCGAATTCGGACCGCAGCATGCCGAGGAGTGTCTCGTTGGTGTCGACCCGGGCGGCCTGGGTCTGTCCGTTGAGTTCGAACTGCACTGTGGCAGTGAGCTCTCCATCGTCTGGGATCATGGTGTCGGGGTCCTCTCCACGCCGTCGTCGGCGGCCGCGCGCAGGATGCGGCCGGTCAGCACCTCCACGAGGTGACGGCGATAGTCGGCCGATCCGGTGTGGTCGGCGCACTCGTCGGGCAACTGCTCGGCGAGAGTCGCGGCGAGTGCGGACGGGTCCAGGTCGCGCAGGTCGTCGCCGGGGGCATGGGCTGTCAGGGTGTAGCCGGGCCGGTACTCGGAGCCGGCGACGGCGCGTACGTCGATCCCGCCGGCCGGTGCTGCGCGGACCGCGAGAGCCAGCGTTGCTGTCGGCCGCATCGACCGTTCGTACCCGAACCAGCGGAGGCCTGCGGTGTTCACACGGACATGGCAGAGCAGCCGGCCCGTTGCGTCATAGTCGTATTCGGCGCCGAGCGCGCCCAGCAGCAGCGGCATCTCGTAGCGGGTCCGGGCGGCCATGACGTTGCCGCCGATGGTGCCGGTGTAGCGGATGCGGACCGTTGCGATCGAACTCCATGCCGCCGCGAAGCCGGGTATCGCCGTGCGGACGATCCGGTGCGTCGATCCGTCGTGATGGCTCACCGCGGCGCCGATGCGCAGTGTGCCGTCGGACTCGTCGATCTCGCGGAGTTCGTCGACACGTTGCAGCGAGATCAGTCGCTCGATGCGTTCGCCCTCCCGGATACGGGCGACGAGGTCGGAGCAGCCGGCGGCGATGGTCGCCTCCGGGTACTCGGCGACCAGGGCACTGGCCTGCGTGAGGGTGGTGGGCCGATGCAGCCGGAACGGGGCGATCGCCGATTGGGACTGGGCGAGCATTCCCGCCCCCAGAGCCTGCGCACGCATCAGCGGTTGCCCGTCGCGGGCACCTCCACGCCGCGCAGCAACGACGTGACGTGCGCACGGGTTTCGACGAACACCGGGTCCTCCTTGGTGAGGATCTGGTCGCGTGGACGCGGCAGGTCGACGTCGATCACCTCGGCGACCACACTCGGCGGCTTCGACAGCACGATGATGCGGTCGGCCAGGTAGACGCTCTCGTCGATGTCGTGGGTGACCACCAGGACGGTGATGCCCAGCCGCGCCTGGATGGTGAGCAACAGATCTTCGAGTTCGGCGCGGGTCTGGGCGTCGACGGATGCGTACGGCTCGTCCATCAGCAGCAGCGCGGGGTGGCGAGCGAGGGCGCGGGCGATGGCCACGCGCTGTTGCATGCCGCCGGACATCTGCCAGGGGTAGAGCTTCTCCTTGCCGCCGAGCCCAACCGCTTCGATGGCCTCCTGCACACGCTGTGTGCGTTCGGCCGCATCGAGGTGCTTGAGTGGGAAGGCGACGTTCTTGTCGACTCGCATCCACGGGAACAGCGAACGCGAGTAGTCCTGGAAGACCATCGCCAGCCCGTCCGGAACGCCGCGCACGGGGGTGCCGTTGAACTCGACTCCACCGTCGGTGGGCGTGTCGAGTCCGCTGATCATCCGGAGCAGTGTCGACTTGCCGCAGCCGGACGGGCCGACGATGACGCTGACCTTGCCGGCGGGGATCTGCGCGGTGACGTCGCGGACGGCGAGGTTGTCGCCGTAGGACTTGGACACACCGTCGAGAGACAGTGCCGCCGAGATGGTTTCGGGTGTGGTCATGGTGCTAGTCATGTTGGGCGGTTGCTCCTCGATGCCAGGCCAGGACTCGTCGTTCGATGGCCTTGAAGATGAAATTGAGTACCACCCCGAGGGCGGCCAGGACGATCAGGACCGCCCAGAATCCGGTGTAGTCGAAGTTTCGTTGGGTCTGGATGAGCAGATACCCTAATCCGTTCTCCGACTTCTGCAATTCGGAGATGATCATGATGATCAGGGACAACGACATCGCGGTCCGGATGCCCGCGAAGATCTTGGGTGAGGCGCCCGGCAGGATGATGTGCGCCAGGGTGTCGAAGCGACCAATCTTGAAGACTGCGGCCGCCTGCATCCGTGCCGTGCCGACGCTGCCGACCCCGTCGATGGTGTTCAGCAGGATCGGCCACACCACGCTGAAGGCGATGAGGAAGATCTTCGGGCTGTCGCCGGTGCCGAACAGGAAGAAGAACACACCCAGTAGCGCCGGGCTCGGCAGGGACCTCCCGAGATGGATCAGTGGTTGGAACAGCGCGGTCATCACGCGGCTCATCCCCAGCAGCACACCGAGGCCCACCCCGATGACGATGGCCAGGCCGAGGCCGGCCATCGCCCGCCACAGACTCGGGATGAGGTCGTCGTAGAAGGCCTCGCCGAGGAACAGCTTGCTCGGGTCGGTACTGAAGAAGTCGCTGAACACCCGGCTGAACGCGTCGGCCGGCGCGGCGACGAACAGTCCCGACGTCGGTGACTGGGACAGCGCATACCAGGTGACGAGGAGTATCACCGGAACGATCAGACGGAGACCGCCCCGCCCGAGAAGTCGGCGGGCCTGCAGGGTGCGCGCGCTCCGCGCCGATGGTGTGTTCGAGATCGTGTGACGCTGTGTGACCGTCGCGCGATCTGCCTGTGCGAGAGTCATTGTGCGAGGCCTTTCTTCCATCCGAAGGCGGTCGAGTCGACCACCGCGAACACGCCGCTGACGGCCATGCCGAGCAGGCCGGCGACCAGTGTGGCGGCGTACACGACGTCGAGGTCGGTGGCGTTGGCGCTGTTGACGAGGATGTATCCGCCGATCCCCTGGCCGTTGCCGATCAGCAGTTCCGCGCTGACCGCGACGATCAGTCCGATCGACGCGGCGATCCGGATGCCGGTGAAGGCGAAAGGCAGTGCGCTCGGGATCTTGACCCGTCCGAGTACGCGCAGTTCGGAGAGCCCGAAGCTGCGGGCCGTCTGCACGGCGGTCACGTCTGCGCCGCGGACGCCGTACATGGTGTTGAGCAGGATCGGCCAGAGGCAGGCGAGCGCCACGGTCAGTGACAGCGGCAGCATCCCGGCACCGATCAGCAGCACGAGGATCGGTCCCACCGCCACCGACGGCAGCACCCGGAACACCTCGACCGGAAGCTCGAAGGCGACGAACACCGAGGTGAACGCACCCATGAGACCGCCGATCAGCACGCCGACAACGGACGCGATGAGTACACCCAGCAGCCACTCCTGCAGCGTGAAACCGACTGCTTCCCAGAATGTCCCGTCGCCGATCAGGTCCCCGACACCGCCGACCACCTGGGTCGGGATGGGCAGACCGGGCTTACCGATGACCGACGGCTGGAACAGCAGCTGGGCGACGGCGGCCGCCCCAAGCGTTCCCAGGACTCCGTACGCGATCACCCGCGTCCGGCTCAATGTCTCGTTGTCGACGCGCATCGGTCAGTCCGTGGACAGCTGATAGACGTGTTCGCTGATGTCGAAGTCCGCGGGGATCAGGCCCTGCTCCTTCAGCATGTTCGACACCTTCTCGAGCGCCGCGACGTCCATACCCGACGAGTAGGTCGGCATCACCATGGTCTGGGCCACGTCCGCGGGCACCTTGGCGACACTGGGAATCCAGTTGCGCACGGCCTGCTCGTCGGCGGCCATCTCTTCACCCGCGGCGTAGATGGCGCGGGCGAATGCCGCTGTGGTGTCCGGGTTCTGGTCGACGAAGCTGTTGCCGGCGACGAAGATCGACGCGGCCAGGCCGGCGTTGGGCCCATTGGTCAGATCGACCACTCGACGCATCCCGGCCTGCTGGGCGGCCGACCAGAACGGTTCCGGGGTGTATCCCGCGTCGATGGACCCCGCCTGCACACCCGACACCATCTCCGGGAACGGCACCTCCACCCAGTTCGGGGAGACCTCCTTGCCCTCGGACCGGGCCAGGTTGGCGAACGTCACGTCGCCGATGTTGCGAGTCGTGTTGGTACCGACAGTCTTCCCGTTCAGATCGTCGATGGTCTGGATCGGCGAGTCCTGATTGACGAAGATCGCCCCGGAGCCGTTGCCGAGGGACGCGGTGTAGGCGACGTCGGTGACCGGCGCGCCCTGCGCCTGGGAGATCGAGGCGGAGATGGTGTTGGCGATCGCGTAGTCGAGTTCGCCGGAGGCCACCTTCTGGATGCCGATAGGCCCGCCTTGGATGGGCTCGAGGGTCACCTCGAGACCTTCCTGCTCGAATAGGCCGTTCTCGTTGGCCCAATAGACGGCGCCGTAGTCGGCGAGTGGGAGCACACCGACCGTGATCTGCGTCTTCTCCAGGCTGCCGTCCGGGGCGGCCGCTTCCGTTCCCCCGCCATCGCTACCACCGCAGGCGGACAACACCATGACACCGCACGCCGCGGCTGCGGCGAACGCGGTACGAATCTTGTTCATCGGGCTGAATCTCTTTCGTTCCGCGGAAGGTCAGACTGACACATCCGTCTTAGCGCCAAACATCTTTGCTGTAAGAGAGTGTGCCTGTCTTTGCGCTAAGAGGTCAACGGTTTGGCGAATTTCGCGGGACGTTTTACGTAAGCTTCACGTGAACGACTCAGAACCCGATTCACTTGGGACGTGAGGCGCCGTCCGGTTGCGGCGCCCCACGAATTCTGCTCAGGCGCTGGCCGCTTCGTCCTCTATCCCTGCACCGGCGGCACGCAGAGAGTCCTCGAGACGGAACAACAGGTGAGCGAGTTGCTGACGATCGGGGCCGTCGATGGGGTCGAGCAGCCGGGCGAGCATGGCGAAGTGTGCATCAGAGACCTCGTCGACCAACTGTCGTCCCGCGTCGGTGAGGGCGACGTAGACGACGCGTGCGTCGTCGTTGTCCCGTTGCCGTGTCACGAGTCCCGCCTTCTCGAGCCGGTTGACCCGCAGGGTGAGTCCCCCGGTCGTGACAAGAGTCTGTTTGGCCAGCTCGCCGGCGGTTCGCCGGTAGTGCGGCTCCGCACGCCGTAGGCACGCGAGCACGTCGAAGCCGGCCTCGTTGATCCCGAAACGTTCGAAACCGGCGTTGATCTCGGACCGATACAGCAAGTAGCTGCGGTGCAGCCGGCCGAAGATCTCCAGCGGTTCGACACCGAGTTCCGGACGCACAGACGCCCACCCGCGGATGATCCCCGCGACGCCGTCGTCGAAGCCCCCTGATGCGCTTGGCATTGGCATCCACCCATCACACGATTCCGGCCGACCCGGTCGCGATGGCGATCGGCTCGGCTCTTTCCAAATTACCTTAGCGCAAAAGTTGTGTACGCTTCTCTGTATCCTGCCGGTGTGGGACGTTCGTATCCTGCTCCGGTACAGAGCAATCGCTCACGAATCCAGGAGAAGGTCGCCGATGGATCCCGTGCTCGCCACGTCCCAACCCGTGCTCGCCGAGGCCTACCGGGTCTGGCAGGAGAACCGCTCGTGCGCCCTCGCCACGGTGGTCGCTGCGCACGGCTCCACGCCACGTGATCCCGGCGCGATGCTGGTGGTGCACGAGGACGGATCGGTCGTCGGCAGTATCTCCGGTGGTTGCGTGGAGAGCGCTCTGTACGAGAGTGCCCTGGAGACATTGACCACGGGGGTACCACGACTCGAGAGTTACGGTCCGGACGGGGATCTGGTGGCTCCGGGCCTCACCTGCGGTGGCTCACTGAGTGTTCTGGTGGAACGCGTCGATCGCCGGCAGTTCCCCGAGTTGTCGGTGGTCGTGGATCGGTTGACCGCGGGCATGCCCTGCGTACTGCACACGACCGCACCGGAAAGCGGCGCCGTGCACACGGTGGTGGACGGCGTTTCCGGCGCGACTCGACTCGAAACGGACGGATCGATCATCCGGCGATTCCTGCCTGCACCGAGGATGGTCATCGTCGGGTCGACCGACTTCGCGGCCGAGATGTCCGTGCTCGGTGCGCGAATGGGGTATCGAGTGACGGTGTGCGATGCACGTCCGGTTTTCGCGACTCCGTCGCGGCTGCCGCACGCGCATGACGTTGTCTGCGGCTGGCCTTCGGATCATGTTGTGCGTGAACGTGACTCCGGCGCGTTCGACGAGAGGTCCGTGTTCGTGGTGCTCACACATGATCCGAAGATCGACATTCCGGTCCTGGTCGAGTGCCTCGACGACTCCCGGTGGCCGGTTCTGCCGTTCTACGTCGGGGCGATGGGGTCCCGAACGGCGGATGCCCGACGGCGGCGCGAACTTCTCGACATGGGTGTCACGCCGGACCAGCTGGATCGACTGCATAGCCCGATAGGGCTCGCCATCGGCAATCGCGGACCGGCCGAGACCGCGATCGCCATCGCTGCCGAATTGATCCATGCCCGTTCGGTTTCCGCTGTCTGACCTGTCGGGTCAGGCGTGGGCTGTCGCGGTGCCACCGAGCGGTTCCGACCAGGCGTCGTACTCGTACACCCAGTCGCCGTTGCCGGCCTCCTTCAGCCATTCGTTGCTGCGTGACCCGCGCTGGATCGCCGCGGTCCGCTCCCGTCGGGTCTCCTGGTAGCGGAACACTGCGGTGGCGGTGTCGTCGCCGGTCGCGAGGCAGCGCGCCAGGACGGCTGCGTCCTCGATCGCCTGTCCCGCGCCCTGCGCCATGAACGGCATCATCGGATGGCAGGCGTCGCCGAGCAGAACTCCCTGACTGTTGGTCCAGGATTCCAGTGGATCGCGCACGTATAAAGCCGATTTCATCACCTCGCCGCATGCATCGAGCAAGGCGGTGGCCTCGGGATGGAAGTCGCGGTAGGCGGCGCGGAGTTCGTCCACCGAACCACGCGTCGTCCACGACTCCTCGGTCCATTCGGGTTGGCCGATGGTCGCGAAGACGAAGATCTCCTTGCCCCGGTTGAGCGGGAAGACGACGATCTGGGTGTCCGGGTCGGGACCCCACCATTTGGTGAACGAATCCATGTTCGGCAGATGGGCGACCTGCTCACGATCCAGCACGGCACGGTAGGCGACGACGCCGGTGAACTCGGGATGCTCCGGGCCGAACATCGCTGTGCGAACCCGTGAGTGGATGCCGTCGGCGCCGATCACGACGGCGCAGTCGTGCCGGGTGCCGTCGTCGAACACCAGCGTGGCCCGCTCACCGAACTCGACGGTCTGCACTCGCCGACCCATCCGCATCCAGGAGTCGGGCACCGCGTCCCGCATCGCCGACATCAGATCTCCGCGGTGCAGTGTCAACTGCGGTGCACCGTAACGCTCTTCGGCACTCGCACCCATGGGGATGCGGGACGTCTCCACGCCGGTGTCCCACATCCGGCTGATCCGGAATCGGGGTTGCGCTCCGCCGTCGCGCAGGCGCGCACCGAGGTCGCCACCGACGGTGTCGAGCACGCGGACTGCGTTGGGGGTGAGGTTGATGTCGGCGCCGACGCGTGCGAACTGCGTTGTCTGTTCGAAGACCACGGCGTCGAGTCCCGCGTTGCGCAGTGCGATCGCTGCGGCGAGCCCGCCGATCCCGCCGCCGACGATCGCGATGTCGCGACCGGGTTGTGGTGCGGGGGTGGGGTGTGCCGGTGTTGCGGTCATGGGTGCGGCCTCTCGGTGGTGGGGGGTTTCAACCGATCCCTGAGGAGGGCCGGAGCGCTAGCGGAGGTCCGTCACGAAGGGCCCTTCGTGACGCTCGGCTAGCGCCTCGCTCCTCAGGGACCGGGGGTGCGGGCCCTTCGTGACGCTCGCAGGCTCGCTCCTCAGGGACCAGAAGGGGTCAGCTCACGCCGACGGGGGCGGGCCGTCCGCCTGCCACTTTCGTGGGGCGCGGCCGGGCGGTCCGGCCCAGGGCGACGACGATCACGGCGGCGACGGCAACCGGGATGCAGGCGATCAGGACGATGGTGCTGGTGGCCAGGCCCATGCCGATGAGCGCACCGCCGACGATCGGGCCGACGACGGAACCCAGCCGGCCCATCGACGATGTCCAGCCGACGCCGGTCGCGGCGGTGCGTTGCGGGTAGAGCGTGACCGCGACGGCGGCCTGACCGATCATGCCGGCCTGCAGGCCCAGGCCCACGCCGCCGAACACGATGAGCAGCATCGCCTTGTCGGCGCCCAGGTAGGTGGACAGCACGAGGAACGCGATGGCGACGACGGAGGTGCCGGCGAGGACGGAGGTCATGCGGAAACGCAGCGCGGCGACCATCAGGACTCCGGCGCCGATGATGCTGCCCACGCCGAGCGCCGCCGAGCCGAGCGGTGCCAGTCCCGTGCTGAAGCCGTAGCTGGTCAGCAGGGTCGGCAGCCACGACGAGAAGATGTAGTACACGGAGAAGATGAGGAACGAGAACGCCCACAGCAGGATCGTTCGGCCGCGGACCTGCGGATCGAAGAGGCGGGCCACGGACGCGTCGTGTTTCGCGGTGGCGGGGGCGTGCTGCACCCCGGTGACCGCGCGCTCGTCGGGCAGCCAGATCCACAGCATCGGCAGCAGCGCCGCCGAGGCGATCGCACCCACGATGAACACCGACGGCCAATCGAACCACCGGATGAGGGCGGCACCGAGAATGCCGGCGATGAGTGCGCCGAGCGAGATCCCGGTGGTCACGAAGACGGCGATCTGCTGGCGGAAGCGGGCCGGGTTCAGCGCGGTCGCCTGAGCCACCGCGGCAGGCATCACGGCTCCGAGACCGAACCCGGTGACGAAGCGCAGCACGCTGAGCTCGATGATGCCGCCCGCCCATGCGGTGAGGAGCGATCCGAGGGTGAACACGACGACGGCGGCCAAGACGACGTTGCGGCACCCGAACCGGGCGGTCAGCCGGCCCACCGCGATGTAGCCGAGGGCCACGCCGAGGCTGGTCAGCGACAACGCGGGGGTGAAGTGCGCCGGGTCCACACCCCAGTCGTCGGAGAGTGCGGGGACGGAGAGTCCGAGGGCGATGGTGTCGTAGCCGTCGAGGACGACGGCGACGAAGGCGAGGATCAGCACCGGCCAGTTGGGTCGGGTGATCTCGGCTGGGTTGACGCTGGAGTTGTGCGGTCCGTTCATGACGGGGTCCTCGGGGGTGTTGCGGCGGGCTGCGCCGGTGGGGATTTGTTGATTCTAGTCGGCTACTGCCCGCTCGAGCGGGGCAGGAAGCCCTGGGCTTCGATCTCGACGGTGAGTCCGGGCTCGACGAGCCGGGACACCTCGACAAGGGTCGAACAGGGGAAATCACCGGAGAAGACCGCGCTGCGGGCGCGGCCGACCGCGGCCTTCTCGTCGATGTCGGTGAGGTAGATGCGGAGCACGACGATGTCGTCGACGGTCGCTCCGCACGCCTCGGTGAGCGCTTGCACGCGGCGGAACGCCTCGACTGCCTGCACGTATGTGTCCGACCCGCCGACCGGTCCGTCGGGCGTACCCGCGTGCATGCCGGACAGGAAGAACTGGTCGCCGACGACGCGGGCGTTGCTGAACATGTCCGGGCGCGGAGGCTCGGCCACGGCGGTGTGCGCGACGCGGGTCATGCGACGGACTCCGCTCGGTTCGGCGCGAGGTCTCGCCGGGCGTCGGACTCCCGGGTGAGACGTTCGCGGACCGGCAGGAAGTCATACGTCGGGTAGAAGTCGGTCTCGAAGGTGCCCCAGGCGCGACGTTCGAGTTCGACGTTGACCGCTGGGAGCCGGGACGCCGGCAGCCGGAGGGTGACGATCTGGCCGATACCCATCGCGACCACCCAGGACACGACCTCGCAGCCCTCGGGCGGGAAGCCGTGCCACCAGTCATTGGCGTCCAGGCGGCCCTGCAGCTGCTCGAGGTTCTGACTCTGGTCGTGACGGAGCACCACGGTGAGCAGCATCGTGTCGCTGCCGGCGGTCATGCGTTCAGCTCCGCGAGTTGCTTGGCCTGAGCGACCGCGTCCGCGCGGTAGATGCGCCGGATACGGGAGACACCGAGGTCGTGCTGATAGAGATGCTCCTCGCGGTCTGCGTCGCCGGACAGCGCCTCGAGCACTTCACGGTCCTGTTCGAGGACCTGCCAGTGCTTCTCCTCGAGGACGGTCCGGAACATGAACCGCCACGTCTCGCGTTCCCATCCGCTCACGCGGCGGGTGCGCCAGTGGAAGATCGCCGACGACGACCGGTCGATGGGTGTGCTCATACCGACGATGCCGAACACCCCGCCGGGTCCGGCGCCCGGACCGTAGGGGATCTCGAGGTCCACATGGTCCATGGAGCCACGGACGAATTCGACCCAGTCGAAATTCACCCCGCGCTGGTCGGTCTTCTCGAAGAAGAAGCCGCGATCGGTCTCGCGAATACGGAACCGTGCGCTGGTGTCGCCGCCGAACATCGAGTGCGAATTCCGGTGCAGGAACGCGCCATGCATCGGGTCGAGGACGTTGTCCATGTAGAACCGCCACGGGCCGGCCCACTCGGCGTAGTTCGGGAACCACGACACCTCGGGGTCCGATAGTCGGTCGGGCAGGACGAACGGTGTGGGTACCGATTCCGCGGTGAGCGGGATGAATGCGAAGATGGTGTCGGCGGCCTCGACGACCTCGAGCGACACTGTGGCCCTGCGTCCTTCGAGTGCGCACCCGGGCATACCCGGTACGGAGACGACGGTGCCGCCGCCGTCGACCTGGACCCCGTGGTAGGCGCAGGCGATGCGGTCCCCGAGGTGCTGTCCGACCGACAGCGGTGCGCTGCGGTGCGGGCAGCGGTCCTCGAGCATGTGCACCACACCCTGCGCGTCGCGGAACAGCACCCAGTCGACCTCGAGTCGACGGACCGGCACCATCGCACCGGCTTCGACCATGTGCGACGGCAGGATCGGATACCACCGGTCGCGCAGGCCGGTGGCGGCGATCTCGTCGGCGTCGAGGTGGCGGCGGGTGCCGACGGCGAAGGTGGGGCGACCGCGGGCGGGGCGGCGAGGTGCCTCGGTACGGGTGGTTTCGGTGGTGGTCATGTCATTTCCCCAATCTGCGCATTTCGGCGCGGAAGGTCTGCTCGGTCCACGGACCGCCGTCGGGACCGTGGAGGCCCAGCGTGTTCAGTCCGTCCACGACCTCGTCGAGAGTGGTTGCGCCGCCGCTGAAGATCTCGGTCAGCGATCCGGCGAGTTTGCGCTCGTAGGGCGTGATGGGTTCCGGGTGTGTCTGGTGGGTTTCCAGATACGGCTCGCGGGCTGTGCGAGTGATCATGGGTGGGCTCCTTCGAGGAGAGGGGTGGGTGGGGTGAGCAGTCGTCCGTCGCGGGCGGCGAGCCCTTCGGCGATGGCCATGAACGATGCGGTCCACTCGCCGAACGATTCCGCGCTGCGCAGGTGCACCGGTTGCGGGGAGCCGTCGATGATGACGAAGACGCCGTTCTCCACTTCACCGGCGATGTGTTGCGCGGCAGACAGATCCGTATCCGTGCGCGGGGCCGATGCGAGTACCAGGGTGGGCACCGCGACGTCGGCGAGCAGGGCGGTCTCGGTGTCGTCGAGGGCGTCCGGTTCGGCCAGTACCAGGCTGAGCACGATGTCGGGGTGTGCGACCGCCAGCCGGATCGCGTCGATCACGTCCGGGCCTGCCGCGTGCACATGCACCTGTTCGCCGGCTTCGACCGTGGCCTGCGCGCCATCGGGCCACCACACGATGCGGGGACTCATGATCGTGCCTCATGCTTGTCGGCGGTGGGCACGTGCACGGGCGGCACGAAGGGACCGGGCGCCGGGTCGAGGGCCTCGACGTCGACCTCGATGAACGAGGGACCGGTGTGGGCGACGGCGGCGGCGAGTGCATCGCCGATCGCGCCCGGACCCTGCACCAGCTGGTAGCGGATGTCCATGGAGGCGGCGAGCAGATCGAAGCGCGGGGTGTGCAGGTCCACACCAGAGCGTCGGAAGCCGTTCTTCTCCTGCATGTTCCGCAACACTCCGTAGCCGCCGTCGTTGAAGACCAGGACGATGACGTGGGCGTCGGCGCCGGCCAGGCTGGCCAGTTCGCCGAGGTGGACGGCGAGTCCGCCGTCGCCGACCATGACCAGCGTCGGCACGTCCGGGCGGGCATGTGCCGCACCGATTCCCATCGCGAGGCCCTGTCCGATGCCTCCGCCGAGCGGGAAGATGTTGGTGGCGCGGTCGAGGATCGGCAGGAGTCGGTTGCCCCACTGGCTTGACGGGATGGTGACGTCGCGGGCGATGACCGACCGTGCGGGCAGTGCGTCGCGGATGGCTGTGCAGATCTCGGCATAGCCGCCGATGTAGGCCGTGAGGTCGGCGCGCACGCGGTCGCGGACCTCGGTGACGCGGTCTGTCCACTCCGACGACGACCGGTGGTCAGCGGGCAGGTTCTCGACGATTCGGTCGAGGACGCGGGCGGCGTCGCCGACGATGCCGGCGGTCGCCGGGTAGACCCGTCCGATGGTGGTCGGTTCGATGTCGACCTGGACGATCGTCTGCGGGAGTTTCAGGCTGTACGAGGCGGTTTCGTTGGAGCGGAAGTGGGTGCCGACGGCCAGCAGGAGATCGGAGTCGGCGAGGAGTTCGCGGACCGCGGGGGTGGTGGCGAAGTTGCCGATGACCAGCTCGTCGGACTCCGGGACGATGCCGCGGCCGGAGTTGCTGGTGAGGATTCCGGCGCCGAGACGACGGGCAAGCTGGGTGATCTCATCGCCGGCGTCGGCCGCTCCGCCACCGAGCCAGATCAGTGGGCGCTGCGCGTTGCGCAGCAGATCGGCAGCATGCCCGATCGCGGTCTCGTCAAGGTCGGTGCGGGTGTCCCCGACGGGGTCGACAGGTCGCTGGGACTCCGGCGCGGCGAGGTATTGGAGATCGGTCGGCCACTCCACACTGGCCGGCCCGTGCGGGGCGGTGCGGATCTTTGCGATGGCCGATTCCAGCTCGGCTGCCACATCTTTCGCGTCGACGATGGTGGTTGAGTGGGCGGAGACGGCGGCCAGCATCTCGGGCTGCCGCGGGAACTCGTGGATCACCCCGCGACTCGGTGCGGGCCGCCCGGGCGCGAGGTATTCGCTTTCGATCTGCCCGGTGATGTGCAGCACCCGGCTGCCGGCGGTCAGCGCTTCCACCATCGAGCCGGCGGCGTTGCCGGCACCGGTGCCCGTACTGGTCAGGGCCACGCCGATGTTGCCGGAGGCGCGGGCATACCCGTCGGCCGCGTTGACCGCGGCGGCCTCGTGCCGCATCTCGACGAAGGTGAGGTCGCGGTCGACGGCTTCCACCAGCGGCAGGTTGTGGATGCTGACCACACCGAAGGCGGTGGTGATGCCGTGTCGGCGCATCACCTCGACCAGAACGTCGCCGCCGGTGCGGCGGTCGTTCGCGGGCTGCTGTGCGGACATGTCGTGTACTCCTGTGGGCTGAGGTGTGAAAGGTCAGACGTAGCGGTGGACGCCGCCACCGACGTCGAGGGTGGCGCCGGTCATGTAGCTGTTGAGCGGGGACAGCAAGGTGGTGACCGGGAAGGCCAGTTCGTCGGCGGTGCCGAAGCGTCCCAACGCGATTCCGCGGTCGCGTGCGATGTCGGCGCTCCACGTGTCGAAGTCGTGCTCCGACCCGCTCTCCTGGTAGCGGCGATGCCACTGGCCGGTATCCACCAGGCCGAGCAGCACGGAGTTGACCCGGATGCCTTCCGGCGCGAGATCGCCGGCCAGGGAACGGGACAGGTTGAGCAGCCCGGCGCGGGCCGCGGCGGTGACGGCGAGTCGGAGCTCGGGCTGACGCGACAGGATGGCGTTGACGATCACGATCGATGCGGAGTCCGAGTCGGCCAACGCCTTCCGTCCGGCACGGATCACGTTGAGGGCGCCGAAGATCTTCAGGTCGAACTCGTCGCGGATCTCGTCGTCGGTGGTTTCGTCGAGGGTGCGCATCAGCGATCGTCCGGCGTTGCAGACCATTCCGTCGAGACCCCCGAGCCGGCCGACGGCGTCGTCGACAAACGCGTTCACCGAGGCACGGTCGGTGACGTCGCAGGAGGCGGTGACGACGTCGGTCATCTCGGCGAGGTCGGTGATGGCGGCACGCAGCCGGTCCTCGTCCCGGGCGCACAGCGCGAGGCGGGCGCCTTCGGCCGCGAGCATCCGGGCCGTGGCGAGACCGATGCCGGAACTCGCTCCGGTGATCAGAATCCGGCGGCCCTTGAGCTGCAGGTCCATGGGTACTCCTGTGGTGGTAGGCAGTGGCTCAGCGGAAGATGAATCCGCCGTCGACGACGATGGTCTGTCCGGTGACGAAGGCGGCGTCGTCGGAAAGCAGGAACCGGACGACTCCGGCGACGTCGTCAGGGGTCTGCTCACGTTTGAGCGCTCGCCCTTGGGCGTAGGTGCGGTAGCGGTCGTCGGGCACCCCTTCGGTGGCCTCGACCCGGATCAGGCCCGGTGCCACGGCGTTGACGCGCACGCCGTACTCGCCGGCGTCGCGTGCCATCGAGCGGGTCATGCCGATCACGGCGGCTTTCGACGACACGTAGTGCACGAGTCGTGGTGAGCCGTACATCGCGACGTCCGAGGCGATGTTGACGATCGCGCCCTGCGATGCCGACAGCAGGGGCCACAGGTACTTGGTGACCGCCCAGGTTCCCCGGACGTTGACCTGCGACAGCCGGTCGAACTCGTCGTCGGCGAGCTCGAAGAACGTTGCGCCACCGACTCCGTCGGCGATGGCGGCGTTGTTGACCAATCCGACGACGCGGTCTCCGTCGCGCTCGAGCCGGTCGGCCAGCGCTCGCACCGAGTCGACGTCGCCGATGTCGGTGACGATCGCGGTGGCGTCGACACCGTCGGCGGTCAGTTCGTCCTGGGCGATCCGGGCGGTGGTTGCGTCACGTTCGGCGATCACGACCCGATGGCCCTCGCGGCCGAGGCGCTCGGCGATGCTGCGTCCGAGGCCGCGGCCGCCGCCGGTGACGACGACGGTGCCGAGTGCTGTTGCGGCGCTCATGAGAGTTCCTTCAGGAACTCGACGACCAGTGCGGCCACGTCGGCGGGTTGTTCCTGGATCGCCACGTGTCCGGCGTTCGCGATGATGCGGAACTGTGCGTTGGGGATGCGCTCGGCGAGCAGTCGGGATTCGTCGACGCCGGTGATCACGTCGTGTTCGCCCACCACGACAAGAGTCGGACAGCCGATATCAGTGAGCTGCGGCCCGAGATCGGTCGCGGCCATGAACTCGGCTGCCGCGGTGAATCCGGGTACCCGCACGGACGACATCGATCGGCGAACCTGTTCGGTCACTTCCGGATCGGCTTCTGGCGCGGTGAGCCGAGTTGCGCGAGCAGCGGCGACGACGCTGGCGCCGTGCTCGCGCAACTCGGTGATCCGTGACCGCATCGCCGCTGCCTTCTCGACGCTGGTGCCCGATCCGCGGGTGCTGTCGGCGAGAATGAGGCCGGCGACCCGGTCGGGCCGGCGCAGCGCCACCGACATCGCGATGACACCGCCCCAGGAGGTTCCGAGGATCACCACCGGCCGGTCCGAGGAGATGTTGTCGAGAACATCGATGACGTCATTGACCACATCGCCTGTGGCAGCGGGGTCTGCGGATCGGCCATAGCCGGGTGCGTCGACGGCAGCCGTTGCCACCCCGCCGGCCGCCAGGTGCTCGGCCAGCGGTGCACACGACTCGGCAGAGCCGCCGATTCCGTGCAACATCACCACGGCCGGCTGCGTCGCGTCAGCGGGGTGCACTTCGACGTGGAGGCGGGTCGTCGATGCGGTGGTCATGACACGGCCGCCATCTCGGGTGCGCCGTAGAAGTAGTCGGCGTCGCGTGGGGTGACCAGCGAGCGGGCGCCGAGGTCGGGGATGCCGGCCATGGCCGACCGCACAGTTGTGCTGGGCGGTCCGGCGGTGCCCCACGTGTCCGACAGTTCCGGGGTGCGGCGCCAGGTGCGGCACAGCCACGCGTCCTCGTCGATCTGGGCGACCTCGGAGGTGTACTCGCACACCAGGCCGGCGGGGTCGGTGAAGTAGGAGAAGGTGTTGTCGCCGGGTCCGTGCCGGCCGGGCCCCCACTGCGGTGCGATTCCGTGTGCCCGCAGGCTTCCGATGCCGCGCATGAAGTGGTCGATGGATGTCATCTCGTAGGCGATGTGGTTGATCGACGGCCACGTCGCCTGGTTGAGCGCGATCACGTGGTGGTCGGAATTGCAGCGCAGGAAGGCCATCTGACGTTCGGACCAGTCGGAGATCCGCATGCCGAGGACCTGGGTGTAGAACTGGGCGGTCCGCTCGATGTCGGTGGTGTTGAGCACCACGTGGGCGATCTTGCGGGGCACGGCCCGGCGGCCGCCGGGTTCCTGGCTCGACACCGCGAAGGTGTCTGCCGACAGCTCGATGGTTCGGCCCTCCGGGTCCACGAACTGCAGCCCGTACCCGCCCCCGGCGTCGTCGAGCAGGCCCGGGGTGCGGAGCATCGGAACCCCGATGCGCTCGAGCGCGATGGCGGCCTCATCGACCTCGCGCGGTGTGCCGAGCGCGAAGCTGATGCCGCCGAGCGCGTTCGTGTCGCCCGGCCGTAGGTCGAGGACGTGATGCTCGGTTCCAGTGGCCCGCAGCCAGAACCGATCGCCGTCCTCGTCGACGGCGGTCAGTCCCCACACCTCGTGGTAGAAGTCGCGGGAGGCCTTGGGGTCGGGCACCGTCAGCGCCACCGAGCGGAGGCTGCGCAGGGTGCACACCGGCTGCTCGGTGATGACGGGGCGCTGAGAGTAGAGCATCGTGGAATCCTTCTAGAGGTCGAGGACGAGTTCGGCGGAGCGGCAGCGGGATACGCACGGGAACATGGTGGTGTTCTGTTCGTGTTCGGCGTCGCTGAGCAGGAAGTCGCGGTGGTCGACGTCGCCCTTGACGACGGCCACCTCGCAGGTGCCACAGATCCCCTCGGTGCACGAGCTCGGCACGTCGACACCGGCGTCGAGCAGTGCGTCGAGGACCGAGACGTCGCAGCCGACCGGGATGCGGCGTCCGCTCTGGTCGAGGATCACGTCGAATGCGCTGTCGTCACCGGACGGTGCGGCGACGACGGGGGCGGCGAACCGCTCGGTCCGTAGGGTCGCCCCCTCGGGGACCACCTTCTCCACTGCGTCGAGCAGCGGGGCCGGGCCGCAGCAGTACACGACGGCACCCGATCCTGCACCGCCGATCACGGCGGCGAGATCCGGGAGTCCGCCGACCTCGTCGTCGGCGTGGATCGTCGCGGCGTGGTGAGCGCTGACCTCGTCGACGAATGCCATCGACTTGCGTGAGCGCCCGGCGTACAGCATCTTCCACGGATGCCCGGCCTGTTCGAGGTGACGCATCATCGCCACGATCGGGGTGATCCCGACACCACCCGCCACGAGCACGTGTTCGGTGGCGTCATCGTCGACGCCGAACGCGTTGCGGGGGCCGGCGACCTCGATCTCGGCGCCGACCGACAACCGGTCATGGACGTGCACGCTGCCGCCCCGGGACTGCTCGGTGCGCAGCACCGCGACCGTCCAGTGCGAGGGGTCACGCGGGTCGGAGCACAGGGAGTATTCGCGCGTCAGTCCACCCGGGAGGTGTAGGGCGATGTGTGCGCCCGGTTCCCAGGTCGGCAGGTCTGCACCGCTGGGGTCGACGAAGGTGACGCTGGTGATGCCGTCGGCCTCCCACGTCTTCTGCTGGACGCGAAGGACTCTCGTGTCTGCGGACATCGGTGATCCTCTCGGACGGTCGGTCGGGGACGGCGTCAGCGGGTGACGCCGAACATCTCCGAGCTCGGTGGGTAGGTGGGCAGTTCCGGCTTCTTGGAGCCGATGATCACGCAGAACAGCGCGTCGACGTCGCCGACGTTGGCGAGGCTGCGGGGAACGCCCGCGGGCACGCGGATCAGGTCGCGGTAGCCGAGCTTGCGGACGGCCTTGCGGTTGCCGTCCTCCACGTCGTGGACGGCGACCTCGAGTTCACCTTCGAGGACGAAGAACACTTCCTCGACATCGTGGTGGGTGTGCTCGGGACCGACAGCGCCGACGGGCAGGCGCATGTTGGAGAAGGTGAAGTGCTCGGACGGCAGGGTGCGGTTGTCACCGTCGTGGTTGCCGGTGGCGCCCGAACCGATGTAGCGGATCTGGGCTCGCTTGAACCGATCTCCGCCCTTGGCGGCCTGGAATCCGAGGGTGTCCCAGTCCTCGTAGCGGGACTCGCGGCCGGCGATGCACGCGTCGATCTGTGCTTCAAGGTCGACGGCCTGCTTCTCTGGTGCACTCATGATGTGTCCTTTCGGTGGTGGTGATGTTCGGGTGGACAGCTGTGGGTCAGCCGCGGTGGGCGATCGCTTCGATCTCGACGGTTGCGCCGTATGGCAGTGCGGCGACCTCGACGAACGACCGGGCCGGGCGCGGGGCGGCGAAGATCTTCTCGTAGTGCCGGTTTGCGGCGTCGCGGAGTGAGACGTCGGTGACGAAGTAGGTGGTCTTGACGACGTCGGTGAGCGCCATGTCGACGGTGGCGAGTCGTTCGGTCAGGCGGGCGACGGCGGCGTCGAGTGCCGGTTCGATGCCGGTGACGGCCTGTCCGTCTTCGTCGACCGACAGTGCGCCGGAGACGAATCCGAATCCGGCCACCTCGTAGGCGGGGCTGTACGGGTGGGCCGATTCGGTGGCGGCGGGTGCGGGGGTGGACATGGGGTTCCTCTCGGTGGTGGCTGAGGTGTCGGCTCGGTCTATCGGGGTGTGCCCCACTGCATGGGGGCGTCACTGCGGTCGAGGTAGATGCTTTTCTGGTCCGAGTACTGGCGGATCGCGTCGCGACCCTTCTCGGTGCCCAGTCCGCTGTCGCGCAGGCCGGTGAAGGGTGTGGAGATGGAGAACTGCTTGTAGGTGTTGACCCACACAGTTCCTGCGTCGACGGCGTCGCCGACGCGCAGCGCGCGGCGGTAGTCGCGAGTCCAGATGCCGCAGGCCAATCCGTACACGGTGTCGTTGGCCTGGGCGATGACGTCGGCGTCGTCGTCAAAGGGGATCACGACGCCGACCGGGCCGAAGATCTCCTCACGACTGATGGCGTCGGCGTTGGTGACGCCGGTGAGGATCGTTGGAGGGTAGTAGCTTCCGTCGACGAGCTCCGGGTCGGCGGGGATCTCGCCGCCACACCGGATGTGCGCTCCGTCGGCGACGGCGGCGTCGACCATCGCGGCGACCGAATCGCGGTGGGCCCGAGTGATCATCGGGGCCACGTCGGTGCGTGGGTCGGTTCCCGGGCCGAGTCGCAGTTGCTTGGCTCGGCGCACCAGTTCGTCGGTGAAGTCGTTGAAGATGCTGCGCTGCACAAAAATTCGTGATCCCGCGATGCAGCTCTGGCCGCTGGAGGAGAAGATGCCGAACAGCACGCCCTGCAGCGCCCGTTCGACGTCGGCGTCGTCGAACACCATGGTGGGTGATTTGCCGCCGAGTTCCAGGGTGATCGGCATCAGCTTGTCGGCGGCGACGTGTGCGAGGTGCCGGCCGGTGGTTGTGCCTCCGGTGAAGCTGATCTTGGCGACCTGCGGATGGCGGACCAACGCCTCGCCGACGGTCCGGCCGGGGCCCGGGAGCACCGAGAGCAGTCCGTTCGGGAGTCCGGACTCCTCGCACAGACGGGCCAGCAGCAGGGTCACCCAGGGCGCCCACACCGGCGGCTTGCTGATCACCGCGTTACCGGCGGCCAGTGCCGGAGCGAGTTTCTGTGCGTCCGAGGCGATTGGCGAGTTCCACGGCGTGATGGCGCCGACCACGCCCATCGGCTGGTGCGTCGACATCGTCAGCCACGGTCCGCGCGGGGTGGTGACCGTGTCGTCGGCGGTCTCGAGCGCGGCGGCCATGTAGCGGAACGTGTTTGCCGCGCTCGCTGCCAATGCCTTTGTCTCGCTGAGCGTCTTGCCGGTGTCGAGGGTCTGCAGTGCGGCGATGCGGTCGGCATGGAACTCGACGGCGTTGCCGATGCGATGCAGGACGGCCGCACGTTCGTGCGGGAGCATCGCGGTCCAGCCGCTCGCGTGTGCCGCGGCGAGTCCGGTGGTGACCGCGACGTCGACGTCGTCGGGGGTTGCCGCGCGCAGGGTCGCGAAGCGGCGACCGGATGCCGGATCGATGGACTCGATCGTCTCGCCCGCTCCGGTCACCCACCGACCCGCCACGTAGATCTCGTCGAGGAGATCGCGGCTGGGGTCGACGCCGGCCCGGGTGTGGGCGGGCGCTGGTTCGGTGCTCGCGACGAGTGACATTCGATGGTCCGTTCCGACTGGGCGAGCCGACGGCTGCGTGGCTCTGGCTGGGCTGTCGCGCTGTCTTTATCTTTGCGCTAAGACAGTTGTAGAGCCTTAGCGCTAAGACGTCAACAGTAGAAACCGCAGAACAGAGCTTTGTAACACCGGGTTTATCTGCCCGAAACGGAAGCGACGCAGGTCACATAGGGTGTGTCGCCGGTCACGGGCCGGCCGGAAAATTTCTCGCCGAGATGGTCAGCCGGCGGTGATCGGGTCCGACTCGCCCGGATCCAGACCGTCGCCCAGGTGAGCGGACCGGGCCGATTTCTCCAGCCGCCCGAGCAGACGGGCCAACTGGGCGGCGTCCCGCTCGGAGAACTCGTCGAGCATCGACGCAAGCCGGGCGAAGTGTTCGTCGGCCACCCGATCGACCAGTTCGGCGCCCGCGGGGGTGAGCTCGACGTAGACGACGCGTGCATCTTCGGAGTCCCGCGTCCGAGTCACCAGGCCCGCATCCTCGAGTCGTCGCACACGCAGCGACAGACCACCCGTGGTCACCAGGGTCAGCTCGGCGAGCTCGCCCGCCGTCAGCCGATGGTCCGGGACGGCGCGTCGTAGGCAGGCCAGCACATCGAAGCCGGAGTCGGTGATGTCGTGCTCTTCGAAGGTGGCGCCGATCCGCGCCTTGTAGACGAGGAAGCTGCGGTGGAGTCGGCCGAAGACCTTGAGCGCCGAGACGTCGAGGTCCGGGCGTGCGACAGCCCAGCGGGCCACGATTTGATCGACTCCGTCCATGATGCGTTGAGACTACCCACATGCTGGGCGTATCGGCCGGTGACGACACGTATCCTTCGCCACTGGATCGTCGTCGACGAATAGCTGCTGCTACGGGTCGCAGTCCGAGAACAGGCCCAGGACGTACGCGGACGTGAGGATGAGGCAGCGCACCGCGGCCGCTTGTACGACCTGGTCGGTCAGAGGAAGAGACTGAACACCGACCAGGCGAACAATGCCACTCCGGAGACGGCCACGCCCCACGCTACCGCCGCGCGGGCAGGAGGTGCTTTCCACCTCAGACATCCGCCGAAGACCGCGATGACAAAGCCAATCAAGACTCCACTATTGCCGAACGCCATGGTAGGTGCGATCGGTGCTGTCACGATCACCGCGACGACCACGAGTAAGTAGGCAATCGCCACGCCCGCCACGAACTGCAGGGCCCGCTTGACAATAAGCGCCGATCTGGCCATACCAGGTCTTGCGGCCATCAGATGTAACCCGCACTATCGGGCGGGTCCTCTGGAAGTCTACGAGTCAGATTGTTCGCGAACGAATTCCAGACACTGCCGGATAGCCCGGCAATTCCTGGAATAGCCGTCACGCCCCGGACTGGTCCCCACGCGTCTACCTGGAGGTCCCACAAATCACCTGAACTCGGCAGGAACTGGAACGTGATGAAACGCCCATCGCCTTCGACATGGCCTAGACGTGATTCGATTGCGAATCCATCGTCATCGACGTCAGTGATCGTCACCGGTTGAGGGACATCGAGTCCCGGAACTGCGTCGAGGCTTCATTGCTTCCCCTCATACACAGTCGGCCCGCATCCGGTGAACGGAAAGTATGTGTCAAAGTTCGTAGCCACCTCACGAGTGATCGCCGACGGTGTCCAGCTGGGTGAGGCACGGAAGGTGAATGTTTTCTCGTAGCTTCCATAGCCACCGGGAGAAACTGGAAGGTCAACAGGAACGGCCTCGAGGTCAAGAATGCGCCGTAAACTCTCCGCGGCCTCGGCCACACGCCGCGCAGCAATCTCGTCTGCATCGGCGAGAGCACCCACTCGGGACGCGATGAACTCAGCCCATCCTGCCGCGTCCTCCCCGCCAGAGTCGCTGTACACGCCCCACGTCTCAGTGACTCTGTACCCCGCTTGTTCGGTATCACCTACCGCATTCATTACTGCGCGCGAAAAATAGTGAACCTCTTGAACTCCGTTCGTGGCTGCATCAGCGAGATCCTGCAGCCCGCCATCTATCGCTCTGTTTCGAGACAGAGCCCTACCCACTGCAGCCGAGGCTGCTTCGTGTCCTTCGCCGGACCAATCCGACTGAAGCGCAACACCAACCCGGTCCAACAGCTTGGACGCCTCCCCGACTGCCGTGAGCGCACCCTGCAGCAGGCTGGCGATCACCGATGAAGCGTCAGCCGCGGCCCACGCGGAAACTCGAGCACGGGTGACCGGAGCGATCCGTGTGCGCTCGTCACCTCCAGACATCAATGACCCGCCTGCTCAATCGTGGCAGCACCGTCGGCATCAGCATTGCTGTATGCAGATCGCGCAACATCGAGTTGATGGGCGAGTACCCGCGCAGTCCTACCGCTGTCCCGCGCTGCCCGCTCGATCAGATGACCGGACTCGGAAAGTGCATCCGCAGTGGCTGACCCCTTTACCGACGTGTTCACGAGGTCGAACAGCGTCCCAGCCAGCTGCGCTGGTGCAACCGCAGTTATCTCCGACAGAGCATTCGTCCAAACGAAGCTCGCTTCTTCATCGAAACTAATGTGATCGGACACTGCCACCCCCGTTTACCTGGCAATCTCCCGATGACAGTAGCAGGCAAGGGTCCTGCTGCGGCGACGACTAGGACTGCCGCCGAAGTCGGCCCGCGTGATGGCGTCTGGGCGGAAG
The DNA here is from genome assembly GCF_036350515.1 of Gordonia prachuapensis. NCBI lineage: Bacteria > Bacillati > Actinomycetota > Actinomycetes > Mycobacteriales > Gordoniaceae > Gordonia > Gordonia prachuapensis. The sequence goes on along the minus strand of NZ_JAZDUE010000016.1, from coordinate 21,883 downwards.
GGCCGCAAACAGCACCGTACGCGGCCAGAGTCACCAACTTCGCGCCAGCAAATCCGCCAACGCACCATCCAGTTCTGGGAACCGGAACTCGAATCCGACGTCGTCGAGCACTTCCGACCGTGCACGCCGCCCGGTGAGTCCGAGCGCCGGGTCCGTGCGCAGCACGAGGGCACCGACTCGCAGCAGCGGTGCTGGCGTCGGCGGCGCGGGCGGCCGGTGCAGTGCGCGCCGCAATGCGGCCATGAGTTCGTTGTTGCGCACCGGGTTCGGGCTCGCACCGACCACCACCCCGTCGGGGATCGTGATCTCTGGGTCGAGGCCGAGTGCGGCGCGGGCGATGGCGAGCCAGTCGTCGACGTGAATCCAGCTGAACCACTGCCTGCCTGAGCCGACCCGGCCACCGAGCCCGACGCGCGTGAGATCGGCGAGACGCTTCATCGCGGGGGCCTGACCGTCGAGCACGATCGAGGTCCGCAGGATCACCAGGTGGTCGGCGTGCGCACCTTCCGCAGCGTTCTCCCACGGCTGCGCCACCCCCGTCATCTGCGGCAACCCCTCAGGCAGCGGGGTCATCTCGGTGCACCACTGTTCGCCGGCGTCGCTCCAGATCGCCGTCGTACTCGCTTGCAGCCAATGCTCGATCGGGGTGTCCCGCTGCTTCGACGCCTCGACCAGGGCTCGGGTGGCAGTCACCCGGCTGTCGCGCAGTAGCGCCACATTTCGTTCGGTCGGACGACAGTCCAGCAGCTTGCCCGCCAGGTTCACCACCGCGGTCGGACGGTCATCTGTCAGCACGTCGGCCCAGTCGCCGATGGTGCGTCCGTCCCATTCGATCTGCTCGAAAGGCGAAGCAGCATCGAGACTTCGGGTGAGGATCACCGGTCGGTGGCCGCGGCAGGCCAGGTCGGCGGCGAGATGCCGGCCGAGTGCGCCGCTGCCGCCGGCGATGACGACGTTGAGCGCGTCGGCTGCGGAAGCGAGCTCGGCGAGACGAGCCAACCGTACGAAGTCGACACGATCGGTCAGGTGTGGGGTGCCGGCGAGCAGGGTGCGACTCATGGTTCCGGATTTCGCTGTGGTGGTGACTGTTTCGGTGACCACGCACCCGTTTGGTGTGGGAGTGAGACGAAAGTCGATCACCGCCGCACCTACCGGTTCCGGTTGGGTCAGCTGCAGGTGGCGGCCGGCCTCAACGATTGCGATCTCGAAGGGCGGCGCCAGGCGGCGATGAAGTGGACCGGCAATCTTGTGCGTTTGGACGTACGACCCTCGCCCGCCGACCTGAATCGGATCATGAAGCGAGACAGAGCGATATCCGCTGTGCCACTCGGGCAACCGAGATGGGTCACCGAGAACCTGCCACACGGCTTCGGGATCAAGGGCGATGAACTGCGAGTACGACTTTGTACTGGCCATGTCTCACGGTAAACCCGGGCGTGTGCGTTGGCGCTGTCGTGATCGTCACGTTGACATTGGCACAAGACGCAACGCGGTTGCCGTGCGTGACCGGTCCTCTCGCCGAAACGGACCCACGGTCACGCCACCGACGAATCCTCCACCTCGACCGCACCGTCTCGCCCATCCGACCAGATGCGGTCGGTGAGCCGTCGCAACGCCGCCGTGGGTGGCCGCTGTCCCGCCACCGCCATCACGGTTTTGTCGGTCGCCGGCCGGCCTTCGAGCCGACGCGACAACCACCCGACGGCCATCGGGCCGGCGAGGGGAAGCAGCGAGTAGTGCTCGCTGAGCTGATCTCGCACGTAGGTCACCGTGACGCCCTGGTCGCGGTAGCGGGCGACCTGGCCGTCGACGTCGTCGACGCTGATCACCTCGTCGCGCACTGCCTGGATCACCAGCAGCGGGATGTCCGGCTTGTGGGCGCCGAGTTGCAGGTCATCCATCATCTCCACCATCTTCGGCTGGGCGAGCGCATCGGCCAGCGGGATGTCGAGGTAGTCGTCGATGTCGTGGTTCCTGAAGTGGCGCAACGCATCCAGTGTTGGCATCTCGGCGATCTCCGCCAGGTGACGGCGTCCCTTGTCGGTGGCGTGCTTCTCGATCATCTGGTCGAGCTGCGGGTAGACGCGGCGCAATCCGGCGATCGCCATCACCGGCAGGCCCGCGTGGAAGCTGCCGTTGAGACGCATCAGCGCCGACGCCATGTCGCCGACCGGTGAGCCGAGCACTGCGCCGATCAGGTTGAGTTCCGGCGCGTAGGTCGGGGCCATCTCCGCGGCCCACGACGTCGCCATCCCACCGCCGGAGTAGCCCCACAGGCCAACCGGGGTGTTGGCGGGGAGTTCGTGGTCGGGGAACGACAGGGTGGCGCGGATGCCGTCGAGGGTGCGGTAGCCGGGTTCACGCGGGGCTCCCCACGCGCCGAGCATGCCTTCGTGGTCGGGGATCGAGACCGCCCAGCCCTTGGCCAGGGCACGACGTACCACCATGAACTCGAAGGGGGCGATGGTTCGGCCCGCGTCGGCGCCCTTGCGCAGCGCATATGACGGGAAGCACTGCGAGGAGACCGCGTCGATCGCGCACTGGAACGACAGCAATTGGAAGCCGGCGCCGGAGGCTGGTTTGCGGGGCAGCACGACGGTGGTCGCGGCCACGCACGCCGCGCCGTTCAGGTCGGTCGAACGGTACAGCAGCTGCCACGCATCGCTGCGGTGATGCGAGGCCCAGAAGTCCTTCAACTCCACCTGCCGGGATCGGATGATCTCGCCGGGACGCATCCGCCGCAGGCCCGCCGGCTCGTCATAGAACGGGTCGTCGGCAGGCAGCAGCGACGGCCCGACGACACTGTCGTCCGGCGCCTCAGCCTGTGTGGTCATGGTCTCCTCATCTCTGCGTTACCCACTATTCAACGTCCGGGGATGAGGCCGGATTTCGGCAGAAGACTGTGGCAATCACTCTGTGACCTGGCGATGTTGTCGTTTCTCACAGCCATCGATGTAACGCCGCGCACGTTTGCGACCGATTGAGAGGTCAGCAGCGTTGCCGGCAGGTGGATGCGGGTTCAGAACCGAGCCCCGGCTCATCCGATCCGACCTGTCAGACCCCTCACCTACTGTTCACACATCGCGACGACGCGACGCCCCGGCGAGGACAGCCCCTCACCGGTGACACACGATGCGACCGGGACGCCTGGGTCCGACGAAAGGAGAAGTCATGCGAGACTTCGATTTCGACTCCGCCGTCGACGACGCGTGGCGCGAGTTCCGCGCGGATCTGGCCGACCGGTTGGCTTCCTTGCAGGTCGGTGAGAGACATACCGTCAGGGCGTCGCACGAGCTCGGAGTCGGGCCGTGCGCTGTGCTCACGTTCACCGTCACCAAGGCCAATCGTGTGCGCTGCACCGCGCACGCATCGGACCTCGATCCGACGCCGCACGTCCTCGCCGAGCAGCTCGACGTCCTCGAATCCGCCGGATGGCGGCTGCTGCGTGATGGTCGGATGATCACCGAAGTCGGCCGACGACGTGTCGACGAACTGGCGCAGGTCGCGATCGACGCGTTGAGGCAGCCGTGGGAGGTGCTGCATCCGGCGTTTCTCACCGGCCCGGCTCCGGCCCGGCCCGAAGCGTCGGTCGCGGTTGGTGTGTACCCGACATCGCGGGAACACCTGCTGCGCTTGGTATCCGGCGCTCTGGAAGAGATCGCGGGACGACCGGTGGCGGTCGATGCGGACGGTGACATCCCCCTGCCCACCGGCACCATGCCGTCGTGGCTGCGGGTCGTCGCCCAGCAGCCGACCGTGGAGTTCTTCGCGACGCTGGTCGACGAGGTGCCCGATGCCACGGCCGCCGCGGAGTTCATCGCGCGGGAATCGGTGCGCTGGCCGGGCATCACCCTGGTGCTTCATCAGACGACGCTGACGGCGTTCTCGTCGGTCGAGATGGCGGCATTTCATCGCGAGAATCTCGTCGCCGGTATCCGGCGCTGGCTCGAGTTCATCGCCGAGTCATCGCCGCAGGTCATCGAGGCGATCACCGGTGCGGGGCGACCGGAAGCGTCCGATGCGGAACAGCTGCCCGACCCGTTGCAGACGCTCATCGTGCTCGATGACGACGGCTCCACGCTCGATGCGCACGAGGTCGCGACCATCTGTGGTCACGATCAGTCAGCGATCCTCGGCTACATCCGCACCAGCCAGGAGCAGTACCTGGAGTGGATGAAGTCGGCGGCCGAGGCCGACCTGGCCGGTGATGCTGACGAGGCGTCGGCCTGCCGGCACGAGGAACAGGCGTGGCGGGCGACCACGGAGCAACTGCGTGCGGCGTTGCGGGTGGTGGTGTTGCGGGGTCACTCGAGTTCGGAGCAGGTTCGGGAGGGGTAGCGGAGGAGCATCACCACCAGATCTCTGAGGAGCTCCGGAGCGTTAGCGGAGGAACGTCACGAAGGGGGTGGTTGCGCGGCCCTTCGTGACGCATCGCTCGTTCCTCGCGAGGCTCCTCAGGGACCAGGGGGGTGCGGCCCTTCGTGACGCATCGCTCGTTCCTCGCGAGGCTCCTCAGGGACCGGGGGGTGGGGCTCCACAGGGGGCGGGGCGCAGGTCGGCGGCGAGGGCGCGTGAATCTGCGGTGAGCAGTTCTCCGTCGCGGACCACCCAGCGGCCACCAACCATCACATCGCGCGGGCGGCGGCCCGGACCGGCCCACAGCAGGCCGTCGAGCGGGTCGGGCACACCGGCGTCGTGCACGTCGGAGCAGTCCCACACGCACAGGTCGGCGGCGGCACCGGGACGAAGGTGGCCCAGCTCGGACCTGCCCAGTCCGGCCGCCGAACCCTCCGTCGCCATCGCCAGACACTCCCGAGCCGACACCGGCTCGCCCACCAGTCCCGACACCTGCATCGCCAGCCGTGCGTCGGCCAGCAGGTGCCCGGCGTCGTTACTGCCGCCGCCACTGGTGCCCAGACCCACCTTCACTCCGGCGTTGCGCAGGGCGGCCACCCGGGCGACACCCCAGCCCATCGGTACGTCGCACCCCGGCGCGTGGGTTGCAGAGGCGCCCGACCGCGCGAACAGGTCGAGTTCGGCGTCGGTGATCTCGCAGAGGTGCGCGACGGTCACGTCGTCGGCAAGCCACCCCCACTCGTCGAGCAGCTCCAGCGGACGGCGGCCGTACTTCTCGGCGGCGATCTCCACATCGATCTGCTCGTTGGCCTGCGTCCGACGACGCAGGCCGAGCCGCGCCGCCACCTCGGCGAGCGCGGCAAAGGTCTCGGGTCCGTCGGCGTGCACCCCGGACGGGCCGACCGCCAACTGCAGCATCCCGTCGGCCGTCACACCGCCGACGGCGTCGAGGAGGTACGTCTGGTGGATGTCGGCCACCGATTGTGCGGCGGCGTCCGGATCGTCGCGGGCGGTGCCGCGGACGAACACCAACCGCGCACCCACCCGTCGCGCGGCACCGATGGTGGCGCCGGCCATCGCGACCGGATCCTGATCGCGTGGCCAGGTCAGGTGATGATCGGCCACCGTCGTCACGCCGCACAGCAACGACTCGGCCGCACCCACCGCCGCTGCTGCTGCAGTGAGCTCCGGACCGACACCGGCCTCGCGGTAACGCTCACCCATCCGGGCCAGCCACTCCCGCATCGGCAGGAACCTGGTGTCCGGACGGGACCGAAACGCGCTCTGCAGCAGGTGATGGTGGGCGTTCACCAGCCCCGGCGTGACAACGCAGCCGGACACGTCGACCACCTCGGCGTCCGCGGGGGCCGGCCCTTCGACGACCGCGCCGTGACGCACCACGACCGGCCCGGAACCGACGGTCCGGCCGTCGATCATCACCGAGGCCGCACCCTCCAGAACCAGCGTGGTCATAGTTCGAGAACCAACCGTCCACTGGTGCAACGGGATACACAGATCATCATGGATTCGTTCTCCGACCGTTCCTCCGGCGATAGGATCGCGTCGCGATGATCGACCTCGCCGCTCACCACGCCGGTCTCACATGTCCCGCACATGCCCTCGCGGCACGAGGACGGTGCCACCACTCCGCGCCCGTCGAGGACGTCGAGGATGGTCTTGTCCGCGGGCACGGTGACGGTGGTGCCGGAGAACGCCAAGGACAGCTCGAACGGTTGGTTCGGTGCACCGACACCGACTGCGGCGGTGAATCGTTCGGCGAAGGAGTCGACCGCCGGCTGCGGTGCGCAGGCATCGGCGACCGCGTCGAGCATCGTCGGCGGGCCGCACACGTACACGGCTGTGCCCCGGGGCAATCCGGTCAACTCCTCCCCCAGGTTGAGGCGGCCGGAGAGCGTGGACTCCTGGATGGCGACGCGGTCGGGGTGCGCGGCGAGGAGGTCGTCGACGTACGCCATCCGCGCACGCGACCGCCCGACATAGATGAGCCGCCACGGTCGTCCCGCACGTTGCGCCTCCTCGATCAACGCCCGGATCGGCGTGATACCGATGCCACCGGCTACAAACACGTACTCGAGTGCACGGGTGAGCGCGAAGTGGTTGCGTGGCGGACTGATCCACGCCTCACCGCCGACGACGAGGTCGTCGTGCGCGGAGATCGATCCGCCGCGGCTGTCGGTGCGACGTTCGACGGCGATCCGGTAGGTACCGGCATCATCGGGTGCAGGACACAGCGAGTACTGGCGGACCGGACCCGCTGGGGTGGTCAGATCGATGTGCGATCCCGCTGTCCACGCGGGCAACGGATCGTCGCCGGTCGGGGCGAGCTCGAACTCGTCGATGAGCTCGGCGACATGCTGCCGGGACACCACACTGACGCGAATCTGGTTGGTGGACTGATACATCGGAGATCTCCTGGGAAGAGCTGTGATCTCCGCCAAGTTCCCAGCCATGGGAACCACTCCCTACAGTGACGCCTGCACCACGATCAGGTGCGCGACATCGGGGCCGACGAGCCGCCACCGATGAGGAATGCCGCCAGCGTAATAAAGGCTGTCACCTTTGCGCAATTCGACATAGCGTCCATCCCCGAGGTCCACCTCGACCTCGCCGACGACGACGTGCAGCCACTCGTCCTGCTCGTGCTGGAAGTAGTCGCCGTAATCGCGCCTGCTCAACACCTGTTCCTGCGGATAGAACGCGGCCGTGCCGGTGACCAGCAACCGGGCGTACCCGGCGTCGTCGCCGGCCTGCGGCAGCAGCGCGCCCTCATCCGAGCGCACGATGTGCGTGCCCTCCGGCGCGGGCGTGGGGGTGTTGCGGGCCAGTGCGGGGTCGGCGGCCAACATCAGACTCACCTGCGTTGTACTCAAGGCCCGCGCGATACGTTCCAGCGTCGTCATACTCGGGCGCGCATACCCACGCTCCAGCTGAGACAGGAAAGAATGCGAGATCCCCGCCTGGACAGCAAGATTCGCCAGCGTCGTGCCGCTCTCCTTGCGTCGGCGACGGATCTCGGCACCCAACGACACCTGCGCCACATCCGGCTCATCGAGTGCCATGTGCATCACCTTCCCAGATTCGCCGGCATTGGTTACACGCCCGCAGCCTTGGTTAACAGGGCCGCAACAGAGCGGTCCTAACTTGGGCGTTGTTGACGTGATCAACATTTAGCACGAAACCGCACGCTTCGCCGATCCCAGCCACGGCGGAACCACCGAACAACCTACGACGCTCATATCCACTGTCCGCCAACCGAACCACCACCGAGGAGGCCGCCCATGGAGGCAACGCCCGCCCGCCCGATGCGTGGCATCACCGGGTCGTCCGGCGACGGCTCTCCGGTGGACGTCACCGTGTCGGTCGACGCGGACGGCGTGGCGCGGGTGTCCGAGATCCGTCCACATGTAGACGACTCGCTGATCACCGGCTCGAACTGGCTCGACCTGCGCGGATTCGTCCTCACCGCCCCGGCCGCCGAACCGCACGCGCACCTGGACAAGGCACTGTCGTGGTCGGAGCTGAACCCACCGCTCGGCGACCTCACCGACGCCATCACCAGCTGGCGCACCGGCAGTGTCCAGCTCGGGGAGGAGTCGTTCCGACGACGAGCTCTGCAGGCCGCGACGGCCATGCTGCGCAACGGCATCACCGCGGTCCGCACCCACGCCGACATCCTCGGCGACGACGACCCGCTACGTGCCGTCCGAGCCCTGGTCGACGTGCGCGAGCAGCTTCGCGGGCTGATGACGATGCAGATCGCCGTCCTGGCCAGCCCGCTGACACCAACACGTCACATCGAAGCCGCCCTCGACGCCGGCGCCGACCTGGTCGGTGGCGCACCGCACATCGCCGACGACCCCGCCGCGGAGGTCACGCGACTTCTCGACCTCGCCGAATCCCGCGGCATCGGAACCGATCTGCACATCGACGAGTTCATGGACGGCGATCACCTGACCATCGAGCACTACGCCGACCGCGTGGTCGACTGGCCGGCCGAACGCATCCGCACCGCCGGGCACTGCAGCCGTCTGTCCACCCTGCCGCCCGCGGATCTGGCGTTCGTCGCAGCGGCCCTGGCACGCGCCCGCATGTCGGTCGTCGCACTGCCCATCACCAATCTCTACCTGCAGGGACGCCAGGGCGCGTCGGCCGGTCGGCGCGGCATCACCGCGATCGATGTGCTGCGTGACGCCGGGGTGCTGGTGGCCGGTGGCGCCGACAACATCCGCGACCCGTTCAACCCGGTCGGGCGTGCCGATCCGCTGGAGACCGCATCGCTGCTGGTGACCGCCGCGCACCAGGCACCCGATACCGCAATGGAACTCGTCACCGACAACGCCCGCGCCGTCCTGGGTCTCGAACCGGCGGGCCTGCAGGTCGGGGCGCGGGCCGATTTCCTCGCGGTCCGCGGCACCGACGTCGTCGACGTGATCGCCACCGCCCCCGCCGACCGTGTGGTGATCGTCAACGGCACACCGGTCGCCCGCACCGAGACCACCAGTTGGACGGCGATCGCGCCGTCGAGCACCGAAACGACCCCTGTCCCCTGCGTGATGGAGCGATGATGAACTCACCCGAATCGACCACTCCCCGATCGCCCGTCGGCCATCCGCTGGTCGGATTCGAGCACAGCGAACTCGTCTACCCCGACGGCACCCATGCGCTGCGCGACGTGAATCTCACCGTCCGCGAGGGCGAATTCGTCAGCGTCGTCGGACCCTCCGGCTGCGGCAAGTCAACATTGCTGCGGCTGTCCGCGGGACTGGAATCCATCACCGACGGCTACATGCAATGCGGAGCCGACCGCGTCGGCTACGTCTTCCAGGACGCAACCCTCCTGCCGTGGCGGACGGTGTGGGACAACGTCGCGCTGTTCGGCGAGCTCGACGGTGTCCCCCGCGAGGACCGCAAGCATCGCATCGCCGCGGCACTGGCCACCGTCGGACTCGAGGGGTTCGAAGATCACCTGCCGCACATGCTGTCCGGCGGTATGCGCATGCGGGTGTCGCTGGCGCGCTCGCTGACCCTGGACCCCGACCTGTTCCTGTTCGACGAGCCGTTCGCCGCGCTCGACGAGATCACCCGGGAGCGCCTCGGCGTCGAACTCAACGAACTGTTCGCCGCCAAGGGTTTTGCCGGCCTGTTCATCACCCACTCGGTGTCGGAGGCGGCGTTCCTGTCCAACCGGGTGCTGGTGATGTCCGGTCGTCCCGGAACCATCGTCGACGAGATCGAGGTGCCGTTCGACTTCCCCCGATCCCCCGACCTCCGTTTCGAACCCGAGTTCGCCGAGATCTCCGGCCGCATCTCCCATTCCCTGAAAGAGGCCCACTCGTGACCACCACCGACACGGACCCCAAGTCCACCACCGAGGTGGCCGTGGCAGCGCGCAGCAAGCCTCCCAAGAAGTCGCGCAACGTGCTCCGCGGGTTGTCTGGACCGCTCATCGTACTGCTCCTCGTCCTCGGGGCGTGGTATCTGGTGAGCTACGCCATCCTCGATCCCGACCGTCGGTTCCTGATGCCGCCGCCGCACAAGGTGATCACCGACGGCCTGTTCGGCCCGTCGGCGCAGGAGATGTGGGAGGCGTTGGGCCGCACCACCGTTGTCGCGCTGACCGGTCTCGCCATCGCCGCCGCCATCGGCATCACCTGGGCGGTCATCATGTCCCAGTCCCGCATGATGGAGAACGCGCTGTTCCCGTATGCGGTGATCCTGCAGTGCATCCCGATCCTCGCCCTGGTCCCGCTGGTCGGCTTCTGGTTCGGATTCGGCTTCAGCGCACGCGTGTTCGTCTGTGTGCTGATCGCGCTGTTCCCGATTGTGTCCAACACGTTGTTCGGGTTGAAGTCGGTGGACCGGCAGATGCGCGACCTGTTCGCGCTGCACCACCCCAGCCGGATGACCGTGTTGCGCAAACTCGAGTTCCCCGCCGCCCTGCCGGCCATCTTCGCCGGGCTGCGCATCTCCGCGGGCCTGGCCGTGGTCGGCGCCATCGTCGGCGACTTCTTCTTCAAGCAGGGCAATCCCGGCATCGGCATCCTCATCGACAACTACCGGTCCCGCCTGCAGTCCGAGGAACTGTTCGCGTCGATCATCCTGGCATCCCTGCTGGGCGTCGCCGTCTTCTGGTTCTTCGGCTGGCTCGGCAACCGCGTCGTCGGCCGCTGGTACCAACCCACCTGATTCGTTCACGTCCCCCGCTCGTCTCGTCGTATCCGCACGTCCACAACCGAAGGAAGACATGAGAAACCACACCTGGCGCCGCCTGTCCAAGAGCACCGGTATCGCGGCGGTTGCCGCAGCCGTCGCCCTGACCGCAGCCTGCGGTTCCGACAGCGGCACCGAATCGTCCGGCTTCGACGGTGCGATCGGCCCAGTCGACCTCAGCCAGAACTGTCCCGCCAAGATCGTCGTGCAGACCGACTGGAACCCGGAGGCCGAGCACGGACACCTCTATCAGCTTCTCGGCCCCGACAACACCACGATCAACGCAGAGAACAAGCGCGTGGTGGGACCGCTGTTCGACGGCGGCGAGTACACCGGTGTGGACCTCGAGATCCGTTCCGGCGGACCGGCCATCGGCAACCAGACGGTCACCTCCCAGATGTATGCCGATCCGGACATCATGCTCGGCTACGTCGACACCGACCAGGCGGTACAGAACTCGCAGTCGAATCCGACCACCGCGGTGATGGCGCCGCTGGACATCAGCCCGCAGATGATCATGTGGGACCCGGCGACCTACCCGCAGGTGCAGGGCATCGCCGACCTCAAGGGTGTCGACGCCCGGGTGCTCTACTTCGAGGGCTCCACCTACATGAGCTACCTGACCGGTTCGGGCATCCTGTCGCCGGAGCAGGTCGACGGCAGCTACGACGGCACGCCCGCGAACTTCGTCGCCGACCAGGGCCGCGCCGCCCAGCAGGGCTTCGCCAGCTCCGAGCCGATGGTGTACGAGGAAGAAGTCGAGGGCTGGATGAAGCCCGTCGACTACCAGCTGGTGCACGACGTGGGCTTCCCGATCTACAAGTCCGCCCTGTCGGTGCGCTCGGGTGACCTGGAAGCGAACGCCGCCTGCCTCGAGCAGCTGGTGCCGGTGCTGCAGCGCGGCGCTGTCGACTACATGGCCAATCCCGATGCGGCCGACGCAGTCATTGTCGATGCGGTGGAGCAGTACAACACCGGCTGGGTGTACACCGACGCCAACGCCGAGTACGCGGTGCGGACCATGGCCGAGCAGAACCTCGTCGGCAACGGACCCAACGCCACCATCGGTGACTTCGACCCGGCCCGCGTGGAGCGTGTCATCGAGGTGACGACACCGATCTTCGCCGAGCAGGGCACCCCGGTCGCCGACGGCCTCACCGCAGAAGCTGTGTCCACCAACCGGTTCATCGACACCTCGGTGGGCATGCCGTGATGCCCGCCCCCGTGGTGAGCGTCGACACCGACGACGGGCGCCCCGATTTCGGGCCCGACGACGTGGACGCGCTCGCCGACGATCTGCTCGCCATCCTGGGACCGCGCGGTGTCGGTACGCTGCCGCGCGCCCTGGAGCGGGCCGGTCGTGACGGGTCGGGCATGAGTCCGATCCTGTCGGCCCAGCAGCTCGGCACACCCGACCTGGTCTGCTACCCGCGCACCGCCGACGTGGTCCCGGCCATCGTCCGCGCAGCGGTCGCGCGGGGCGTGCCGATCACCACCCGCGGCAAGGGCACCGGCAACTACGGCCAGGTGATCCCGCGGTTCGGCGGCCTGGTGTTGGACATGACGTCGCTGACCGAGATCCATTCCGTCACTGACCGTGCCATCACCGCGCAGGCCGGTGCCCGGATGATCAACCTGGAACAGACCGCGTGGCAGCACGGCAGCCAGTTGTGGATGTATCCGTCGACCGTGCAGTCCACCCTGGGCGGATTTCTCGCGGGCGGATCGGCCGGAACAGGCACCATCGTGCACGGCCGCAACCATGAGGGATTCGTCGACGCCCTTGACGTGGTCTATGCCACCGAGGACGCCGAGCTCGTGCATCTCGACGGGGCGGATGCGCAGCCGTTCGTGCACACCTACGGTGTCGCCGGGATCATCGTGAGTGCGTCGGTCCGCCTCGAGCCGCTTCAGCAATGGCGTTGTGTCTACGCCAGTTTCGCCACCCAGCGGGAGGCATTCGACGCGGCCTACCGGGTGTCGACCATCGAGCCGAAGCCACGCCTGCTGTCGGCGGACGGTCCGATGATCGTCGACGCCCTGCCCGAGGACCCGGCATTCGTGTCCGGCCGGGCCAACGTGCGCGGGATCATCGATTCCCGCGCCGTCGAGGAGGCCACCGACCTGCTCGTCGCCGGCGGTGGCCGGATCGAGGCGGTTCGCGAGGGCATCGCGGAAACGGTGAAGTTGTCCACCCTCTCCTACAACCATCCGACCTGGTGGTTGCAGAAAGCTCAGCCGGACAAGTGGTTTCACATGGAATGCCGCGGCGACGCGCTGGTCACCCGGCTCGACGAGGTCGAGCAGGTCTACGAGGGCGGCATGGTGCACCTCGAGGTGGGTCACGAGATGATGTTCGGCATGCTCAACGGGATCTACCGTGACCCGCAGCAGGTCATCGACGGGGTTCCGGTGCTCGAGGAGCTCGGCGTCGGCATCCATTCGCCGCATCAGTGGTATGTCGACCTCGACGCCGAGCGGGTGCAGGCACTGGCCGCGCAGACCGACCCGAAAGGTCTGCTCAATCCCGGGAGGTGGATGTGATGGCGCACCGGCGCTACGCCGAACTCACCACGGCGGAGGTCTCCACCGCACTGTCGCGGGATTCGATCCTGGTGTTACCGACCGGGGCCATCGAGCCGCACGGGCCGCACCTGCCGCTGGCGACGGACCTCATTGTCGCCGAGGCGATGTCGGAAGCGGTGGTAGAGCGTGGCGCTGACGCCGGACACGACGTGTGGCTGCTTCCCGCCCTGGGGTACACTAAGTCCGACGAACACGCGCACCTGCCCGGGACGATGTGGCTGCGGGCGTCGACGCTGTTCGAGACGCTCGTCGACATCGGTGCGTCGATGGCGCAGACACCGGCACGCCGACTGCTGTTTCTCAACGCGCACGGCGGGAACTCCGCACTGATCGAGGTGGCTGCGCGGGAATTGCGTCGTCGCTTCGACCTGCAGACGTTCTTCTCCTCCGGCCCCGGGCAGCCCGGACCCACAGAACGCGGTCTCGGCATCCACGCCGGGTGGGCGGAGACGTCGATCATGCTGCACCTGAGGCCCGACCTGGTCCAGATGGATCAGGCCGTCGCGTCGGTGGCCGACGCCGTCGCCGACCACGAGCATGTGGGATTCACCAAACCGGTCAAGTTCGGCTGGCTCGCCACCGATTTCGCCGACTCGGGCGTCATCGGCGACCCGACCGGTGCGGACGCCGGGATCGGGGAGAAGCTGTTCGACGAACGCGTCAGCACCCTGGTGTCGTCGCTCGGCGAGATCGCCACCTTCGACCCAGGCCGGGTGCGCCGGTGATCACCAGCGGCACGGACTTCGGAACCGACTGCGACGCCGCGAATTACCGCACCACCGAACCGATGGCGCTGCTGCGGCAGTGGCTGCCGGCCGCGGACAGCCCGCCGCCGCTGATGTCTCTGGCCACCTGCGGCCGCGACGGCTATCCGCGGGTGCGGCACGTGCTGTTGAGTGAAGCCGACGACACCGCCGTCTACTTCCACACCGACAGCAGGTCGTCGAAGGTGGCCGAACTGTCCGAACGGCCACGCGCTGCCATCGCACTGGCGTGGCCCGGGGTCGGCCGGCAGGTCGTCGCACACGGTGACGTGCATCCCGCGTCCGATGGCGAGCTACAGCAGGCGTTCTCGCGACGGACCCGCTATCTTCAGCTGCTCGCCTGGCTCAATGACGACGAGACCGCCCTGCAGTCACCGGAGGATCGTCATCGTCGATGGGCCGAGTTCGACGCCGAGCACCCGGTTCTGCAGGCACCCGCCACCTGGACCGGGTTTGCTGTCGACCTGCACGAGATCACCTTCTGGCGCGGTGATCCGGATGGCCCGTCGCAGCGGGTACGGTTCCACCGCAGCGGAGACGAATGGACATCGGAGGTACTGCCCGGATGACCGCGGCAACATTCCACAACGCACTGATCCTGCCCGTGGCCGGCGAGCAGCCCTGGTTCTGGGGTTGGCTGTCGGTCGACGACGACGGCCGGATCTCCGGGATGGGCGAGGGCGCACCACCTGCGGACGCACCGTCGCCTCGCCATGACCTCGACGGCCGTTTTCTGGCACCGGGTTTCGTGTCGGCGCACAGCCACATCTACACCGGGGGCATGCGTGGGGTCGCGCCGAGTAGTCCGCTCTACGAGTGGGTGTCCCTCAACGGGCAGATGCTGCTCGGCGCCGATTCCGAGGACCTCTATTGGATGACCCTGGCGGGTGGGCTCGACCATCTCTCCAACGGCATCACGTCGGTGTACAACTTCACCCAGTCGCGGGTGGTGTCCATCTTCGACTACGAGCGGTCGGTCCTCGCGCCGCAACGGGTCCATTCGCCGGAGTTCGTCACCCGGCAGATCGACGGCCTCGCCGCCTCCGGCATCCGCTTCGTCACCAGCGTGCGCCTCGACGACGAACAGCTGCGCGAGGACGACGCATTCACCGGATTCGACACGGCCATGCGGCATCTCGATACCGTGCCGGCCGACCAGAATCTCGGTGGGTCCGTGTACGGGGCGGTGCAATGGTCGTCGTCACCGGCGACCGCCGAACGTGAACGCACCCTGATGAGCAGCTACGGCATCACCAATCAGGCGCATTTCGTGGAGACCGCCGAGCAGATCGAGATCCAGCAAGCCAAGTTCGACTGGTACGACGCCGCCGGAGTCCTCGGGCCCGGCTTCGCGTTCGGCCACTTCGTCCATCCCACCGACGAGATGGTGACCCGCGTCCGCGACACCGGTTCCGCGGTGGTGTGGCAGCCGATGTCCAACGGACGGCTCGGGTCGGGCATCGCCGATGTTCCTCGGCTGCTTCGCGATTCGGTGACGGTCGGGATGGGTGTCGACGACCAGTCCTGCACGGATGTCTCAGATCCGTTCGAGAACATGCGGACCGGGCTGTTCCTGCAGCGCGGGCTGCACAGTGATCCGGGTCTGCTGACACCGGCCGATGTGCTTACGCTGCATACGCTCGGATCGGCCACGGCCATCGGAGTCGCCGACCGGGTGGGTTCACTGGAGGTCGGAAAGTTCGCGGATCTGCTGATCGTCGACCCGTACTCGCCGCACACCGGACCCATCTGGGACCCAGTCGCCACCTATGTGCTGGGCTGTGGGCTGCGTAATCTGCACGAGGTGATCGTCGGCGGCTCGTCGGTGTGGCGTCGCGGTGTCGACAATCCGCAGCGTGCGCGTGCGGATCACGAACTCACCGAACGGATGATCGCGTCTGCGGCAGGTTCCGGGATTCACCCGGTGCGGCTGTCGGCCCCGGCAGGAACGGCCGGCTCGTGATCGCCGCTCCCGTCGTCGCGGACGTCGATGCGCTGCACGGCTACAAGATCAGTCCCGACGACACCGTCACCCTCGCGGTGCTGTCCGGACCGGAGACTTCTGGTTCGGACACCACTGTGTGCCTGGAGATCTGGGAGCCGCTCGGTGCGCAGCCACCCAACAGCCATCCCGAGTCGACCGAGACCTTCGTGATCGTGGCAGGTGATGGTGTCGCCTACTCCGATGACCACGTGCGGCCGGTGTCGGCGGGGACGATCATCGTCCTGCCGAAAGGGTCGGTGCACCGCATCGTCAACTCGTCGGACACGGAGAAGATGTACGCGATCACCGTGATGGAACGTGACGGCGGCTTCGAGGACATGATCCTGCGGGGTACGCCGGTCGCGTTGTCGGACGAGGATCGTGCCGTGCTCGGGGCGGCTACGGGCCGACCGACCAGCGACCCTGCGCGCACATGACCGCCTTGCCCTTGGGTGTCACGGCGACCGAGTACTGGCCCGAACACGGTTGTCCGGGAGTGCGGGTCACCGGATCGGCCGGTGCCACGCGCACCCACTTGAAGCCGCCGCTGCCGCCCATGTAGGCGCAGACGGTGGGCACACCGTTCGGCTGATTCCGGTAGTCCCGGACCTCGGCTTTGGTGCACGGGGCGCCGATCCGTGGTGGACTCGCGTCCGCGCCGGGAACGTCCTGGAGGAGAATCACGCCACCGGCCACCACTCCTACCGCCGCCATCGTCGGACCCAGTCGGGATTGACCCAGTTTCATGGTCGAACGGTAACCGGCGTGCGCGAGCGTCCGGTACCGGCTCGTCGCGAATTCGGTTGGTTGATCGACGCGAGTCAATGGGCCGCCACCAGCCGGCAAACGATGAGCACCACCAACCCCATCAGCCCCGACATCGCCAGCAGGAACGCGGTCCCCGCCGTCGCGGGGTCCATCGCGGTGACCGCCCAGACGGCAGCGATCGCCGAGACGATGACGACGAGCAGACCGAGATCTCGCACCAGCTCCCATCGCAGGGGTGATTGCGTCGCCAACATCACCATGCCGAGGTAGCTGCACGTGTTGACCGCGCCGACGAAGATGGCGAACGGAGCGTTGTACGCGACATCTGCCAGTACCGGGACCGTCGTCAGGGCGAGCGTCGCGATAGTCCCGACCAATCCGACGATGATGACCAGGACATTCTCGCGGAGGTCTCGGGCGCGGCCGTCCCCGCCGGTCGGCTGCTGAAGGTCAGGCATCGTCGATCACCGGCTCCATCCGCTATCTCGCCTTCTCCTCCACGAATCGCTCGATCCCATCGAGGACCACTCGCAGGCCGAACTGCAGATCCTGCTCCAGGCCGGTCGGATCGGCGCCGGCGATGGCCTCCGCGATGTGCGGAAACCGGTCCGGCCCCGCGACGGTCGCCATCAGCGCTTCGAACCCGGAGTAGGGGTTGGCGGCCTCGACGGCGGCCGGGTCCAGCGCGGAGAACGGGGTGGAGTCGTCGAGGCCTGCCTCTCGACGGACGACGGCCGCCGCGGCGCGCCGCGATTCCACCTCGACGTGTCCTTGGCCGAGCACGAACTGACTGAGCAGGCCGAGGATCGCCAGTTTGTCGATGAAGGAGATGTCGAGTTCGCGCAGAATGCCGAATCCCGCGTCGATCCATTCCATGCGTTGCGGCCCGGGTACCACCGACGACAGCGGGAGGTCGAGCATCCAGGGCCGCGCGAGCATGCCCTCGACCTGCGTGGTCGCCCAGCGTTCGAGCCCTTCACGCCACGTGAGGCCATCGGTGTCGGGAAGCGTCATCAATCCGCCGACGGCGTCGGCCATCAGCACCAGCAACTCATCCTTGTTCGCCACATGGCGGTACAACGCCATCGAGGTGCATCCGAGAGCCTCCGCAACCTTCGCCATCGACACCGCGGCAATCCCGTCGGCGTCCGCGATCTCGATCGCCGCGCGGACGATCGACTCCACGCTCAACGCAGGCTTCGGTCCACGCTTGCCGCTGACCCCGCCGAACCACAACCGCTGAACCGTTCCCGGGAATTCGTCGGGCCCGCTGTCACTCACGTCCTCATCATCCACTGCACCCTTGCCGTACACCACTAACTGTGTCTACCATAAACCTGTTGTTTATGACGTAAACAGTTAGCTGAGGAGCCGACAATGTCCGATGAAGTGGTGAGCGCGACCGGACTGCACAAGTCCTTCGGCCACGGAAACAAGCAGGTCGAGGTGCTCAGCGGCGTCGACCTCACGCTGGCGCGCGGCGAGGTCCTCGCGCTGCTCGGGCCGAACGGCGCGGGCAAGACGACGACCGTTCGGATTCTCACGACACTGCTCCGCCCGGACTCCGGGTCTGCATCTGTCGACGGATTGGATGTGGTGTGCGACGCCCATCGGGTGCGCGAGATCATCAGTCTCACCGGACAATACGCGGCCGTCGACGAGAAGCAGACCGGCCGGGAGAACCTGACGATGATGGGGCGGCTCGCGCATCTGTCGCGCCGCACGATCGGATCTCGGGTCGACGACTTGCTCGACGGTTTCGACCTGGTCGGCGCGGCCGACCGTCGCGTCGACACCTACTCCGGCGGTATGCGCCGTCGACTGGATCTCGCTGCCGGCCTCCTCACCCGGCCGCAGGTGCTGTTCCTCGACGAGCCGACCACCGGGTTGGACCCGCGCAGTCGGCAGACGATGTGGGAGGTGATCCGCGGCGTGGTCGCCGAGGGCACCAGCCTGTTCCTCACCACCCAGTACCTCGAGGAGGCCGACCAACTCGCCGATCGGATCGCGCTCATCGACGATGGTCGGGTTGCCGCGGAAGGCACACCGGCGCAACTGAAACGGCGCGTCGGAGACGCCGGTGTGGAGTTCACATTCGGCTCCGATCGCGACGCGCAGCGGGCGTCGGAAGCGTTGGCCTCCTTCGCGCCGACGGTCACCGACACAGTGGTGCGTGTCCCCACCGACGGCACCGTCGAACACGCCCGGACCGTGTTGGCGGCCGCCGCGGACTCGCCCGTGGTGCCGGTCTCGTGGGACCTGCGCGCCCCGACCCTCGACGACGTGTTCCTTGACCTCACCGGCCACGGAGTACGCACTGCCCCTGCAGATCCCGACAAGGAAGAGGTGGCGGCATGACCACGCTCGCACCCACCCCGGCCCGTGGCGGCCGGCTTCGCAACGCTGCCGACGACCTCTCGACGATGGTCGGTCGGTCGTTCCGCCTCACCCGGCGGGACCCCGACGAACTGATCATGGCGCTGGTCCTGCCGACCAGCATCCTGGTGCTGTTCGTCTACGTCTTCGGCGGGGCGATCTCGATCGGCGTCGACTACATCACCTACGCCACCCCGGGCGTCATCCTGCTGTGCGCGGGTTACGGGGCGTCGAACACCGCGATCGCCATCTGCCAGGACATGACCAGCGGCGCGATGGATCGGTTCCGGTCGCTGCCCATCGTGAGCGCGACGGCGGTCGGCGGGCACATCGTCGTGAGCGTGTTGAAGAACCTGGTCACCACCGCGGTGGTGCTCGCCGTCGCCGTGGCCATCGGCTTCCGGCCGTCGGCCGATCCGCTGGAATGGCTGGGCGCGATCGGCATGGTCGTCGCCTACGTCACGGCCATCACCTGTGTGGCCGCCCTCATCGGCGTCACCGTGCGAAGTCCCGCTGCCGCCGGTGGTTTCGGGTTCGTGATGCTGTTCCTGCCGTACGTGTCGAGTGCGTTCGTGCCGCCGGAGACGATGCCGACATGGATGCGGGGCTTCGCCGAGCACCAGCCGATCACCCCGGTCATCGAGACCCTCCGCGGGCTGCTGGTGGGGTTGGGTACCGACGGTCAGCCGGTCGCGGACCTCGGCTCGACGGCCGCTCTCGCGCTGGGGTGGTGTGCCCTGATCTCGATCGTGTTCGCCGGCGCCGCGGCGTGGGTGTTCAACCGGCGGCGGTACGCGTAGTCAGGTGAAGGCTTCGGCCGACGCGCGCTGATGCAGCTCCTGCAGTGTGCTGACCTGTCGTTCGGCGCGATCGTTCAGCTGGCGAAGCCGCTCGACGGTCGGCGGGTCGACGACGTCGTCGCCGAGGGCGAGGCCGAACTCCCACATCGCCTTCTTCGCCAGTACCAGCGATCGCATCGCCTCCAGGGCGAGCACGCGGCGGAATCGGCCACGGGTGGGCCGCAACGGTGCGGCCAGGGTGCGTGCCGCCGCGGTGACGGCGAAGGCCGGCGTCACCCACAGTTCGCGGACTCCGCTCACCGACGACGCCCACGTGCGGGTGAAGTCGACCTCGTCGGCGAGGTCGTGCGGCATGTTGTCGAGGGTGTGGTCGGTCCACGGGTCGGCTACGAGGAGTTCGGCGAGCCGGATGCCGGCACCGGCGCCCAGGAGGTGCATGCGCAGGTAGGTGGCGAGGAGTTGGCGGCGGTAGGGGGTCATGGGTGGTGAGTACCCAGGGCGGATCTCGATACGCCCTCCGCTAGCGCTCCGGGCTACTAATGGGAGCTACTGGGTCTGGTCGTGAGTTTGGGTCAGACTTGAAGTACCCCAGGTTTAGTTCCTATGTGGGTGCGAGGGCCGGGACGGCGGTCTCGCGGATATGTGAGGTCCCGGTGAAGGTGGCCTCGTATTCGGCTGGGGTGCGGTAGCCGAGGGCTTCGTGCAGGCGCTGATGGTTGTACCAGCAGACCCATTCGCAGGTGGCCAGCTCGACCTGCTCGACGGTGCGCCAGGGTCGGCGGTGGCGGATCAGTTCGGTCTTGTAGGCGGCGTTGACGCTCTCGGCGAGGGCGTTGTCGTAAGAGTCGCCGACGGTGCCGACCGAGGGAATGATTCCCAACTCGATCAACCGGTCGGTATAGGTCAGCGACAAATATTGCGACCCTCGGTCGGAATGATGTGTCAACCCGGATAGATCGGTACCGGACTGCCACACAGCATGATTGAACGCCTGCAACGGCAGGTCCTCGGTCCGCATCGTCGAGGCGACCTGCCAGCCCACGATCATCCGGGTACAGGCGTCGGTGACGAACGCGGTGTAGGCGAAGCCCTGCCAGGTGCGCACATACGTGATGTCGACGACCCACAGCCGGTTCGGTTGATCGGCCTGGAATCGACGGTTGACCCGGTCAGCCGGTACCGATGCGATCGGATCCGGGCGGGTGGTGAACACCTTCGCCGCGCGCTGCACCCCCTGCACCCCGGCGCAGCGCATCAGCCGGCGGGTTCGTTCGCGGCCCACGTCGTGGCCGGCCCGACGCAACGCGGCGTGCATCTTCTTGACCCCGTAGACCGAGAAGTTGTCGGCATGGATTGTGCTGATGACCTCGATCAGCTGCGCATCGCGCTGTGCCCGGGCCGAGATGGTGCGGGCTTTGGCCGCCCGGTAGCCGCGTGAGGTCAGAAATCCCACACCCGCCGCACGCAATGTGCGGCAGATGAACTCGACCCCGAAGTGATCGCGGTGGGTATCGATGAACGCGATCATCTCGTCGTGGGCCGGTCGAGTTCCGCAGCGAAAAACGCGCTCGCCGATTTCAACAACTCGTTGGTCTGTTCCAGCTCAGCAACCCGCTTCTTCAGCCGCCGGATCTCGGCATGCTCATCACTGGACGTACCGCGCCGCTGACCGGCATCGACCTGCGCCTTACGCCGCCACCGCCGCAGCGTCTCCTCAGCGATCTTCTGCCGACCGGCGACCTGACGGATCGCCTCGAACTCCGAGAGCTCGACGTCAGCCTCCAACGCCGTCTCCAACATGCGCACACACCTCTGCCGGAACTCCGGCGGATACTGACGTGGCATAGCTCCATCCTCCTATAGAAGTCGGAACTAAACCTGGGGTACTTCAACTTGGTGTTGGTGGCTGCTGCTGGGTGAGCACTCGTGCCTACGGAACCGTTGATGGCGAGTTCTGGATCGAGACCGTGCCCCTGGTGGTCGGCCGAGAGGGTGTGATTGCTGCTGGGATGTCGTGC